>JBAQRB010000171.1:0-7245 GCA_049295655.1 Rhodocyclaceae bacterium
TCCTTGATTCGTTTGAAAGTTGCAATGCCGGCTTGGCGTTGCCCGATTAACGGCGCATGGAGTCGAAAAATTCGCCGTTGTTCTTGGTGGCCTTGATCTTGTCGAGTAAAAACTCCATCGCTTCCAAATCATCCATATTGTAGAGCAGCTTGCGCAGCACCCACATTTTTTGCAGGACGTCCGGTTTGAGCAGCAGTTCCTAGCGGCGGGTGCCCGAGCGGTTGACGTTGATCGCCGGGTAAACGCGTTTTTCGGCCATGCGGCGATCCAAGTGGATCTCCATATTGCCGGTACCCTTGAATTCTTCGTAAATCACGTCGTCCATGCGGCTACCGGTATCGATCAGCGCGGTGGCGATGATGGTCAGCGATCCACCTTCCTCGATGTTGCGCGCAGCGCCGAAGAAACGCTTGGGCTTTTGCAGCGCGTTGGCGTCGACGCCGCCGGTTAGCACCTTGCCGGATGCCGGTTGCACGGTGTTGTAGGCGCGCGCCAAGCGAGTGATCGAGTCGAGAAGAATGACCACGTCCTTCTTGTGTTCGACCAGGCGTTTGGCTTTTTCGATGACCATTTCGGCGACCTGCACATGACGGGTTGCCGGCTCATCGAAGGTTGAGGCGACCACTTCTCCGCGCACCGAGCGCGTCATTTCGGTCACCTCTTCCGGGCGTTCGTCGATCAACAGAACAAAGACCTTGACGTCCGGGTGATTGGTCGTAATGGCGTGCGCGATGTGCTGCATCATTACCGTCTTGCCGCTTTTCGGACTCGCCACCAGCAGTCCGCGCTGGCCTTTGCCGATCGGCGCGATAATGTCGATGATACGGCTGGTCACGTTTTCCTCGCCGCGAATTTCGCGTTCGAGTTTCATGTGCTCGGCGGGGTGCAGCGGCGTCAGGTTCTCGAAGAGGATCTTGTTCTTCGACGCTTCGGGCGCTTCGCCGTTGATCTTGTCGACCTTGACCAGCGCAAAGTAGCGCTCGCCATCCTTCGGTGTGCGGATTTCGCCCTCGACCGTATCGCCCGTGTGCAGGTTGAAGCGGCGGATCTGGCTAGGGCTGACGTAGATGTCGTCGGTGCTGGCCAGGTACGAGGTATCGGGCGAGCGCAGGAAACCGAAGCCGTCCGGCAGCGTCTCCATCGTGCCGTCGCCAAAAATGGTCTCGCCCTTTTTGGCCTGGTTCTTCAGCAGCGCGAAGATCAGTTCGTGTTTTCGCAGGCGGTTGGCGCCATCAACGTTGTTGGTGACGGCCATTTCGAGGAGCTGGCTTACATGTAGGGCTTTGAGTTCGGATAGGTGCATTTGCGAAAGAGGGAAAAGAGAAGAAACGGATGCGCTGAGCGTTGCCGCGAATGAAACGCGTACGGGTATGGGGGCTTGGGGTGTTGCGGGGATGCGATGCGCTTACTTTACGGCCAGAAGCAGGATGGCGGTATTTTGAATCAATGATACTTGGCCGGGAAATTCAGTGTGGGCTTTCTGTTGTCTGTCGCCGCACCACTAGAACTTCCTGGCCGAGGGTAATGATTTTACAGATTGCTGTCAATGAATGCGGTGAGCTGCGATTTGGAGAGCGCACCGACCTTTGTCGCCTCGATGTTGCCGTTCTTGAACAGCATCAGCGTCGGAATGCCGCGGATGCCATAGTTCGCGGGGGTTTTCTGGTTGTCGTCAATGTTCAGCTTGGCGACCTTCAGGCGACCGGCGTATTCCTTGGCGATCTCGTCGAGAATCGGTGCAATCATCTTGCATGGGCCGCACCATTCCGCCCAGTAGTCAACCAGTACCGGCTGCGGCGACTGAAGTACCTCGGTGCCAAAGCTGTCGTCGGTAACGTAATGGATATGCTCGCTCATCAAAAAGCCTCTTGCTTGATCTGGGACGGTGGGAAAAATATTGGAATATCAGGTGCGAAGTGTAGCGTGAAAAGCGATCCTAGCGAAAAATCTCCGGCATGGGAAGCGGGGCTGACGGTCGTGTGGCAAATGCGCTATAGTTTTTGTCCTGATCTTGCCGCGGGAAAATATCATGGCCTTCGTCGTTACCGAAAATTGCGTCAAATGTAAATTCACTGACTGTGTTGACGTCTGCCCCGTCGATTGTTTCCGAGAAGGCCCGAATTTCCTCGTGATTGACCCTGAGGAGTGCATCGATTGCACGTTGTGCGTTCCCGAATGTCCGGCCGAAGCGATTTTTGCCGAGGACGACGTGCCCGATGCGCAGCAGTCGTTCATCGCGCTCAATGCCGAGTTGGCCAAGGTCTGGCCGGCAATCACCGAGAGCAAGGAAGGCCTCGCCGATGCCGACGAGTGGAACAACAAGCCGGACAAGCTGCAGTATCTGGAGCGCTGAGTCCGTTATTTTCCCCGCTGCATTCCACTAATGCCCCTGCTCATGGCCGGCGAGCCGGCTGAACCGTCGCTCGCCTCGACGCCGCTGCCGCCCGGCGAGGACTTTCTCGAAACCGTTGCGGCGGCGATGCTTGAGCGCTGCAGCGGGTTTTCTGCCCCGCACCGCTCGGGCGACTTTTCCGCAGTTCTTGTTTTCGCACCGGCGCAGCCGATTGCCGCCGAGTTGCGTCATGCCCTGCTGCGCGTTGCCGGGCGGCCGCTGCTGCTGCCGACCTTCGATACGCTGACGCACTGGGCGCAAACGTCGCCTATTCCCGATCTTTCAGCGCCGCTGGCCGATAGCGAGCGGCTCGTCCTGCTGCACGAAGCGCTGCGCGATCGCCAGTGGTTCGACGAAGGCGCCTTGTGGGGCATTGCCAGCGAAATGGCCGCTCTCTTCGACGAGTTGACGGCTGCCGCCGTTCGCCTGCCGACCGACGAAGCCGCGCTCACCGCCCAGCTTGAACAGGCCTACGCGCTGCGTGCCTCGGCACCGCTGGCCTTCGAGGCGCGCGTCGTGCACGAACTGTGGCGGGCGCTTTCCGGCGCCGGCCGGCCCGATGCCGCGGCGCTCTATCGCCTGCGCCTGGCGCGACTCGCCGAACTCGCCGAGCGGCCCTTGCTGGTCCTGCTCGACGCGGCGCCGAGTGAGTCGCTCGACCCCGCCGAGCGCGATTTTCTGGTGCGCTACGCCGAGCGCCAACCCGTGGCGCTGTTTCATCCGGCACCGCGTTCGGCCGCAAGCACGCCGTTACTGGCGACTCTCGCTGCCGCCTGGCCGGAGAGCGCCGCTGCGTCTGCCGATCCCCTGTACGATCGCGCGCTGGCGCTGGCGGCCCAGTTGCCGGATAGCCCGCTGGCCGGCCGGCTGCAGCTCGTTCCGGCGATGGGTCGTGAGCAGGAGGCGCAGGCCGCCGTCGCGCAGGTCGGCAACTGGCTCGACGAAGGCTTGCGGCGCATCGTGCTGATCACCCAGGACCGTCTGACCGCACGCCGTGTGCGCGCGCTGCTTGAGCGCGAGGAGATTCTGGTCGTCGATGAAACCGGCTGGCTGCTCTCCACCTCGCGCGCAGCGGCGGCGATCGACGCATTGGTTGAAATCGCGGCCGGCGGTGCCTATTACCGCGATGTCCTCGATCTCTGCAAATCCCCCTACGTCTTTGCCGATTGCCCTGAAGCCGGGCGCAAGGCCGCCGTCTTCGCGCTGGAATCGGCGATCCGCCGCGCATCGGCACGCGCCGGTCTGGCGCGCTTCCGGCAGTGTTTGCTGGCCGCCCGCGACGATGCCGACGATGCACAAGCGCTTGCCGCAAAAGCCCTGGGCAGCACGCTGCTCGACCGTATCGAGGCGGCAAGCACGCTGCTGCGTTCGCGCCCGGCGCCGCTGCCGCGCTGGATCGACCGCCTGAACAAGTCGCTCGAAGCGCTCGCGGCATTGCCTCTGCTGCTCGCCGACCCGGCCGGCAAGGCGCTGCTCGACCTGCTTGCGGCGCGTCGGCAGGAGCTCGACGGCAGCAGTGCCTTGTTCTCGTTTTCGGCGTGGCGCGACTGGCTCAACCGCGAGTTCGAGGCGGCCAGTTTCCGCGATGGCAGCATCGCCAGCCCGATTGTCCTGACGCCGCTCAACGCCGTCTGCCTGCGTCGCTTCGAGGCTGCCCTGCTGCTCGGTGGCGACGCACGCCAGCTGACGCCGGCCGCCGGGGGCGCCTTTTTCAACCAGTCGGTACGCCGCGAACTCGGCTTGCCGACGCGCGAGAACGCCGAGTGCGAATTGCGCCGCGATCTCGAGTTGCTGCTCGCCACCGTGCAGCGTGTTGTCGTCACCTGGCAGGCCGAACACGATGGCGAGGCCAATCTGCTGGCGCCCGACCTCGATCTCTTGGCGACGCTGCACCGGCTGGCCTGGAGCGACGATCTGCACCGTCCGCCCCTGCCGGCGCGGCACGAAGCGCAGCCGGCGGCGGACAGTGCGCCCGGCGCCACGCGCGGTGCCGCACCCGTCGCGCCGGCAGCGCTGATTCCGCAGCGGGTTTCGGTGAGCGCCTACGCCAGCCTCGTCGCCTGTCCCTATCGTTTCTTCGCACGCCACGTGCTGGGCCTCGGTGAGATGGACGAGGTCAGCGAGGAGATGGGCAAGAGCGATTACGGCGCGCTGGTGCATCGCGTGCTCGAACGTTTCCACGCCCGTCATCCGCTGATCTCGGAGCTGGACGAAACAGAAGCGCTGCTTGCCTTGCAGGCCTGCGTCGCCGAGGTGTTCGCACCGGCAGTCGAAGAAAATTTCCTCGCCATCGGCTGGCGTTTGCGCTGGGAGAAGCGGCTGGCCGCCTATCTCGACTGGCAGCGTGGCGTCGAGGCGGCGGGCTGGCGCTGGGCGCAGGCCGAGACCCGCGTCAGCCGTCTCTTGCCGCTTGCGGCGGGGGGTAGCGTCGAACTCTATGGGCGGATCGACCGCATCGACACGATCGGCATCGGTGAGGCCAGCGTTTCGCTGCTCGACTACAAGACGCAGAGCGCAACAAAAATCCGCGAACGGCTGGCCGACGACGTGCAGCTGCCGGCCTATGCGCTGCTGCATGGCGACGCGGCGCAGGCTGCCTATGTCGCGCTCGACGACGAGCGCATCGTTGCCGTGGCCGCCGGCGACGACGAGGGCAGCCTGATGTTCGATGCGGCGGCTCAGGGCGAGCGTCTGCGTGCGGCGTTCGACGCCATGCATGGCGGCGCACCCTTGCCGGCGCACGGCACGGATCGCGAATGCCAGTGGTGCGAAATGAGCGGCCTGTGTCGGCGGCCCTATGTCTGACGCCAGCAAGCTCATTACGCTGGCGCTCGACCCGGCGCGCAGCGTCGTGGTCGAGGCCTGTGCTGGCAGCGGCAAGACCTGGCTGCTCGCTTCGCGCATCGTTCGCCTGCTGCTCGCCGGCGTCGCGCCCGCTGAAATTCTGGCGATCACCTTCACGCGCAAGGCGGCGCGCGAGATCGAGGAACGCGTCGTCGACTGGCTGCGTTTGCTGGCCACCGACCGCGAAGCCAATGTGCGGACTTTCCTCGCCGAGCGCGGTGTGGCGCTTGATCCGGACGGCGTCACGCTACGCAATGCCCGCCTGCTCTACGAGCGCGTCGTTGGCGCGCAGCCGGGCCTCGCGGTCAACACCTTCCACGGCTGGTTCCTGCAACTCGTTGCCGCGGCACCGCTGTCGGCCAATCTGGCGGGCGCGACGCTGGTCGATTCCGACTCGCGGCTGTTCGACGAGTGGTGGCAGTCGTTCGCCGTCGAATTGCAAAAGGCGCCGGACGACGAGCTGAGCCTGAGTTTCGTCTGGCTGCTCGCTGAAGCGGGGCTTGATTCGACGCGCCGGCTGGTACGCCGCGGCATCGACCGCCGTTCCGAGTGGCTGGCCTTCAGCGAAGGGCACGGTGATCCGCTGGCGCATGTCTTCGACGAACTGCGCACGCAGCTGGGGGTTGGCGAGCAGGCAACGGCACTCGACGACTTCTTTGCCGGCGCTTGGGGCAATTGGCAACTCGAATTTCACGCCTACCTCGGCTTGCTCGAAATGAGCGAGCTGGACACCGACCGCAAGCTGGCGGCGCGGCTCTCGGCCGCACTCGACGCTGCGCTGCCGGGCGAGTGCTTTGCCGGGCTGCGCGAAGCGCTGCTCACCAAAACCGACACGCTGCGTTCGCGCAAGGCCTCCAAAGCGCTCGACAAGCGTTTCGGCGCCGATCGTGCAGCGCACTTC
Source organism: Rhodocyclaceae bacterium (assembly GCA_049295655.1). Lineage (GTDB taxonomy): Bacteria > Pseudomonadota > Gammaproteobacteria > Burkholderiales > Rhodocyclaceae > CAJBIL01. The sequence goes on from JBAQRB010000171.1 coordinate 6,138, forward strand.
CTCGACCTGCATGCGCGTTTGGGCGGGCAGATTCTGGCCTGCCTCGCGCAGCAGTGCGAAGAGTGCATCTATGTTTTCAACCGGCACGCCTGCCGGGTGCTGCAGGCTTTCCTCGCGCACGTCGAAGCCTTCAAGGCGGCGCGTCGGCAGATCGATTTCGTCGATGCCGAATGGCGTGTGCTGCAGTTGCTGCGCGACGAGGAAACGGCCGCCTTTCTGCAGGTCCGGCTTGATTCGCGTTACAGCCACGTGCTGCTCGACGAATTCCAGGACACCAACCCGCTGCAGTGGCAGATCCTGCTCGCCTGGCTTGGCGCTTACTCGGACGCGGTGCGGCCCGGCGTTTTCCTGGTCGGCGACCCGAAGCAGTCGATTTACCGCTTCCGCCGTGCCGAACCCAAGCTCTTTGCCGCCGCCGCCGATTTCCTGCAGCGCGAATTTCGTGCCGTGCGCTGCGAACAGGACAGCACGCGGCGCAACGCGCAGCCGATCATCGACGTGGTCAACGCGCTGTTCCTTGGCGTTTCCGAATTTGCCCCCTTCCGCGAACAGACATCGTTTGCCGGCGCGCTTCCGGGGCGCGTCGAATTGCTGCCGCTATACGGTGCTGACGATGGCGCGGCGGACGAAGAGGGCGGTGCGTCGCCGCGCACCGGCTTGCGCGACCCGCTGCGCGAAGCCGACAGCGATCCGGTCGACTCGCGCCGCCGTTGCGACGCCGAGCGACTGGCTGAAACGATAGTCGCGATGGTCGGCGTCTGGCAGGTCGATGAACGGACGAGCGACGGGCGCAGTACGCGCCGCCCGCTGCGCTACGGCGACATCATGCTGCTCACGCGCAGTCGCGGCAAACTTGCCGAATACGAGCGCGCGCTCGGTGCGGCGGGCATTCCTTTCGACGCGGCATCGCGCGGCGGCCTGCTCGATACGCTCGAGGCGCGCGACATCGTTGCGCTGCTCGAATTCCTCGTCACGCCGGTCGCCGACCTGCAACTCGCGCAAATCCTGCGCTCGCCGATCCTCGCCTGCAGCGACGACGAATTGCTGCTCTTGGCCGCGCGCGGCGAAGCCAGCTGGTGGCAGCGCCTGCTGGCGCTGACTGCCAGTG
>JBAQRB010000172.1:0-7243 GCA_049295655.1 Rhodocyclaceae bacterium
GGCACGCGCGGCTTCGATCGCCGCGTTGAGTGCCAGCAGGTTGGTCTGGTAGGCGATGTCGTCGATGATGCCGATCTTGCTGGCGATGCTCTTCATGTCCTCGACCGTCTTGCCGACGGCGTCGCCGCCTTCAGCCGCTTCCTTGGCAGCCTTCGACGCCATGCCGTCGGTGACCTTGTCGTTCTCGGTGTTCTGCGCGATCGACGCGGTCATCTGCTCCATGCTGGAGGTGGTTTCCTCGACGCTGGCGGCCTGCTCGGAAGACGACTGCGAGAGTGACTGGGCGGTCGCCGAAACCTGGCCGGCGGCGTTGGTCAGGTTGTCGGCGGCGCTGCGCACCTCGCCGATGATCTGCGTGAGCTTGCCGATCATGTTCTGCATGGCGCCCATCAGCAGGCCGACTTCGTCCTTGCTGTCGGATTCGAGCTTGACCGTCAGGTCGCCGTCGGCCAGGCGGGTCGCAGCGTCGAGCGCTTCGTTGACCGGGCGGGTGATCGAACGCGTGACCCACCAGGCGAAAAGAATCGAAACGATCAGCGCGGCCAGCGACAGCGCGAGCATCAGGGTCCGTGCCGACTGGTAGCTGGCTTCGGCATCCTTGCCGGCCTTTTCCATGGCGGTAGTCTGGAATTCGATCAGTGCGTTGATGCTTGCAATGTAATCGGCCTGCGTCTTGCGGAACTCGCCCTGCATCAGGGTAACGATTTCGGCACGCTTGTCGGCCTTGAGTAGTTCGAGGAACTTGTCCTGTGAGCCAACGTATGCGGTGCGGGCGTTGCCGATCTTCTTGATCAGCTCTTTGCCTTGTTCGCTGGTGACCGATTTTTGCAGCTTCTCCAGATTATCGGAAATGATCTTTCTTTGCGCCGGGATCGTATCGAGGGCCCGCTGTTGTTCCTCTCCCGTGTAGATATAGGCATTGCGTACGTTGCGCGCGATGTTGTTGAGGGCGTCGATGACATTGTTGGCCTGCACCGTTTTCGGGAAACGGTCATTGACCATCTTGTCGATATCGTCGCTCATGCCCGCCATGCGGGTAACGCCGATGAAGGCAACGACGGCCAGCATGACCAGGGCCAGTCCGAAACCGATCGCAAGCCGGGTGCCGATTTTGAAATTTTTGAACATGAGCTTAACTCTCTGAAAATTTTTTAGTGCGCGTTCTGGAGGGCAGAAAGCCTGTGCTGTGCCGGTGCCGCCAGCAGCCGGTGTTCCTCGTTCTGGCTGACGGCCTGGACCAGTGCGGCGACGTCGAGGATCAGCGCGACTTCGCCGCTGCCCAGGATGGTCGATCCGCCGATCCCGCGCAGGTGGCGGAACATCGCGCCGAGCGGCTTGATCACGGTCTGGAATTCGCCCATCAGCTGATCGACGACGATCCCGGCGCGCTTGCCGGCGAACTGCACGACGACGATGTTCTCGCGCGGCGGCGGCTCGCCGGCCACCTCGAACAGCTCGCGCAGGCGGATGAAGGGCAGCGCCTCGCCGCGCAGGTTGAGGAAGTTGCGGTCGGTCGGCAGGTTCTTGAGCTCGATGCACTCGACGACGGTGTCGAGCGGGATGACGTACGATGCCTTGTCGATGCCGACCAGGAAGCCGTCGATGATCGCCAGCGTCAGCGGCAGGCGGATCGTGAAGGTCGCCCCTTCGCCCTCGACCGAATCGACATCGACCGCGCCGCGCAGCGCCTGGATGTTGCGGCGAACGACGTCCATGCCGACGCCGCGCCCGGAGAGGTTGGAGACCTTGTCGACGGTCGAGAAACCCGGTTCAAAGATCAGGTTGACGATCTCGGCGTCGGAGAGCGTCTGCGTCGGCTGGATCAGCCCGCGCTCGACGGCCTTGGCGTGGATCTTGTCCTTGTTCAGGCCACCGCCGTCGTCGGAAATCTGGATGACGATGCTGCCCGAGTCGTGGAAGGCATTGAGCGCGACGTGGCCGGTCGCCGGCTTGCCGCGCTGCAGGCGCAGGGCGGCCGGTTCGATGCCGTGGTCGAGCGAGTTGCGCACGAGGTGCATCAAGGGGTCGCCGATCTTCTCGACGACGGTCTTGTCGAGTTCGGTATCGGCGCCGCTGATCGACAGCTCGATCTCCTTGCCGAGCTCTTTGGAAACGTCGCGCACCAGGCGGTTGAAGCGGGTGAAGGTCTCGCCGATCTGCACCATGCGCAATTGCAGCGCCGAGTCGCGGATGTCTTCGACGAGGCGCGAGAGCACCGAGGTCGCCTCGACGAGGTCGCTCTGTTTGCTCTTTTGCGCCAGGAGGTTGGCCGAGGCGCCGGCGATCACCAGTTCGCCGACCAGGTCGATCAGCTGGTCGAGCTTGTCGGCCTGGACGCGGACGAGGCGCGCTTCCTTCGTCTTGTTTTCGCTGACCTGCGCCTGCTTGACGATCGCCGCGTCGATGATTTCCTTGTGCACGACCTTGTTGTCGATCAGCAGGTCGCCGAGCTGCGGCGGCGCTTCGCTGGCCTCTTCCCCCGTCGACTCGGCCTCGGCCGATGTTTTCTGGCGCTGCAGCCCTTCGTCGATTTCGGCCTGGGTCAGCGCGCCGCAACGCACGAGGATCTCGCCGAGGCGCATGGTGTCTTCGGGCAGTTCCTGGATGTGCTTGATGTAGTCGGCGAGCTTGCTGTGCGGCGGCAGGATGCGCAGGTCGCAATCCTCGCGGACGAAGTCGAAGACGCGTTCGATGTCGGCTTTCGAGGCGCGCGTCTGCAAGCGGATCTCGAAACCGATATAGCACGATTCCGGGTCCATCTCGGCAGCGGCCGGCATGGTGTCGGTGAGCGTCTCGATGCCGAGGATCTCGCCGAGCGAGGCGAGGTAGCGGATGAACGAGAGCGGGTCCATGCCGCCGCGCAGGACGTTCTCGCCAAAGCGCACCGAGATGTGCCAGCTGTCGGTGATCACGACGCCGCCGCCCGAGGTCTCGACTTCGACGGCTTCGTCGTGAACCTGGAGGCCGGCGGCGCCTTCCCCGGGCGCCTGGCCCTGGGCGGCGATGAACTGCTTCAAGCGCTCGGTGAGCGCATCGCCCGCCGCCTGCAGCGCGGCGTCGGGCGCCGGGTCGCCGGCGGCGAGCACGTCGAGCAGGCGGCTCATCTGGTCGCAGCATTCGAGCAGCAAGGTAGCCAGCGTGCCGGAAACGGCGATTTCGCCGTTACGCAGCGAGTCGAGCAGGTTCTCGACGAGATGGGTGAAGGCGACGATGAAGTTGCATTCGACGACGCCGGCGCCGCCCTTGATCGTATGCGCGGCGCGGAAAATGCCGTTGATGTTGTTCGTGTCGTCGGGGGTCTGCTCGAGGCGCAGCAGGCCGGCTTCCATCTCGGCCAGTTGCTCCCGGCTTTCCTGAATGAAGACGCTGGTTAGTTCATCCATGCTTGGCTTCTTTCTCTTTTCAGGAGGCTTCGTGGGCGGGAATGACCAGCGGGTCGCCGAATTCGGTAGCCATGTTGCAGAAATCGATCACCGAGCGCACCGCCTGGCTGTGCGCGACAATCGATACGCGCTTGCCGGCCGCCTGCGCTTCCTTCTTGAGCAGGATCAGCAGTTGCAGGCCGGCAGTGTCCATTTCGCCGACGTGCGACAGGTCGAGCTCGAGGACGCCGGTATTGTCCAGCGCCTCGAGCAGCGTTTGCTTCTGCTCGAGCGCATGGTAGATGGTGAGGTCTTCGCTGAGGGCAATGCGCTGGCTGTCGGGCATGATGATCCTCGTTAAAACAGTTCGACGTTGGACGGTGCCGGGGCGGCTTTGGCCGAAGAGGCATTGCCCTGTCCGGATGAATTTCCCCGTACCGGCGCAACGGCGCGATGCGTGCTGCGCTGCCCTTCCATGACATAGCTGCCGTAGAGGGTTTCGAGGTGCTGGGCGATCGGCTTGTAGGTGATACTGGCTTCTTCATAGGCGCGCAGGCGGTCGGCGAGCAGTCCGGCGTGTTCGTCGAGCTGCTGCAGTGCGTGCATCACCTGTTCGATCTGCTGCCGGGTCACGTCCTGGAACTGGACGCTGGCTTGCGCCTCGAGGAACATCGAAGCGAGCTGCGTACTGCTGTCCCTGACCTCGTTGAGCGTTGCGGTTTCGTGGCGCATCAGTTCTTCGTAGCTGCTGCCGAGTTCGTGCAGCTGCGTCGAGAACTGTCCGAGCATGACTTTCTCTTTGTCCAGGTTGGTATTGGAGAGCTTGTCCTGGAACTGCGTTTCTATCGATAGCGCGACCGACGAAATGCCCTGGCTGATCTTGTTGACCGCATTTTCGGTTTCGCCCGACAGCTTGCGCACCTCGTCGGCGACGACGGCAAAGCCGCGCCCGGCGTCGCCGGCACGGGCTGCCTCGATCGCTGCATTGAGGGCGAGCAGGTTGGTTTGTCCGGCGACGTTCTTGACCAGCTGTACCAGCGACTCGAGCGAGCGTGCCTCCACCACCACCTGCGTGATACGGCTGTGATCGGTTTCGGCTTCGTGCAGCCGCTGCTGCACGTAGCCGGCCATCTTGACGACGATATCCTGGTTTTTGCCGATCCGCGCTTCGGCGTCGACCGCCAGCTGGGCCGATTCGTCGGCCGTGCCGGCGACAAACCGGTCGAGGTGGGTGACCACGACGTCGATCGTCTGCAGGCGTTCGACGATATTGAATGCCGCTTTCTCTGTTTCGTCGATAACGTGCTTGAGTTGTCCGCGTACGACTTCGTTGAACTGGTGGACCTGCTTGAGCTCTCCCGAGACTTCCTCCGCGACCTTGTGGAAGTTGCCGAGCCGGCTTTCATTGTCGATGTTCGCGGTCTTCATGCCATACAGCACGTCGCGGTAGAAAAAGAAGGAAACCAGCCGATAGGATGTGTAGGAGGCGACGAACAGGATGAAGGTGCCGAGGGCGTCGGTTATCCGGGATGAGAGGCCCAGCTGGGTGGTGAAGCTTTCGTGAAACCAGTGGTGCAGCATGAAGACGGTGAGCGATGCGCTGCTGGCCACCAGCGAGAACACCAGCAGCATTCGACGATGGAGGGCAGCGGGTTCCATCTGCTTAGCGCACAACCAGCTTGATTGTGTTCAGCAGCTCGTCGGCCGTCGCCGGCTTGACGATCCAGCCCGACGCGCCGGCAGCCTTCGCTTCGAGCTTGCGGGCCTGCTGCGATTCGGTGGTCAGGAACAGGATCGGGACAAACTTGTAGGCGGGCAGCTTGCGCACTTCGCGGATCAGTTCGATGCCGTTCATGCCGGGCATGTTCAGGTCGGTGATCAGCAGGTCGATTTTCACCCCGCCCTGAAACTTGCGCAAAGCGTCTTCCGCATTCGAGGCTTTTTCAATGGCATAACCCGCTTTGGTCAGGATGCTCGAGATGCTGAGCAGGATGGTCGCAGAGTCGTCGACGAGGAAAATTGTCTTCATGTTTGTGTTGTCCAGTTTCCGGAATTTTATGGAACTCCGCCCAATGATATTAGATTTTCAGCTCTTGCCGCACTTCGTTGCGCTGATCGGTCTCGACAGGGGGGCGCTGCATGGATTATGCAGCTTTCAGGTGACTGTTTGAAGTCGGTCGGCGATTCAGTTGCTGTGCTCGCTTTCGCCGACCGGCCACAGGTGGTGGGCGTCGACTTCCAGACGGTAGCGTGTTTCGAGTGCGTCGAGTCGGGCGCTGTTGGCGCCGAGGCGCGCTTCGTTGGCCTGGCGCTGGGCGAGCAGGACGTCGCCAAGTCCGGCTTCCCCGAGCGTCCGGGCGCGAACGGTCAGCGCCGTAGCCTGTTCGATGCGCTGTGCGGCGTCTTCGGCGCGTTGCCAGGACGCGTAGGCCGCTTCGGCGAAGGCCAGTCCGGCGGCAATCCCGGCATTGATCCTGGCCCGTGTCGCCGCTTCGCGTTGCGCCGCAGCGCTGGCCAGCGCCGTTTCGCGGCGCGCGTTGGCGGCGCGCGCCTGGCCGGGCAGCGGAATGCTCAGGCTGATGCCGGTCAGGCGTTCCGCACCGCCGCGATCGGAACCGACATGAAAGCCGATCGTCGGGTCGGGGCGCTGCTCGGCGTCGGTACGCGCGGCGAGCAGCCGGGCGCGCTGGCTTTCCGAGCGGGCGAGGATCAGTTCGTGGTTGTGCTCGAGCAGGTGCTCGCGCCACTGCGCCAGACTGCCGGTCAGCGCCTGCGGCTTACTCAGGACAACGTCGGCCGGCAGAGCGAGCGCCGGGAAGCGCGCGCCGAGTTCGGCTGCGGCAACCGCGACGCGTGCCGTGGCCTGGGCGAGCGCCGCATTCGCCTGCGCGCTGGCCGCTTCGCTCTGCATCAGTTCGAGGCGCGGCGCATCGCCCAGCTGGACGCGGCGCGCCGTGGCCTGCTGCTGGCGGGTCAGCGATTCGCTCTGCAAGGTCCATTGCCGTGCGCTTTCCCGTTCGCGCAGCCAGACGAACCAGCCCTTGAGCAGGCCGCGCGCCGTTTCGTGCAGGGCGTCGCCGAGGGCCGTCCTCGCCTGGGCGATGCCCTGCTCGCCGATTTCACTGTCGATGCCGGCCTTGCCCGGCAGGCGCAACGGGCGTTCGAGCGCAGTGCGCCACTCGCCGTAACGCTGGTTTGGCGTGCCTTGTTCGCCGTTGATGTGGCGCCGCTGGCCTTCGAGGCGCACCGCCCATTCGTACGGGCCGGCTTCCAGCGCGTCGCGGTTCGCCGCCTCGGCATCGATCATGGCCGTCGCCGCCTGTACCTGCGGCGCCTGCCGGATGGCATCGAGTGCCTGATCGAGTCGCGGCAGTTCGCTCGGATAGGGGGCCATTGTTTGCGCACCCTGCGCCAGCAATGCGCTGCCGCAGAGCGTCAGTGCCGTGCCGAGCAGCCATTTTTTCAGTCGCTTCAATTGATTCTCCCGTAGCTGAGCAGCGGCAGGGCCCAGTAGGTGATTTCGGCACGCGGCAGGTGTTCGCGCAGCGCCGCGCAGATCGCGTCGACGTCGTCGCGCATCAGCAGCAGCTGGAATTCGATCTGCCGCGAGCGGCCGCGCACCTGCTCGGCGACGTTGGCGTAGCCGATGCGCGCACCGTGCGCATCGACCGGATATGAGCCGAAGCGGCGCACGAGGTCGTCGTGTTCGAGCAGGACGTCGATCAGCGTTTCCTCCAGCTCGCGGGCGACGACGAGGATCAGGCAGGTATCGGGATGCTTCATTTGGAGTCTCAAATGGTGAAAAGCTTTTAACCACAACGGTCACAACGGGCACAACGAAAAGAAAAAAACGAAAACATGAGTAGCACCCCTCCCTCTGT
>JBAQRB010000173.1:0-17821 GCA_049295655.1 Rhodocyclaceae bacterium
GGCGTGCTCTAGGCCGGGCGGGAAGCTGTTGGTATAGCGACAAAACGGCGCAGGGAGATTCGCTTCCCCCTGCGCCGTTTTTTTGCGGAAGCGCTTTTTACTCGCCGAAGCAGCGCAGCCCGGGCAGGTCGAGGATGGTGATGCTGCCGTAGTCGATGCGCAGCAGGCTCGCATCCTCGAGCGTGCGTAGCGCCTGATTGACGCGCTGCCGGGAGACGCCGGCCAGCAGGCCGATTTCCTCCTGCGAGATCTGCAGTTCGAGGTTGTGTTCCGGATAGAGCACCGGGTTGAACATCGACGCCAGGCAGCGGGCGAGGCGGGCGTCGGTGCCGAGCAGCCGCTCGTGCTCCATCATGCCGATGAACTGGCCGAGCCGCTCGTTGAGCTGGATGATCAGGAAACGGTTGAACGGGATGCTGTGGTCGAGCAGCCACTGGAAGGTGCTGCGGCTCATGTAGGCGATGTGGGATTCGCGCAGGGCGATGACGTCGTAGCGGCGCGGGTCGGTTTTGAGCAGCGAGCCTTCACCAAACCAGCCGCCGGTCGACAGTCCGGTGAATGAGGTGGTCTTGCCGGAACTCCAGTTGCTGGCCATCTTGACCAGGCCATCGACGACGCCCATCCAGTAGTCGACCGGCTCGCCCTTCATGCACACGAAACCGCCGGCCGGGATGGTGCGGACGACGACGCCGGCGTCCACCTGCGCGAGTTCTTCCGGCGACAAATCGCGCGCCCAGGCCGATGCTCGGATCATTTCATTCAGCGACCGCATTTTTTTGCCAATTGTCAGTCAAGCGACAATTATAGTGGTTAGGCCCACTTAAACTAGGGTCACAATACGACTCGATGGATCAGTCAGGAGCAGGTGCCGTAATGCGGCGCTGCACATTGCGGGCATCGAAAAAATAATAGAATCGCTGCTCGATTCAAAACGACAAATAATTATCCGCCACACCGATGGCGGGTCATGGAAGCGGAGGAGACAAAATGCCAGAGATGGCTTCTTCCCGGGCGACGGATACCTTTCCTCGCCTGTTGTTTTATCACGCCCAAGTGCGTGGTGAAAAAACCGCGATGCGCGAGAAGTATCTCGGCATCTGGCAGTCGGCGTCGTGGCGCGAGGTCGCCGAGCAGGTGCGGGCGCTGGCCTGCGGTCTGGCCGAGATGGGCTTCAAGCGCGGCGACAACCTGGCGATCATTGGCGACAACCGGCCGCGTCTGTACATGGCGATGGCTGCCGTGCAGTGTCTGGGCGGCGTTCCGGTGCCGCTCTACCAGGACGCCGTGGCCAACGAGATGCTCTTCGTGTTGCAGGATGCCGGCATCCGCTTCGCCCTGGTGGAAGACCAGGAACAGGTCGATAAACTGCTCGAGATCAAGGATCGGCTGCCGCTGCTCGAGCACATCGTCTATGACGACAAGCGCGGAATGCGCCACTACAACCAGCCTTTCATCCACGACATCGAAGAGCTGATGGCGATGGGGCGCATTCATAACCAGAACCACCCCGGCTTTCTCGACGACGAAGTGGCGCACGGGCGCACCGACGACATCGGCGTCATGCTCTATACGTCGGGGACGACCGGCAAGCCGAAGGGCGTTTGCCTGACGCACAACGCCTTCATTAGCGCGGCGCGCGGCGGCGTCGAGTTCGACCGGCTGACCGCCGACGAGGACATCCTTTCCTATCTGCCGATGGCCTGGGTCGGCGACCACCTGTTTTCCTATGCGCAGGCGATGCTCACCGGGTTCACGATCAATTGCCCCGAGTCCGGCGAAACGGTGATGACCGACCTGCGCGAGATCGGGCCGACCTACTATTTCGCTCCGCCCCGCGTCTTCGAGAACCTGCTGACGCAGGTGATGATCCGTATGGAGGACGCCAGCGCGCTGAAGCAGAAGATGTTCCACTTTTTCATGCAGGTGGCCCGGCGTTGCGGTGCCGATATTCTCGACGGCAAGCCGGTCCCGTTCGGCGACCGCCTGCTCTACGCGCTCGGCAATCTCTGCGTGCTGGGGCCGCTGAAGAACGTCCTCGGCCTGACCCGTGTGCGCGTCGCCTATACGGCCGGTGCGGCGATCGGCCCGGACCTTTTCCGCTTCTACCGCTCGATCGGCATCAACCTGAAGCAGCTTTACGGGCAGACCGAAACCTGCGCCTACGTTTGCCTGCAGCCGGACGGCCAGATCAAGTTCGACAGCGTCGGCAAGCCGGCGCCGGGCGTCGAGGTGAGGATCGCCGAGAACGGCGAGATCTTGGTCAAGGGGCCGATGCTGCTCAAGGAGTACTACAAGCGCCCCGATGCGACGGCCGAGTCGATCAACGCCGACGGCTATTTCATGACCGGCGATGCCGGGATGTTCGACGACGAAGGCCACCTGAAGATCATCGATCGCGCGAAAGATGTCGGCAAGCTGGCGAACGGTGCGATGTACGCGCCGAACTACATCGAGAACAAGCTCAAGTTCTTCCAGTACGTCAAGGAAGCGGTGGTTTTCGGCAACGCTCGCGACATGGTCTGCGCCTTCATCAACATCGATATCGGCGCGGTCGGCAACTGGGCCGAGCGGCGCGGCATCGCCTATTCGGGCTATACCGACCTCGCTGCCAAGCAGGAAGTCTATGGGCTGATCAAGGAGTGCGTCGAGCAGATCAACAACGAACTGGTTGCCGAGGGGCTGCTGGCCGATTCGCAGATCCATCGCTTCCTGATCCTGCACAAGGAGCTCGACCCCGACGACGACGAGCTGACGCGAACGCGCAAGGTGCGGCGCGGCTTTGTCGCCGAGAAGTACGCGGCGCTGATCGATGCGCTGTACGCCGGCAAGCCGAGTCAGTTCATCGAAACCCAGGTCAAGTTTGAAGACGGCCGCGTCGGCAAGGTGGCCGCCGATCTGCAGATCTGCGACGCGAAAACCCATCCGCCAGGGCAAAAAACTCAGACAGCGCAGGAATCAGCATGAGTGGAAGAAAAACAGGTGAGGTCATCCTCGATCTGCAGAATATTTCTCTGCGTTTCGGCGGGGTGAAGGCGCTGACCGACATTTCGTTCGATGTGCGCGAGCATGAAATCCGCGCCATCATCGGCCCGAACGGCGCCGGCAAGAGTTCGATGCTCAACGTGATCAACGGCGTCTATCACCCGCAGGAGGGGCGCATCAATTTTCGCGGCGAGGAACGCCGCAGCATGGAGCCGCACATGGCCGCCATGCAGGGGATTGCCCGCACCTTCCAGAACATTGCGTTGTTCAAGGGAATGACCGTTCTCGACAACATCATGACCGGCCGCATCACCAAGATGAAGGCCAATTTCCTCGAGCAGGCGATCCGTATCGGGCGTGCCGGCCGGGAGGAAATCGAGCACCGCAAGAAGGTCGAGGAAGTGATCGATTTTCTCGAGATCCAGCACATCCGCAAGACGCCGGTCGGACGCCTGCCCTACGGCCTGCAGAAGCGCGTCGAGCTGGCGCGTGCGCTGGCCGCCGAGCCGACCATGCTGCTTCTCGACGAACCGATGGCCGGCATGAACGTCGAGGAAAAGCAGGACATGTGCCGCTTCATTCTCGACGTGAATGACCAGTTCGGCACGACGATCGTGCTGATCGAGCACGACATGGGCGTCGTCATGGATATTTCCGACCGCGTCGTGGTGCTCGATTACGGCAAGAAGATCGGCGACGGAACCCCCGACGAAGTGCGCAGCAACCAGGAAGTGATCTCCGCCTATCTTGGCGTGGCGCACTGAGAAGAACGAGGAGACAGGGATATGCAATTCTTCATCGAAGTGCTGCTCGGCGGACTGCTCTCGGGGGTGATGTATTCCTTCGTGGCGTTGGGCTTTGTGCTGATCTACAAGGCCTCGGGCGTGTTCAACTTTGCCCAGGGGGCGATGGTCTTCGCCGCGGCGCTGACCTTCGTCGGTTTCCTTGAGATGGGCGTGCCGTTCTGGCTGGCGCTGTTGCTCGCATTCGGCGTGATGGTCGTGCTCGGCGTGCTGACCGAGCGCATCGTCCTGCGGCCGCTGGTCAACCAGCCGCCGATCACGCTGTTCATGGCGACCATCGGCCTGACCTATGTCATCGAAGGGCTGGCGCAGGGCGTCTGGGGCGCCAACGTGCGCGGTCTCGAGCTCGGCATCCAGGACGAGCCGATCGAGTGGCTGATGCAGACGGCCAATATCAGCGTTTCGAAATTCGACCTCTTCGGTTCGGGCGTCGCCGCACTGCTCGTCACGCTGCTCGCCCTCTTCTTCCAATACACGCGGATCGGGCGGGCCTTGCGCGCCGTCGCCGACGATCACCAGGCGGCGTTGTCGATCGGCATTCCGCTGCAGAATATCTGGCGCATCGTCTGGGCCGTCGCCGGCTTTGTTGCGCTGGTCGCCGGATTGATCTGGGGGGCGCGCAACGGCGTTTCCTTCTCGCTCACCTTCACCGCGCTGAAGGCGCTGCCGGTCCTGATTCTCGGCGGCTTCACCTCGATTCCCGGCGCCATCGTCGGTGGCCTGATCATCGGTTCGACCGAGAAACTGGCCGAGGTCTATCTCGGCGAATACGTCGGCGGCGGTATCGATTCGTGGTTCCCGTATGTGATGGCGCTGGCTTTCCTGCTGATCCGACCGGAAGGTCTGTTCGGCGAGAAACACATCGACCGCGTTTAAGGAGCAGATCAAGATGTTTTACCGTGAAGCCGGCCAATTCAAGACAAGTTACGCTGCCGACCAGCAGATCTTCCCGATCACGCAGGACCGGATCGGCGTCCTGTTGATTCTGGCCGTTGCATTTATCGCCGTCCCGATGGTCTTCAACGAGTACTGGATCAAGGCGATCCTGATTCCCTTCCTGATTTTTTCGCTGGCCGCCCTCGGCCTGAACATCCTGACCGGTTACGCCGGGCAGTTGTCGCTCGGTTCGGCTGCGTTCATGGCGGTCGGTGCCTTTGCCAGCTACAACTTCATGCTGCGCATCGACGGCATGCCGATTTTGCTGGCGTTCGTTCTCGGCGGGCTTTCGGCGGCGGCGGTGGGCATTGCCTTCGGCCTGCCGAGCCTGCGCATCAAGGGCTTTTATTTGGCCGTCGCGACGCTGGCGGCGCAGTTCTTCATCGTCTGGGCGCTGACCAAGTTCGGCTGGTTCTCCAATTACTCCTCGTCGGGCGTCATTACGGCGCAGGACATCCAGATCTTCGGCTACAAGTTTCTTTCGCCGGAAGCCAAGTATCTGCTGGTCCTGACGATCGTCGCGCTGCTCGCGCTGGCGGCCAAGAACATGGTGCGCAGTTCGGTCGGACGGGCCTGGATGGCGGTGCGCGACATGGACGTGGCGGCCGAGGTGATCGGTATCCGCATCATGCGGACCAAGCTGCTTGCCTTTGCCGTCAGCTCGTTCTACTGTGGCGTGGCCGGTGCCTTGTATGCCTATGCGTATATCGGAACGGTCGAGCCGGAAGGCTTCAATCTCGACCTGTCGTTCAAGATACTGTTCATGATCATCATCGGCGGGGTCGGTTCGATTGCCGGGGCTTTTCTTGGCGCGGCGTTCATCGTGCTGTTGCCGATTGCGCTCGATGTGATGGTGCAGGAGTGGCTGCACGGCATTTTTCCGCCGAGCATCAGTTCCAACCTGCAGCTGGTCGTCTTCGGCGGTCTGATCATCTTCTTCCTGATCGTCGAGCCGCACGGGCTGGCCAGGCTGTGGCAGATCGGCAAGGAGAAGATGCGTTTGTGGCCGTTCCCGCACTGAGAATGAACCTGTTTTTTCGTTTCGCTAAAACAACCTCTTGGAGGAGACACTAATGAAAATGAGCAAAACCCTGAGCAGCACCGTCATTGTCGCCGGCCTGCTGGCCGGCGTCGCGGCCGATGCCATGGCGCAGGCCAAGGAACAGTTCGTCGGCCTGCCGAGCTACCGCGTCGGTGCCTATGCCGCCGGCGGTTCCGGTGTTTTCGGCGGCTGGATCGATTACATGTCGCTGATCAACGAGCGTGACGGCGGTGTCGGCGGCGTCAAGCTGACCTGGGAAGAATGCGAGACGGAATACAACAATGCCCGTGGCGTCGAGTGCTACGAGCGCCTGAAGAAAAAAGGCGCAACCGGCAATTCGCTGTTCCAGCCGGTGTCGACGGGGATCACCTACTCGGTGCTCGACAAGGTTGCGCAGGACAAGATTCCGATGGTCACCATCGGCTACGGTCGTACCGACGCGGTCGACGGCAGCGTCTTCCCGTGGGTCTTCCCGATGATCACGACCTACTGGAGCCAGGCGACGACGATGGTCAAGTTCATCGGCTCGAAAGAGGGCGGGATGGAGAAGCTGAAGGGCAAGAAGGTGGTTTATCTGTACCACGACTCGGCGTTCGGCAAGGAAGGCATCGCCGTGCTCGAGAAGCAGGCGCAGAAATACGGTTTCTCGCTGGTTCAGCTGGCCGTTGCCCACCCCGGCAACGAGCAGCAGTCGCAGTGGCTGAAGATCCGTCAGGAGAAGCCGGACTGGGTCATTCTCTGGGGCTGGGGCGTGATGAACCCGACGGCGCTGAAGGCCGCCGCGAAGACCGGTTTCCCGCGCGAGAAGATGGTCGGCGTCTGGTGGTCCGGGGCTGAAGAGGACACCATCCCCGCTGGCGACGCGGCCAAGGGCTTCATTGCCGCCGGTTTCAACGTCGCCGGTGCGAACTATCCGGTGGTCAAGGCGATCCAGGACATCGTCTACAAGAAAAACAAGGGCAACATGGAAGACAAGTCGCGCATCGGCTCGGTGTATTACAACCGCGGCGTGGTGCACGGCATCATCACGGTCGAGGCGATGCGTACCGCACAGGCCAAGTTCGGCAAGAAGGCGCTGTCCGGCGAGGAAATGCGCTGGGGCCTGGAGCACCTCAACATCGATGCCAAGCGCTTGAAGGATCTGGGCGCCGAGGGCTTCATGCCGGATCTGAAGATATCCTGCAACGATCACGAGGGTTCGGGCAAGGTGAAATACCAGCAGTGGGACGGCAAAGAGTGGAAGGTCATTTCCGACTGGATCGACGCCGACCGCGAGATGGTGCGTCCGATGATCGAGGAATCAGCCGCCAAGTACGCCAAGGAGAAGAACATCACTCCGCGCGACTGTTCAAAGGAAGGCTGACCTTCTTTCAGTGAGGAGCGGGGTGCGGAGAGTGAGGAAAAGTCTCTCTCCGCATCACCCTTGCTCCTTCCTCCCCGCTCCTGATTCCGCACGGGTTTCCGATGACTACCATATCTCCCGCTCCATCTGACGATCACTATCTTTGCGTGAATAACATCGAGGTTATTTACGATCACGTCATTCTTGTGCTGAAGGGCGTTTCCCTGAGCGTGCCGAAGGGAAAGATCGTTGCTTTGCTGGGCGCCAACGGGGCCGGCAAATCGACGACGCTGAAAACGATTTCGAATCTGCTGCATGCCGAGCGCGGCGACGTGACCAAGGGCAATGTCGAGTTCAAGGGAAATCGTGTCGACCAGATGACGCCTTCCGATCTGGTCCGGCGTGGCGTGATCCAGGTCATGGAGGGGCGGCATTGTTTTGCGCACCTGTCGCTCGAAGAAAACCTGCTGACCGGTGCGTACTCGCGCAGCATTTCGCGTAGCGAACTGAAAGAGAGCCTGGAAAAGGTCTATCACTATTTCCCGCGCCTCAAGCAGCGGCGGATGACGCAGGCCGGTTATACCTCGGGCGGCGAACAGCAGATGTGCGCGATCGGCCGGGCGTTGATGGCCAAGCCGGAAATGATCCTGCTCGACGAACCGTCGATGGGGCTCGCACCGCAGATCGTCGAAGAGATTTTCGAGATCGTCAAGGACCTCAACCGCAGCGAGCAGGTGAGCTTCCTGCTGGCCGAGCAGAATACCAATGTCGCACTGCGCTACGCCGACTTTGGCTACATCCTCGAGAACGGGCGGGTCGTCATGGAAGGCGACGCCAGCGAACTGGCGTCGAACGAGGACGTCAAGGAGTTCTATCTCGGTTTGTCGACCGCCGGGCGCAAGAGCTTTCGCGACGTCAAGCACTACCGCCGGCGCAAGCGCTGGCTTTCGTAGACGGCAGTGCGCCCCCTCAGGCGGCGTTGTTCGGGCGCTTGTTTGCCTTGAGCAAACGGCGCGCCCTCTCGCCTTGCCTGAGAGGGCTACTTTGCCGCCTACTTGGCGGCGATCATTGGCTCACTAGGGCTTCACATGAAATATTACGATTTTCTCGAAACCCGCCTGCCGGCCGAGCGTGAAGCCTGGCTGATGAACCGCCTGCCGCGGCAGGTGGCGCACGCCAAGCAGAACTCGGCCTATTTTGCCGGCCTGTTTGCCGACTTCGATGCCAGCGCCGTTCATTCGCGCGCGGCGCTGGCGCGACTGCCGGTGACGCGCAAGAGCGATCTGATCGAGTTGCAGAAGCTGGCGCCGCCGTTCGGCGGGCTCAATGCAACAGCATTGGCCGGCCTGTCGCGGGTGTTTGCTTCGCCCGGCCCGATCTACGATCCGGAAGGCCGGGGGCAAGACTGGTGGCGCTTCGGTCGCGTGCTGTTTGCCGCAGGGTTTACGACCGGCGATCTCGTGCACAACACCTTCTCCTACCATTTCACGCCGGCCGGCTTCATGCTCGAGGGCGCTGCGCACAAGCTCGGGTGTCCCGTTTTTCCGGCCGGCATCGGGCAGACCGACATGCAGGTACAGGCCATTGCCGATCTCAAACCGGCGGCCTACGTCGGCACGCCGTCCTTCTTGCGCATCATCCTCGAAAAGGGCGATGCGCTTGGTGCCGACGTTTCTTCGCTGAAGAAAGCCGTGGTTTCCGGCGAGGCGCTACCGGCCTCTTTGCGCAAGATGCTCAATGAACGCGGCATCGTCGTCCGTCAGGCCTATGCCACGGCGGACCTCGGCGTGATTGCCTACGAGACGCCGAGCGAAGAAGGGCTGGTCGTCGACGAGGAAATGCTGGTCGAAATTGTCCGTCCGGGAACGGGCGATCCGGTCGCCGACGGCGAAGTGGGCGAGGTGGTGGTCACGAGTTTCAATCCGGATTATCCGCTGATCCGTTTTGCCACCGGCGATCTCTCGGCCGTCATGTCCGGGGTCAGTCCGTGCGGCCGAACCAATGTGCGGATCAAGGGCTGGATGGGGCGGGCCGACCAGACGACCAAGGTCAAGGGAATGTTCGTTCATCCGTCGCAGATCGCCGGGGTTCTTGCCCGGCATGCGGAAATTTCCCGGGCGCGTCTGGTCGTCGACAACGCGGGCGGGCAGGACCGCATGACCCTGCTCTGCGAAGTCGATGGCGTTGCGGAGAATCAGGGCGCTAACGTTGTTGCAAGCATCCGCGAGATCACCAAGCTGCGCGGCGAGGTGTCTTTCTGTGTCGCCGGTACGCTGCCCAACGATGGCAAGGTGATCGAAGACATTCGCAAGTACGAATGATCCGGGGCAAGCTTCTTTTTGCGGCGGCCCTCTCGCTGTCCAGCCTGGCGGCCGTTGCCGATCGCGCACCGGCCGGGCCGCAAGTGGGCGATTGCGTCATTTTCCGCGAGGGTGGGGCGGGCCGGGTTTTCAAGGCACCGACTTACTGGCTGAAAGGGACGATTGCCGCGCTGTCTGCCGAGCGCCGCCTGGCCGGGCTCTGTCCGCGTCTGGACAAGCCGGTGGCGGCGTACACGCGCGACGACTGGGGGCGCATTGCGGCATCGACGCCCTGCGTGCAGAACGCCGCCGAAGTCCGTGAAGTCGATGTGCTGCGTATCCGTTTTCGCATCGAAGCGTGGGAAACCCCTTGGTCCCTCCAGCATGGCAGCAGCGGTTGGCTGTTTCGCGGCCATTTCCTCGACCAGGCGTTGAAGGCGGGCGAGGAGATCGACATGGATTCGACCTGGCTTGAACGTTGCGAGCCGCAGCCATGAGCGGCGGGCCGCTGTACGGTGTGCGCGTCCTCGATCTGACCCGCCTGCTGCCGGGTCCGATGGCGACGCTACACCTGGCCGATCTGGGGGCCGACGTGATCAAGATCGAGGATCACGGTGCCGGCGATTATGCGCGAACGATGGGCGAGGGCGCCGACGGGGTCAGCGTCTTTTTTCGCTGCGTCAATCGCAACAAGCGTGGCCTGCGTCTCGACCTCAAGCAGGCTGCCGGGCGGGATGTCTTCCTGCGCCTGGCGCGTGACGCCGACATCATTGTCGAGAGTTTTCGCCCCGGCGTGACCGACAAGCTCGGGATCGGTTTCGCTGCCGTGCGCGCGCTCAACCCGAAAATCGTCTACTGCGCGATCAGCGGCTACGGCCAGAGCGGCCCGCTGGCGATGACGGCGGGGCATGACCTCAACTACATCGGTTTTTCTGGCGTGCTCGAACAGATCGGCGTCAAAGGCGGGCCGCCCGCCGTTCCGAATCTCCAGATCGGCGACCTGCTCGGCGGCGCGCTGAGTGGCGTGATGGGCATACTGGCCGCGCTGTTTGACGCGCAGCGTAGCGGCAAGGGGCGTTTTGTCGATGTCGCGATGAGCGAGGCCGTTCTGGCGCACAACCTGTTTCCGCTCTTTGCCGCGCAAAGTACGGCAGGGCTGGCCGAGCGCGGCGGCGACCTGCTGAGTGGCGGCGACGCCGGCTACGGTGTCTATGCCACGGCCGATGCGCGTCACATGGCGGTGGCGCCGCTCGAAGAGAAATTCTGGCACCGCTTCTGCGACACCCTCGGGCGTGCCGAGTGGAAGCCTCTGCACGGGGTGCGTGGCCCGGCGGCTGCCGCCTTGCGCACCGAGCTTGAGGCGCTCTTCGCCACGCGGACGCAGGCGCAGTGGAGCGCATTGTTTGCCGATGCCGACTGCTGCGTGACCCCGGTGCTCGATGTGAGCGAAGCGCTGCAGCATCCGCAGTTCGCCGAACGCGGCATGAGCGTCCAGGCCGACGGGGTTACGCAGTTGGCACCGCCCGTGAAGCTGTCAGGCTGGCAGTTTGAAATCGAGCGCAACGCACCTGCGGCGGGGGAGCATTCTGCCGAGATACTGCGCGAAGCGGGCTACAGCGAGGCGGAAATCGCCAGCCTGAGGAACGCTGCGATCGTATGATCGCCTGCAGGAGAGTCAGGCGTTCGCACCGGACTTCTGTTTTTCGGCCTCGGGCGACGCCTGGCCCAGCAGGTTTTACTGGTTTTTTTTGCCGCGCTTGCTTTCGGTCTTGGCCGTCTCCGGTTGCGCTGCCTGTTGTTCCTCAGCGGCCTGCTGCATCTGTTCCTGCATTTGCTGCATCAGATTCCACGGCCACATCGAGGCCTGCCCCGCAGCGTCGGCCGCCTCGCACGGTGGCGTGAAGGCGGGCGCGCCTTGCGCCGCCTGCTGATTGGCGGCGTTGCTGGCCATGTCGCCCATCGTGCGCACGGCATTGAGCGTCGCGCATTGCATTTCGAGGCTCTGGATCGTCATCTGCAGCATCGACAGATTCATTTTCAGCCAGCCTTCGACGGCTTTCATGTCCTTCACCCGCTTTTCGATTTCCTCCACATCGAAGGTCGGCGCGACCATGCCGGGAAGCGAGAACCCCATGCCGCCCCACATGTTCTTCATGAAATTCATCGGGTCATTCGCATTGTTGTCGTTCGACATCTCAGGCTCCCAGCGTGGTGGTGTGATGTCAT
Organism: Rhodocyclaceae bacterium; assembly: GCA_049295655.1. Taxonomy (GTDB): domain Bacteria; phylum Pseudomonadota; class Gammaproteobacteria; order Burkholderiales; family Rhodocyclaceae; genus CAJBIL01. The sequence goes on from JBAQRB010000173.1 coordinate 11,632, forward strand.
CTTAGCAAAGATTGATGCACACGTAGTTTCTTGCATCGTGCTTGATGCTAAAGTCTTACTCCATTCTCGTGCCGGTGCCTGACGTCATGCTTAAACTGCTTGTTGTTGAAGATCACACTCTGGTTCGCGAAGGCCTCGTGCAGACGCTTCGCCAGCTTGACAAAGCGGCGCGGATTTTCGAGGCGGGCGATTGCGACCGTGCCCAGGCGCTGCTCGAACAGGAGTCCGCTATCGACATGGTGTTGCTCGATCTGGGGTTGCCCGGCGCCGACGGGCTAAGCTGTCTTACGGCAATCCGGCGGCGTTTTCCCGTGGTGCCGGTGGTGATCGTTTCGGCGCACGACGACGCGCACACGGTCAATCAGGCGATCAAAAGCGGCGCTTCGGGTTTTGTTCCGAAAGCCTATTCCAGCGACCGTCTGATTGCGGCATTGCGCGAGGTGCTCGCCGGAGAGGTCTTTACCCCCGAGCAGATGATGCCGGTCAACCTGGGAATGGAACTGCCGCACGCGCCGGTCTGCGGCGCCGCCGATCCCTCCGAATTCGGGCTGACCGACCGTCAGGCGGAGGTGCTGGCGCTGATGATGCGCGGCAAATCGAATCGCGAGATCGCCGCTTCGTTCGGTTTGTCCGAAGGGACCGTGAAGATCCACGTTACCGCAATCTTCAAGGCGCTGGGCGTCTCCAGTCGCACGCAGGCGTTGGTCGCCGCGAACCGCTACGGCATCAAGCTCTAGCAGCCCGCCGGGCTTGAGTTTATACCCGGCTGCTCGCGCTGATAGCAGTACAGCCGGGTCTGACGTGCGTCGTCGATCTCGACAATGCGGCTGACCTCGACGCCCGGGACGGGGAAGCTGTTGCTGATGAAGAGGCCACCGGGGCGCATTTCGGCGACAACTTTTTGCCACAGCGCCGGCATCGGGGCTGGCGACAGGAAGGCGTAAACGACGTCATATTCGGCGAGCTCGGCCCGCCAGATATCCCCCCAGCACCATTTGCAGTTCTTCAGCCCAATCGTGCGCAGGCGGCCGGCCAGCCAGGTCGCCGGTGCATTTTCAATGCCGGTGAACGACGCCTCCGGCCGTGCGATGGCCAGCGGGCGGACAATGCTGCCGACGCCGGCGCCGAGATCGAGAAAGTGCAGTTGTGGACGCTCGGCGAGCAGTCCGCTGAGCGCGTCAGCCGTATCGCTGTTGGAGAAATAGAGCGGCACCTGGCCGTTCAGTGCACCGCGATAGACGAGCAGCAGCAGGATGGCGATCAGCAGGAACCAGCCGGGGTCGATCGCGAACTGGGTGACTCCCCAGGCCAGTGGTGCGAAAAGCGCATGGATGACACGCCACCACCACGGCTGGCGGGTCAGCGAGGCGATCAGCAGCGCCGCGCCACCGATCGCAAACGCCGTTGCCGGCCACGGCAGTTCTTCGTTGCGCATCCCGAAATAAGGCCACGCCAGCGAGAGCACGACAAACAGCGCGGCAAACTGCAGGGCGAGCTGGCGCAGGTGCGGCCGGCGCGGCACAGGCGCGCCTGCTTCGGGTTCCGGCGGCGTGTTGTGGTCGGTTTCGGGCGAGGGCGAGGACAAATGTGCGGCTCCTGAGGCTGAGCGCCGCATTGTATCCCGTGTTGCCCGAGCCCGCTCAGGCAGTGCCGCTTGCCTCTGCCACACCCGCTGAAGCCAGGAGGTGCTGGCGCAGTGCGCTGCGTTTGCCCTGCACCTGCGCGGCTGCCGCTGCCTTTAAGTGGCCGAAGCCGCGAATCCGCTCCGGCAGCGTCGCCAGTTCGATGGCGATCTCCAGCGAATCGACGTTGAGCTGCGTGAGCGCGAGCTCAACGTCGGTTTCGTAGTCGGCCAGCAGTTGCCGTTCCATGCGCCGTTCGGCGCGGTAGCCGAAGACGTCAAGCCGCGTTCCGCGCAGTCCCCTGCAGGCCGCCAGCCAGCGGAAGGCACGCATCATCCACGGTCCGTAGCTGCGTTTTTCGACACGGCCGGTCGCCGGGTCGGGGCGGGCGAGCAGCGACGGCGCCAGATGGAAGCGCAGGCGGAAGTCGCCTTCGAACTGCTCGTTGATCTGCTGCATGAAAAGCGGGTCTGCGTACAGGCGGGCGACCTCGTATTCATCCTTGATCGCCAGCAGCTTGAAATGGTTGCGTGCGACCGCATCGCTCAGCCGGGTCGAATGCAGCACGCTCTCGGCAGTACGTACGCGGTCGACCAGCGTCTTGTAGCGCAGGGCATAGGCCGCGTCCTGATACGCAGTCAGCGTCTCGATGCGGCGGTTGATCGTCTCGTCGAGGTCCTGCGAGAAACGGTGCATGGGCGGCGTACCTGCCGGTTCGGCGAAGCGCTGCACGGCCGGCAGGTCGTGCGCGGCGCGCCGGCCCCAGAGGAAGGCCTTGCGGTTCTGCTCGAGCGCGCTGCCGTTCAGTTCCATCGAGCGCTCGATCGCCGCGAGCGACAGCGGCACCAGCCCTTGTTGCCAGGCGACGCCGAGCAGGAGGATGTTGCCGTAGAGCGCATCGCCGAGCAGCCGGGTGGACAGTTGCTGGCTGTCGAGAAAGAGTGTGTTGCCCTCGCCGCAGGCCTCGTCGACCTGCGCCTGCATGTGCTGCTGCGGAAATTTCCAGTCCGGGTCGTGTGTGAAGTCGGCGGTGGGCGTCTCGGCGACGTTGACCACCGCCCGCGTCCGGCCCGCCAGCATTTTCGAGAGGGCTTCGGCGCCGGCACTGACGACCAGGTCGCCGCCGATTATGGCGTGTGCCTCGCCGGTGGCGATGCGTGCGGCGTGGATGTCTTCGGGGCGGTCGGTAATGCGCAGGTGCGAGAAGACGGCGCCGAATTTTTGCGCCAGACCGGTCATGTCGAGCACCGAGACGCCTTTGCCGTCGAGGTGCGCAGCCATGCCGAGCAGGGCGCCGAGGGTGACTACGCCGGTGCCGCCAACGCCGGTGATCAGGAGGTTGAAGGGCTGCGCCGTGTCCGCGATGAGCGGGTCGGGCAGGTCGCGGAAAGCGCTTTCGTCGGCAGCGATGGCGCTGCCCTTGCGCAGCCGGCCGCCTTCGACGCTGACGAAGCTCGGGCAAAAGCCGTTCACGCACGAATAGTCCTTGTTGCACGACGACTGGTCGATCGCCCTTTTGCGGCCGAACTCGGTTTCGACCGGGACGATCGACAGGCAGTTCGACTGCACGCCGCAGTCGCCGCAGCCTTCGCACACCGCTTCGTTGATGAAAATGCGCCGGGCCGGGTCAGCCAGCTTGCCGCGCTTGCGCCGGCGCCGCTTTTCGGTGGCGCAGGTCTGGTCGTAGATCAGGATCGATACGCCGCGATAGTTGCGCAGTTCGCGCTGCACCGCATCGAGCCTGTCGCGGTGGTAGACCGGTGTGTTCGGCGCAAGGTCGGTGATCTGCGCATACTTGGCCGGGTCGTCGGTGACAATGACGATCTTCTCGATCCCTTCGCCTTCGAGCTGGCGGGTGATCCGGGCGACGCTCAGCGGGCCGTCGACCGGCTGGCCGCCGGTCATCGCGACGGCGTCGTTGTAGAGGATCTTGTAGGTGATCGCCACCTTCGCGGCGACGGCCTGGCGGATCGCCAGCAATCCCGAGTGGAAGTAGGTGCCGTCGCCGAGATTGGCAAAAACGTGCTTTTCGTTGCTGAACGGCGCCTGGCCGACCCAGGTGACGCCTTCGCCGCCCATGTGCGTGAAGGTCGCCGTGCTGCGGTCCATCCAGGTCACCATGTAGTGGCAGCCGATGCCGGCGATGGCACGCGAACCCTCGGGGACGCGGGTCGAGGTGTTGTGCGGGCAGCCCGAGCAGAAATAGGGTGTGCGCTGGATGGCCAGCGGGCCGCTGCTGCCGCCGAGAGCGAGCGCGGCCGATTGCGCTTTCTGTTTGGCTTCGAGCAGCGCGAGGCGCGCCTCGATGGCCGGCGAGGTAAAGAAGCGGCCGATGCGTGCCGCCAGCGCGCGGGCGATCTGCGCGACCGACAGTTCACCGGCCGCAGGCAGCAGCCAGTCGCCGTGCGTGAGATGGTCGTTGCCGGTCGGCAGCAGCGACCACTCGCCCTTCTCGTCGAACTTGCCGACAACGCGCGGGCGAACGTCCTCGCGCCAGTTGTAGAGCTCCTCCTTGAGCTGGTATTCGAGCAGTTGGCGCTTTTCTTCGACGACCAGAATCTCTTCCAGCCCCTCGGCGAAATGGCGCACGCCGTCGGCCTCGAGCGGCCAGACCATGCCGACCTTGTAGAGGCGGATGCCGATCTGGGTCGCCAGTTCGTCGTCGATGCCCAGTTCGTCGAACGCCTGGCGTACGTCGAGATAGGACTTGCCGGCCGTGATGATTCCCAGGCGCGCTGCCGGGCTGTCGATCATGACGCGATTGAGCCGGTTGGCGCGGCAGTAGGCGAGCGCCGCGTAAAGCTTGTGGTTGATCAGGCGTGCTTCCTGGACCAGCGGCGGATCGGGCCAGCGGATGTTCAGTCCGTGCGGATCGTCCGGCGGCATTGCGAAGTCGAGCGGCAGCCGTATTTCCGGCGAGAGCGGGTCGATCGAGACCGACGCCGAGGTCTCCACCGTGTCGGCCAGCGCCTTCATCGCCACCCAGCAGCCCGAGTAGCGGCTCATCGCCCAGCCGTGCAGGCCGAAATCGAGGTATTCCTGGACGTTGGCCGGGTAGAGCACCGGAATCATCACGGCCTTGAAGATGTGCTCGGTCTGGTGCGGCAGCGTCGACGATTTCGCTGCGTGGTCGTCGCCTGCGATGACCAGGACGCCGCCGTATCTGGCCGAGCCGGCGGCGTTGGCGTGGCGGAAGACGTCGCCGCAGCGGTCGACGCCGGGGCCCTTGCCGTACCACATGGCGAAGACGCCGTCGTACTTGGCGCCGGGGAACAGGCCGAGCTGTTGCGACCCCCAGACGGCGGTGGCGGCGAGGTCTTCGTTGATGCCGGGCTGAAAGACGACGCGGTGGGCGTCAAGGTGCTCTTTTGCCTTCCATAGCCCTTGATCGAGTCCGCCAAGCGGACTGCCGCGATAGCCGGAGACGAAGCCCGCGGTATTGAGTCCGGTGGCTTCGTCGCGCTCGCGCTGCAGCATCGGCAGGCGAACGAGGGCCTGGGTGCCGGTCAGGAAGACGCGTCCCGATCTGGCCGTGTAGCGGTCGTCGAGCGTGGCCGAGAGATCGCCCATTGCGTTTCCTCCTGTCGTGAGGCGCTTGCGGATCGTGTCGATTCGCTGGGCGCCGTCGGAATGCCGTTCGCCGCAGACTCGGCGGCGATTACAGTCTATTCGATTGTGGGTACGGCGTAATGTTGCAGAGCAGTTGTGAGCTCGGCGACAGAATGCTCGCCCTTGAATCGTGTTTCCGTGGGGGCTGCGCTGTGCGATTGAAAGAATTTAAAAAAATAGATGCTTCTTGCAGGCGATGCTGCTATACTGCCGGCCGGCTCGAAAAATTGTTTTGACAAACCATTTCGGTGGCGTCAAAATTACCGGCTCCGAGTTGGAGGGATACCCAAGTGGCCAACGGGATCAGACTGTAAATCTGACGGCTCTGCCTTCGAAGGTTCGAATCCTTCTCCCTCCACCAAGAATGCTGCTGTCGGCGGCAATGGTTGTTTGTGCTGCGGGTAAATGGTTTTGCGGGTGTAGCTCAATGGTAGAGCTGAAGCCTTCCAAGCTTAAGACGAGGGTTCGATTCCCTTCACCCGCTCCACGCTGCGGCTGAAAAATTGCTTCAGGTTGCACCAAGATGCCCATGTAGCTCAGTGGTAGAGCACTCCCTTGGTAAGGGAGAGGCCGGCAGTTCAATCCTGCCCATGGGCACCAAGTTTTGCCCCGAAGGTTATCTGACTTATAACATTTTGAGGTACTGGCGATGGCTAAGACAAAATTCGAGCGGACGAAGCCGCACGTAAACGTTGGCACGATTGGTCACGTTGATCACGGCAAGACCACGTTGACGGCGGCGATTACAACGATTCTGTCGGCGAAATTTGGTGGTGAGGCGAAGGCCTACGATCAGATTGACGCGGCGCCGGAAGAAAAAGCGCGCGGAATCACGATCAACACGGCGCACGTAGAGTACGAAACGGCGAATCGCCACTACGCCCACGTTGACTGCCCGGGTCACGCCGACTACGTCAAGAACATGATTACCGGAGCCGCCCAGATGGACGGCGCCATCC
>JBAQRB010000174.1:0-14173 GCA_049295655.1 Rhodocyclaceae bacterium
TCTCGAAGCCGAACTGGTCTCGATCGCCGGCGTCTATCGGACCTTCGAGGCCGGCGTTCCGGCTGATCTGGCCGGCCTGCCGGCCCAGATACAGCTGATCGAAACCGTTGATGAAAAAACCGGCGAAGCGAGCAGCAAGCTCTCGATCGAGCCGCTGAAAACCAGCTGATATTTTCAGCCATGGCAAAACGCTGCGGCGACGCACCGTTCCGGCCGATCCACAGGTAAAATCCTCTTTTTATTGACGGAGCAACATCCGTGACACGCATCGTCGTCGTAACCTCCGGCAAGGGGGGGGTGGGCAAGACCACCACCAGCGCCAGCTTCTCCTCGGGCCTCGCGCTGCGCGGCTTCAAAACCGCCGTCATCGACTTCGACGTCGGCCTGCGCAACCTCGACCTGATCATGGGCTGCGAGCGCCGTGTCGTCTATGACCTGGTCAACGTCCTGAACGGCGAAGCGACGCTGACGCAGGCGCTGATCAAGGACAAGCACTGCGGCAACGACAACCTCTACGTGCTGCCCGCCTCGCAGACGCGCGACAAGGATGCGCTGACCGAAGAAGGCGTCGAGAAGGTGCTCAAGGAACTCGAGCACATGGGCTTCGACTACGTCGTCTGCGACTCGCCGGCCGGCATCGAGCGCGGCGCCGTGATGGCGCTGACCTTCGCCGACGAGGCGATCGTCGTTTCCAACCCGGAAGTCTCGTCGGTGCGCGACTCCGACCGCATCCTCGGCATCATCCAGGCCAAGTCGCGCCGCGCCCAGTCGGGCGGCGAGCCGGTCAAGGAACACCTGCTGATCACCCGCTACTCGCCGAAGCGCGTCGACGACGGCGAGATGCTCTCGTACAAGGACGTGCAGGAAATCCTGCGCATCCCGATCATCGGCGTCATCCCCGAGTCGGAAATCGTCCTGCAGTCGTCGAACCAGGGTTCGCCGGCCGTCCACCTCAAGGGCAGCGACGTTTCCGAAGCCTACCTCGACGTCGTTTCCCGCTTCCTCGGCGAAACCAAACCGCTGCGTTTTGTCGATTACGAGAAACCCGGCCTGCTCAAGCGCCTGTTCGGAGGAAAATAGGCATGTCCCTGCTCTCTCTTCTCTTCGGCAGCAAGCAGAAGACGGCGTCGATCGCCAAGGAACGCCTGCAGCTGATCATCGCGCACGAACGCAGCGACGGCGGCAGCAAGCCCGACTTCCTGCCTGATCTGCAGAAGGAGCTGGTCGCCGTCATCTCGAAGTACGTTTCGGTGAATCTCGAGGACATCAAGGTGTCGCTCGAGAAACAGGGAAATTACGAAGTCCTCGAAGTGAACATCGTCCTGCCCGAGCCCGCCGCGAAACGCTGAAAGCGCCGTCGCAGACCGAGCGCGGCCGATCCCGAACTTTTGCGCCGTACCCCAAGCGCTTGCCGATCTGACCGACGGCAAGCGCTTGACTGTTTTTTAGGCAGCAATCGCGGTAGAATCCGCTCCTTCCCGTGCACCACCCTGCCTGCTTTCGACCCAACCGCTGCCCAAAGACCGCCATGGATTTCGTCGGCTTCACGCTCAGAAATAATCTCTTTGTCGCGCCGATGGCTGGCGTGACCGACCGTCCTTTCCGCCAGCTGTGCAAGAAGATGGGCGCCGGACTCGCGGTTTCCGAGATGGTGACGTCGAACTCGCTGCTCTACGGCAGCGCCAAGACGCAGCGCCGCGCCAACCACGACGGCGAAGTGGCGCCGATTTCGGTACAGATCGCCGGCTCGATTCCGGCGATGATGGCGCAGGCGGCGCAGCACAACGTCGAGCGCGGCGCGCAGATCATCGACATCAACATGGGCTGCCCGGCCAAGAAGATCTGCAACGTGATGGCCGGCTCGGCACTGCTCAAGGACGAAGCGCTGGTCGGCCGGATTCTCGAGGCGGTGGTCGATGCCGTACCCGGCACGCCGGTCACGCTGAAGATCCGCACCGGCTGGGACAAGTCGAGCCGTAACGCGCTTTCCATCCTGAAGATCGCCGAGCAATCCGGCATCCGCGCGCTGGCCATGCACGGCCGCACGCGCGCCTGCGGCTATACCGGCAGCGCCGAGTACGAGACGATCGCCGCGGTCAAGGCGGTAGCGCGCATCCCGATCATCGCCAACGGCGACATCACCACGCCGGAGAAGGCGCGTTTCGTTCTCGAAGCGACCGGCGCCGACGCGCTGATGATCGGCCGCGCCGCGCAGGGCCGCCCCTGGCTGTTCCGCGAGATCGAGCATTACCTGGCCACCGGGACCCACCTGATGCCGCCGCGCGTCATGGAAATCCACGAAATCCTGCTGGCGCACCTCGAAGACCTCTACGAGTTCTACGGCGTCGCCACCGGCGTTCGCGTCGCGCGCAAGCACATCTCCTGGTACACGCGCGGACTGATCGGCTCGGCCGCCTTCCGCCACATGATGAACCAGTTGCCGGACATCGCCATGCAGCGCCAGGCCGTCAACGATTTCTTCCTCGGTCTCGCCGAGCACGACGAGCACCTGAGCTACAGCCCCACCGAGCAAAACAACGACAGCGAGGAACTCGCAGCATGAAGCGGAGCAATGACATTTCGGCCTGCGTCTATGGCGCGCTGGAGACCTATTTTCACAATCTCGACGGCGAAAAACCGGCGGCCGTGTACGACATGGTGATCAAGAGCGTCGAACGTCCGATGCTCGAAGTCGTGCTCAACCAGGCCGGCGGCAACCAGACGCTGGCCGCCGAGATGCTCGGCATCAACCGCAACACGCTGCGCAAGAAACTCGTCGATTACAAGCTCGTCTGAACTAAACCTTCAACACTCAGCACGAAGGCACAAGGACACGGAGAAAATCGACACGAAGAAAGACAAAACGTCTTCCTCCGTGATCCCTCTTCGCATCGCCGTGCCGCCGTGCTGGATTCAAAGACTTTGAGAACTCCCATGAAAATCCGTCAAGCCCTGATCAGCCTCTCCGACAAACGCGGTGCGCTCGAATTTGCCCAGGGCCTCGCCGCCCAGGGCGTCAAGCTCCTGTCCACCGGCGGCACCGCCAAGCTGCTGCGCGACGCGGGGTTGTCCGTCACCGAAATCGGCGACTACACGGGCTTCCCGGAAATGCTCGACGGCCGCGTCAAGACGCTGCACCCGAAGGTGCACGGCGGCATCCTGGCCCGGCGCGACCTGCCCGAGCATCTGGCGACAATCGAGCAGCACGGCATCCCGACGATCGACCTGGTTTGCGTGAACCTCTACCCGTTCCGCGAAACTGTCGCCAAGCCCGGCGTCACGCTCGAGGACGCGATCGAGAACATCGACATCGGCGGCCCGGCAATGGTCCGCTCGTCGGCCAAGAACTACGCCGGCGTGGCCATCGTCACCGACCCGGAAGACTACGTCGCGCTGCTCGCCGAAATGCAGGCCAACGACGGTGCGCTGACGCTCGCCACGCGTTTCGGTCTGGCCAAGAAGGCATTCACGCACACCGCGCGTTACGACGCGGCGATTGCCAACTGGCTGACCGGTCTTGAAGAAGGCGCCGAAGCCAAGCCGGCCGAAGCCGCGCCCGTCCCGTCGACCTTCCCGGCCAAGCTGCAGCTGGCCTTCGACCGTGTCGAAGTTCTGCGCTATGGCGAGAACTCGCACCAGCGCGCCGCCTTCTACCGCGACACCCATCCGGTCGCCGGCAGCATCGCCGCCTACACGCAACTGCAGGGCAAGGAACTGTCGTACAACAACATCGCCGACTCCGATGCGGCGTGGGAATGCGTCAAGACCTTCACCGCCCCGGCCTGCGTCATCGTCAAGCACGCCAACCCGTGCGGCGTGGCGGTCGATGCCAATCTGCTGGCGGCCTACGAAAAGGCCTTCAAGACCGACTCGACCTCGGCCTTCGGCGGCATCATCGCCTTCAACGGCACGGTCGATGTCGACATCGTCAATGCCATGAACGAGCGCAAGCACTTCGTCGAAGTGCTGATCGCCCCGTCCTTCACCGCCGAAGCCAAAGCCGCGCTGGCCGGCAAGGCCAACCTGCGCGTGCTGGTCGTGCCGCTTTCGCGCGAACTCAACGCACTGGAATACAAGCGCGTCGGCGGCGGCCTGCTGGTACAAACGGCCGACGACTTCACGGCCCAGGCCGGCGGCCTCAAGGTCGTCACCAAGGTACAGCCGACTGCACAACAGATCGAGGATCTACTCTTCGCCGAGCGTGTCGCCAAGTTCGTCAAGTCCAACGCCATCGTCTTCTGCGGCGGCGGCATGACGCTGGGCGTCGGCGCCGGCCAGATGTCGCGCGTCGACTCGACCAAGATCGCCAGCATCAAGGCACAGAATGCAGGCCTCGACCTGAAGGGCTCGGTCGTCGCTTCGGATGCCTTCTTCCCCTTCCGCGACGGCGTCGACGTCCTCGCCGCAGCCGGCGCCAAGGCCGTGATCCAGCCGGGCGGCTCGATGCGCGACGAGGAAGTGATCGCCGCTGCCGACGAACACGGTCTGGCCATGGTCGTCACCGGCGCCCGCCACTTCCGTCACTGATGCCGCCCCCCATGCCGCGCCACTCATTGCGCAGACTCTGCGCTGCCGTTTGCGGCGCCCTGTGCGTCGCATCGGCAAGCGCCGAGCCGGCGATGCCGAGCGACGACATTTCGTTTTTCGACCGCGCGACACAGCGGCTGGCAACGACCTGGAACGAGGGGCGGAGCGAACTTTATCTGCCGCTGCACACCTACCATTTCCGCCATGCCTACAGCCGGGAAAAGATCGACAGCTTCAACGAAAACAGCTTCGGACTCGGCATCGGACGCGGCGCCTACGCGAGCAACGGCGACTGGCATGGCCTGTACGTGATGGGGTTTCGCGACTCGCACGACGAGCCGCAATACCTGGCCGGCTACGGCTACAAGACCTACTGGCAGATCGACGGCGAGCTGAAGGCCGGCCTGGGCTATACCGCCTTCCTGACGGCGCGCTCGGACATCGCCCGCTACACGCCGATCCCCGGCATCCTGCCGATCGCCTCGCTCGAATACCGCAAGGTCTCGCTCGATACGGCCTACGTCCCGGGCGGCCGGGGCGTAGGCAACATCCTGTTTTTCTGGGGCAAGCTTCGTTTCTGAAGACGGCCCGTACAGCACACTATTGAGGATAGCTTCGCCATGAAATTACTCGTCATCGGTTCCGGTGGTCGCGAACACGCACTGGCGTGGCGCCTGGCCAAGACCCCCGGCCTGCAAAAAATCTTCGTCGCGCCCGGCAATGCCGGAACGGCACGCGAGCGCGAGATCGAAAACGTCAATATCACCGACCCGGCCGCACTCGCCGATTTTGCCGAACGCGAAGGCATCCACCTGACCGTGGTCGGCCCCGAGGCGCCGCTGGCGGCGGGTGTCGTCAATATTTTCCGGGCACGCGGCCTGAAGGTTTTCGGCCCGACCAAGGAAGCGGCGCAGCTCGAGAGCTCGAAGGACTTCGCCAAGCGTTTCATGCTGCGGCACAAGATCCCGACCGCCGCCTACGAGACTTTTTCCGAGATCGCCGCCGCCCACGCCTATGTCGACCGGAAGGGCGCACCGATCGTCATCAAGGCCGACGGCCTGGCGGCCGGCAAGGGCGTGGTCGTCGCCATGTCGCTTGCCGAAGCGCACCAGGCGATCGACGACATGCTGTCCGGCAACACGCTCGGCGTGGTGAACAATGAGGCCGGCGCGCGCGTCGTCATCGAAGAATTCCTCGACGGCGAGGAAGCCAGCTTCATCGTCATGGTCGACGGCAAGAACGTGCTGGCGCTGGCCTCGAGCCAGGACCACAAGCGCATCTTTGATGGCGATACCGGCCCCAACACCGGCGGCATGGGCGCCTATTCGCCGGCACCGGTCGTCACGCCGGCAATCCACGCCAAGGCGATGCGCGAGATCATCCTGCCGACCGTGCGCGGCATGGCCGCCGACGGCATCCCCTACACCGGCTTCCTCTACGCCGGCCTGATGATCGGCAAGGACGGCTCGGTGAAGACCGTCGAATTCAACTGCCGCATGGGCGACCCGGAAACGCAGCCGATCATGATGCGCCTGAAGTCCGACCTGCTCACGCTGCTCGAACACGCGGTGGCCGGCAAGCTCGACCAAGTTGAAGCCGAGTGGGACCGCCGCGTCGCGCTGGGCGTTGTGCTGGCTGCGGCCAACTACCCCGGCACGCCGCGCAAGGGCGACGTGATCAGCGGGCTGCCCGAGGAAAGCGAAGATGCGCATGTCTTCCACGCCGGCACCGCAATCAGCGACGGCCAGATCGTCTCGGCCGGCGGCCGCGTGCTCTGCGTCACGGCCCTCGGCGATAACGTCAAGCAGGCGCAGAAACGCGCCTACGAGGCGCTGTGCGGCATCCACTTCGACGGCATGCAGTACCGCAGCGACATCGGACACCGGGCCGTCACGCGGTGAGCGATCACAAGAAGCCGGATACGATGATCGATCCGACGCTGCTCAAGGCCTATTTCAGCGGCCTGCAGCAGCGCATCGTTGCCGCGGTCGAAGCAATCGAAGGCCCGCAGGGCAAGACCTTCCGCGCCGACCCTTGGCAAAAGGAAGCCGGGCAGCCGCTCGGCGGCAGCGGCATCACCTGCATCATCGAAGGCGGCCGCGTCTTCGAGCGCGGCGGCGTCGCCTTCTCGCACGTCACCGGTGCCGCACTGCCCGCTTCGGCGACCGCCAAGCGCCCGGAACTGGCCGGCCGGGCCTTCGAGGCGATGGGCGTTTCGCTGGTCCTGCACCCGGAAAACCCCTACTGTCCGACGGCCCACATGAACGTCCGTGCGCTGGTCGCGACCAAGCCCGGCGAAGCGCCGGTCGGCTGGTTCGGCGGCGGCATGGACCTGACGCCCTATTACCCGTTCGAGGAAGACATCCGCCATTTCCACGGCCGCTGCAAGGCGGCGCTGGCGCCGTTCGGCGACGACACGCACGCGCGCTACAAGCAGTGGTGCGACGAGTATTTTTTCCTGAAGCACCGCAACGAGCCGCGCGGCGTCGGCGGCATCTTCTTCGACGACCTCAACGAAGGCGGCTTCGAGCGCTGCTTCGACCTGACGCGGGCGGTCGGCAATGCCTTCGCCGACGCCTACCTGCCGATCGTCGAGGCGCGCCAGCACACGCCGTTCGGCGAACGCGAACGCGATTTCCAGGCCTACCGGCGCGGGCGCTACGTTGAATTCAATCTGGTCTGGGATCGCGGCACGCTGTTCGGCCTGCAATCGGGCGGGCGCACCGAATCGATCCTGATGTCGCTGCCGCCGGTCGTCAAATGGCGCTACGACTGGCAGCCCGAGGCGGGAACGCCGGAAGCGCTGCTTTATGAGCTGCTGCCGCCGCGCGACTGGGTGTAGCCCGCGCGCGGCAAGCCACGATTATTTGAGTTTGCCGCGCACCACGCGCACGCGGTCGGCCTTATTCACTTTCGTTTCGCCACCGCCACCGGCAATATTGCCGCAGGCACACGCGCACTTGATGTGCGAAACCGAATTGAGCACGGCATTGCAGTCAAGACACTCGTAATAGAGGTCGCCACCGACCGGCAAACAGGCGGGATCGGGCGCCGGCTCAAGCGGTTTGAACAGATAGATCTTGCGCAAGTCGATATTCAGCATGATGCCCCTTCGTCCGCAGACAGTTCATTTTCACCAATTGACCATTGTAGCGCGTTCAATGACGGACGGGAAACCGAAAATCGCAGGCCCGGCCTCCGTCGGATAGCGGCACAAGGCTCAGACGCACCCCAAGAGTACTTGTTCGGCCTAGCTACGCCTGTCCTCAGGCGAGCAGTTCGGCCGCCGCCCGGTAATGGCGCATCGCTTCGCCGGAACGCTCGGTCTGCTCGAAGAGGCGCGCCAGTTCGAGGCGAACCTCGCGCCGGTCAGCGAGCGACAGCGAGGCTTCGAGACAGGCCTGTGCCTTACCCCACAGCCGTTGCGCAAGACACAGGCGGCCCAGCGTGAGCAACAGCTGCGCATCGTCCGGATGCTCGCTCAGCCACGCTTCGGCACGGGCAATGCGGGCGGTCAGGTGGCCGCCGAGGTGACGCCCATACAGCCGGATCAGCGCGGAATCCCACTGTGCGTCAAGCTGCGCTTCAATGATCGCCTGCGCCTCGTCGTGCGCGCCCAGCTCGCTCAGCGCCTCGGCAAAGACTCGCGCCAGACGCGGACAGCCTTCCCTGGCCGGCACCTGCCCCAGATAGGCGAGCAGGCTGCCCGGATCGGTGTGCCGTTGGGCGACGCGCAGGGCAACGTTTTCCTGGTGCGCCTTGAGCTTGATTTCCTGCGCCAGCGCCGGCAGCAGCGCATCGCGCTTTTCGAGCAGGCGGGCAATGCGCAGCACCTCATCCCAGTTGCCGCAGCCCTGCTGGGCGCGCAATTCGAGGCGCAGCGCGGCGATATGCCGGCCGGCGATCTTCTGCAGGCGCTGCAGGACGCTGACGGCATCGCTGAAGCGGCGCGCGTTGAGGCACAGCTCGGCCTCCAGCATCAGACACGCCGTTTGCGTCTGCGGATCGTCCGTGCCGGCGCGCTCCAGCCAGGCTGCCTGCTTGGCAGGTTCGTGCAGATACTGCGCGGCGCGCGCTGCGACCAGCGCGGCCAGCCCAGGCGACTGGCCGTCGGCATGGGCCTCGCCGGCTTTTTTCAGGGCCTGGCTGTAACGCCCTTCAAGGAGCAGTCGCAGCGCATCCTGAAACGTCCCGGCCGCCCGTTCGCGCCGGCGCAGCTCGCGGAACTTGCGCACCCGGCCCGGCAAGGCGAGGGTCAGCGCAAGAGCGCGCAACAGGGCATAGAGCAGGACAAAAGCGCCGGCGACGAGAACGATTGCGAGGTTGAGCGAAATCTCGGCCCGCCAGGGCGGAAAGACCAGCAGCAGGTAACCGTCGTTGAAACGCGCAGCCAGCGAAATGCCGACGGCCAGTGCGAAGAGCGTCAGCAGCCAGAGCAGCGCTCGCATTTACTTGCGCTCCTTGCCGAGCTTGAAACTCTTGATCGCGGAAAGGCTTTCGTTGAGCGTCGGCAGCTCGATGCTGATTTCGGCGGCCGAAAGCTGTTTCAGCCCGCCCGCTGCGGTCTGCACCGCTTTGTCGCGCGAATCGAAATAGCGGTCGATCCAGGCCTGCGAGTGACTGATTTCGTTGCGGAAAGTCCATTGGTCGCGGGCCAGCAGGGCCAGCCGCGCGTTGAGCAGACGCAGCTTGACGTTCTCGCGCAGGAAGAAAGCCTGGCCCGGCGCGAGCAGGGCCGGTTCGTCGCGATCGAAACGCTGGATGCGCACCAGCGCGCGGACTTCCTCCCAGAAATCGCCCCCCAGGCGCTGCCAGAAATCGAAGCTGGCGGCAGAAACAGGCTCGGCGGGCGCCTTCGGGCGGCCCTCGCTGCGCGGACGGGCATCGATCGCCAGCGGCAGGCTATCAACCGCCGTGATGACGCTTTCGAGGCGCAGGTTCATTCCCGGCATGTCGAGCTGCGGCACGACGCGCAGGCGGTCGAGATCGCGATTGAGCACCTTGCGCAGGCTGATGAACTGCGGCCGGTTGCTGCCGGCCAGCCGGGCATCGGCGGTCTGCAGGGCGAGCATCGCCCCCTGCACGTTGCCGGCCAGCTGCAACTGCTGGGCGGCCAGCGTCACGCTCTGCTCGATCTCGGCCAGCGCCCATTCCTCGCGGTTGCGCGCCAGATCCTGGTAGAGGTTTTCCAGCGTCGCCTGCTGGCTCTGCGATTCGCCGATCTTCGCTTCCAGCGCGCCGAGCTTGCCCTGCAAGGAGGCCACCTGTTCCTGCGCCTGCCTGGCCAGCGTGCGGATTTCCTTGCTCGCGCTGTCGCTCTCGAGAAGCCGCCGGGCGACTTCCTGCTGCATTTCGGAGAGTTTCAGCCGCGTTTCGACCCACTGCCAGCCGGCCAGCGCCAGCGCCAAAAGCGCGACGACCAGCCACGGGTTGAGGCGGGCAGAAGGCTTCTTCTCCCGGGCCGCCGGCGGCGCGGGCGATTGGGCGGCAAACGACGACGGATCGGTAGGGTTGCTCATCCGGTCAGGACTCTCGTTGGTCATGATTGCTGCCAATTATAAGCACACAGGCCGGCAATGATCCCGGCATCGGCCGGACCGGTCAGCAGCACGCGCTGCAGCCTCAGTTCCCCGGCGATCTCGGCGATGCGCTGGTGCGGAACGAAAACAGGCGTCGTGCGCAGCTGCGCGCGCCCTTCGTCGTCGAGTAGATCGACGAGGTTGCGCAGCCCCTCGCTCGACGAGACGGTCAGCGCAGCGCAGCGATCGTCACGCCACAGCGCGAGCAGCGGTGCGGCGTCGGTCGGCGCCGAGCGGTGGTAGCAAGTAATGCAGTCGACCGTCGCGCCGCGTTCGCGCAGCGTATCGGCCAGCAGTTCGCGCCCGCCGTTGCCGCGAAAAATCGCCACCCGCCGGCCGGCAAGCCGCACGGACTGCAATTCGGGCAATTCGAGCAAAGCCTCGGAGTCAAAACGCGCATGCGGTGCGATGGCCCCCTCGACGCCGTGGCTCGCCAGCTGCACGACGGTGCCCGGGCCGACCGCCGCCGCCTGCAGGCCGGCTGGCCAAGGGCGGGCGGCGAGGATTGCCGGGACGCTGAAATCGACGGCGTTGGGACTGATGAAAATCGCCAGCGAATAATCATCGAGCGCGCCGATCGCTGCCGACAGGGCTTGCCGATCGTCGGCCGGGCCGATCTCGAGCAGGGAAAAAACCACCGGCACGCCGCCCTGGGCGGCGATCAGACCGGCCAGCTGCGCCGCCTGGGCGAGCGGCCGGGTGACGACGATGGTTCTGCCCTGCAGGGGCAGACTCATTGGCAGTGGGCCAACTGGTCGAGAATGGCGTCGGCGCCCTGGTCGCGCAGCATCTGCGCGAGGATGCGGCCGATCGACTCGTCGTCCTGCGGCGCGCCGCGCAATTCGGCGCTGACCATCTGCTTGCCGTCCTGCGTCGCGACAAAGCCGCGCAGCCAGAGCTCGCCGTTTTCAAGGATCGCGTAGCCGCCCAGCGGCACCTGGCAGCTGCCGCCGAGCGCGCGCGAAAAAGCGCGTTCGGCGCGCACGCAATGCGCCGTTTCGGCATCGTTGAGCGCGGCGACCAGTTGCGCAGCGCCCGGCAGGTCGGACTGCACCTCGATGCCCAGCGCGCCCTGCCCCGGCGCCGGCAGCGACTGCTCGGGCGTCAGCACCGAACGGATACGGTCCTTGAGGCCGAGCCGGATCAGGCCGGCGGCGGCGAGAATGATCGCGTCGTACTCGCCGGCGTCGAGCTTCTTCAGCCGGGTGTCGAGGTTGCCGCGCAGACTCTTGATCACCAGTTGCGGATAGCGGGCGCGCAGGATCGACTCACGGCGCAGGCTCGACGTGCCGACCACGGCGCCGGCCGGCAGATCGTCAAGAGCCGCGTATTTGTTGGAGATGAAGGCATCGCACGGATTCTCGCGGGCCGAGATGGCTGCCAGGACGAAGCCCTCGGGCATCACCATCGGCACGTCCTTCATCGAATGCACGGCCAGGTCGGCGCGACCTTCCTGCATGGCGACCTCGAGCTCCTTGATGAACAGGCCCTTGCCGCCGATCTCCGACAAGGGGCGGTCGAGTATCTGGTCGCCCTTGGTGGTCATGCCGAGAATCTCGACCTGGCTCTGTGGATATAATGCGGCGAGACGATCGCGGACATGCACGGCCTGCCACATGGCGAGGCGCGACTCACGCGAAGCGATGACGATGCGCGAAGGCGCGAAGTTTGAGGAATTCAAGGCAGTGTCCCGGTAAATTCTCTGGCAAATACGACTGTTGATTGGGTGTTAATTCTAACATGCCTGACCACCCCGCCAGACCGTGAGCGCCAGCATCAGCGCAACCAACGGAGCAAGCGATGCCCACTGAAAAACCCGCCAGCCAGCGCCCCGAATTACCCGACTTCTGGGATCAGCGCTTTCGCACCGGGGTCACGCCGTGGGACGCCGGCAAGGCCCCGCAGGCGCTGCGCGAATTCGCCGCCGGCTACCCGGCTGCCGACACGCCGCACGTCCTGATCCCGGGCTGCGGCAGTGCCTGGGACGCCGCTTTCCTCGACAGTTGCGGCTGGCACGTCAGCGCGCTCGATTTTTCAGCGGCCGCCGTCGAAGCGGCGCGCCTCACGCTGGGCGAGGCCTGGCGCGGCAAGCTGCTCTGTGCCGACTTCTTCACCTTCAGCCCGGAGCAGCGCTTCGACCTCATCTACGAACGCGCCTTCCTCTGCGCCCTGCCGCGCGCGCTGTGGCCGGCTTACGCACCGCGCATGGCCGAGCTCTTGCCGCCCGGCGGCCTGCTGATCGGCAGCTTTTTCATCGCCGACCAGCCGAAAGGCCCGCCCTTCGGCATCCTCGCGCATGAGCTCGACGCCCTGCTGACGCCACACTTCACCCGCCGCGAAGACCGCCCGGTCGACGACTCGCTGCCCGTTTTCGCCGGATGCGAGCGCTGGCAGGTCTGGCAGCGCCGCTGACCCCGGCGCGGTGCCATCGCGGGAAGCCACACTAAATGGCGATCTGCGGCCATGCTTCACCGGCCGTCATTTCGGCCACCGCATCCTTCGGAGATCCACACCTAACGGGATATCCATCAATGGCCGTAAGGCAAACACATCTATGAGCGCCCAAAGAAAAGACCCGACAGGCAAGCCTGTCGGGTCGGGTTCGGTCGTCACCCGAAGGTGACACCTTATTGCAGCAACGGCTCTCACCCCGGAAAGCTACAATGACGTTATTCTATGCTTTTTGGGAGACGTCATGCAAACAAAAAATCCTTCCTATTCCCTTGGCCTCGATATCGGCATCGCTTCCGTAGGCTGGTGCGTACTGGGTGAAGACCGCATCATTGATCTCGGCATACGTTGCTTCGACAAGGCGGAAACCGCCAAGGAAGGCGATTCACTCAATCTCGTCCGGCGCAACGCACGCCTGATGCGCCGCCGCCTACGCCGCCGGGTGTGGCGTTTAACGAAACTGGCGCGCTTGCTCAAGCGGCACGAGCTAATCGACGACACCCGAATTTTCCAGCCACAAAATCCGTTTCCACATTCGCTCTGGCAATTGCGCAAGGAGGCGCTGGATCGCCCTCTCGATGCCGAAGAATGGGCACGAGTGATTTACCACCTGTGCAAACACCGTGGCTTTCACTGGGTCAGCCGTGCCGAAGAAAAGAAGGCGGATGACGACAAAGCCGGCGAAGGCGGCAAGGTCAAGAAGGGGCTTGCCGGCACCAAAAAGCTGATGGCCGAAAAGGGTTACCGCAGCGCCGCCGAAATGGTGATGGCCGAGTTCTTCAAGGACAGCAAAGACGAGAATGGCAACTCCGTCCTGAACAGACGTGGCGAACCTCAGACCGAAGGGGCTGCGCGCAACAAGGCCGGCGACTACGGCAAGGCGCTCTCGCGGATCATGCTCGGCGAAGAACTTGTCCTGCTTTTCGAGCGACAACGTGACCTTGGCAACCCACATGCCAGAGCTGAACTACAAAGCGCCATCCTCGGTAATGGCGACCGCAAGAGCGGTCTCTTCTGGGCACAAAAACCGGCACTGGCCGGCGCCGATCTGCTGAAAATGCTTGGCCGGTGCACCTTCGAAAAAACAGAATACCGCGCGCCCAAAGCCAGCTTCACCGCCGAACGCCACGTCTGGCTGACGCGACTGAATAACCTGCGCATTGTTGTAGATGGCAACACACGACCGCTGAACGAGCAGGAACGGCAGGTCACCCTGCCGCTGCCCTACCAGCAAGCGGGCGATTTCACCTACAAGCAACTGCGTGCGGCCTTGATCAAGGCTGGCCGCTTGCCCGAGACCTTCCGTTTTACCGGCCTCAATTACCCTAGCGCTGCACAGCAAGCCGGCAGCAAGGCGAAAGACCCGGAAAGCGCCACGCTGACCAAGCTCCCTGCTTGGCAGGAATTGCGGACAACACTCAAGAAAGCCGGCATGGAAACCGAATGGGAAGGCATGGCCGGCGCGGCAATGGCCGGGCAAGCGCAACTGCTCGATGACATTGCCCGGGTGCCGGCGCGCGTCAAGGTAGTTGTCGCCTCAGTCATGCAGCCAACGGCTGAATATCGTTACCCGCTGAATGCGCTTCGATGATGCAGTCGCGTTCGGGGTTAAGCGT
>JBAQRB010000175.1:0-7106 GCA_049295655.1 Rhodocyclaceae bacterium
AAGCCCGGCCGCGACCATGCCGCCGACGCTCGCGCCCGCGCCGAAATGCGGCGGCTCGAAGGCCAGCCATTGCCCCTTTTCGGCCAGCGTCGCCTGCAGTTCGGCGAGCGGCGTTCCGGCGCGCACGGACACCACCAGCTCGGTCGGCTCGTAGGCGACGATGCCGCGGTGGGCGCTCACATCGAGCAGCTCGCCCCGTTCGGGTGCACCGTAAAACCCCTTGCTGCCGCCGCCGCGCAGGCAAAGCTGGCGCCCGCTCGCAGCGCTATCGAGAATGCGTTCGGTCCAATCCTTGATCAGTGAATCCATCAGAACCTCGGTGTGGTCAGTGCGGCGCCGGCGCGCGTCTGGGTGCGTGTTTGAGTGTATTCGCGGCAGCGCGCCAGCGTCGGGATGCCCTTGCCCGGATTGAGCAGGCCGCGTTCGTCGAAAGCGGCCTTCAGGCGGTGAAACGCGGCGATCTCGGCCAGCGAGAACTGCACCGCCATCACGTTGATTTTCTCGACGCCGACGCCATGCTCGCCGGTGATCGTTCCGCCGAAGGCGACCGACAGTTCGAGAATCTCGGTGCCGAAGGCCGCGGCGCGCTCCGTCTCGCCGGACTGGTTGGCGTCGTACATGATCAGCGGATGCAGGTTGCCGTCGCCGGCGTGGAAGACGTTGGCGCAGCGCAGCCCGTATTTCTGCGACAGGTCGGCGATCGCGTTGAGCATCTCGGCCAGACGCTTGCGCGGGATCGTGCCGTCCATGCACAGGTAATCGGGCGTCACGCGCCCCACGGCGGGGAACGCCGCCTTGCGCCCGGCCCAGAACTTCAGGCGCTCGGACTCGTTCTGCGAGACGCGGATTTCCGAAGCGCCGCTCTGCTCGAGCACGGCCTTCATGCGGCAGATCTCCTCGGCGACCTCTTCCGGCGTGCCGTCCGATTCGCAGAGCAGGATGGCCTCGGCGTTCATGTCGTAGCCGGCATTGACGTAGGGCTCGACGGCGTGCGTCGCCTTCTTGTCCATCATCTCGAGGCCGGCCGGGATGATGCCGGCGGCGATGATGCTGGCCACCGCATTGCCGGCCTTCGTCACGTCGTCGAACGAGGCCAGCACCACCTGCGCCAATTCCGGCTTCGGCGTCAGCTTGACGGTGACCTCGGTGATCAGCGCGAGCAGGCCTTCCGAACCGTTGAGCAGCGCGAGCAGGTCGTAGCCCGGCGCGTCGAGCGCGGCGTTGCCGAACTCGACGATCTCGCCGTCGGCGGCGATGCCGCGAACGCGCAGCACGTTATGCACGGTCAACCCGTACTTGAGGCAATGCACGCCGCCCGAGTTCTCGGCGACGTTGCCGCCGATCGTGCACGCGATCTGCGACGAAGGATCGGGCGCGTAATAGAGGTTGAACGGCGCCGCCGCTTCGGAGACCGACAGGTTGCGCACGCCGGGCTGGACGACGGCGGTGCGCGCGAGCGGATCGACCTCGATGATTTTTTTGAGTTTCGCCAGCGAAACGACGACGCCGTCGCGATGCGGCATGGCGCCGCCCGAGAGGCCGGTCGCCGCGCCGCGCGGCACGATCGGCGCATTGAATTCATGGCAGACCCGCACCACCGCCTGCGCCTGCGCCTCGTCGGCGGGCAGGACGACGATCGACGGCATCTCGCGAAACGCGGTCAGCCCGTCGCATTCGTAGGGACGCAGTTCCTCGTCCTCGACGAGCAGCGCCGACGCCGGCAGCACCGCGCGCAGGCGTGAAATCAGCGCCGGCCGGTCAACCGCAAAGCGCGGATCGGAATAATTGCTCTCTATGCTCATGGGGCACCTTCAGAAGCAAAAAAATGATTAACCACAACGAGCGCAACGGGCACAACGAAAAGACAAAAAAACAAAATATGAGTAGCCCACTGTATTGATGGCACACAAAGATTTTCGCTATTGAATTTCGTTGTGCCCGTCGTGCCCGTTGTGGTTAATCCGAACTTGAACCACCAAGATCGCTGGCCAGGTCGATGCCGACACGCGCGGCGGCGCCGCGCAGGTGCGCCTGCGCGTACTGCCGGGCACGCGCCGGACTGCCCGCCGCAATCGCCTCGAACATCGCGCGGTGCTCGTCCTGCGCTTCCTTCGGCAGCGCCCCGTTGCGCCCCGGCCCCGTCCACGCCAGCCGGCGCGAGTCGGAAAAGTGCCGGCCGAGGAACTCGACGAGGCGGTAGGCATAGGCGTTGTGCGTCGCCGCGGCAATCGCCAGATGGAAATCGTCGTCGGACTCCGAGCCGTCGCTGCCCTCGGCCAGCGCATCGTCCATCGCCTGCAGGTGACGCGCGATGCTCGCCACGTCTTCCGGAATGCGGCGACGGGCGGCGAGTTCGGTCACCGCCGTCTCGATGATCGTGCGCAACTCGAAGATGTCGCGCAACTCGACGAGCGCCGGGCCGTCCCCCTGCCAGACGCGGAAATTGAGGCTCTTCGGCGCCAGCGCAACGAAAGCGCCGGCCCCCTGCCGCGTCTCGACGCGGCCGTCGGCCTTCAGACGCGCGACGGCCTCGCGAACGACAGCGCGGCTCACGCCGAAAGTCTCGGCCAGCACCTTTTCGGTCGGCAGCTGGTCGCCCGGCGCGAGTTCGCCGCGCGTGATCTGCTGTTCGATGGCGAGCGAAACCTCCTCGCTCAGGCGCGGCGCACGGACTATTTTCTTGAGATCGTTCATTCCCATATCAATCAGGTTGTCTGACAACTTTCGAGCAGAATACTATGAATGCGCTGCGTCGCCAAACCTGTCCGACCGATATCTGGAGAGTGCCGTATTTACTGGCTTGCAGGGCAGCATGGCAAAGCTACAGGTAAGCCGCCGCCCAGGAGAGGCCGGCTTCGCTGCCGTTCAATGGCCGGTATTCGCAGCCGATCCAGCCGGCGTAGCCGGCCCGGTCGAGCAGATCGAAAAGAAACGGATAGTTGATCTCGCCGCTTCCCGGCTCGTGCCGCCCCGGATGGTCGGCCAGCTGGAAATGCGCGATGCGCGGCAGATTGGCCGCGATCGTTCGCGCCAGATCGCCTTCCATGATCTGCGCGTGGTAGATGTCGTACTGCAGCCAGAGATTCGGCTCGCCCCCCGCGTGCAACTCGGCGATCAAGGCCAGCGCCTTGCGCGGCGTGTCGAGCCAGAAACCGGGCATGTCGATCCGGCTGTTGATCGGTTCGACGAGCAGGCGAATGTCGTGTTCGGCCAGCACCTTTGCCGCATAGCGCAGGTTGGCCTTGAAGGTCTCGCGCAGCTGCGCATCCGGAACGTCCGGCGGCGCGAGCCCGGCCAGGCAATTGAGCTGCCGGCAGCCGAGCGCCCGCGCGTAATCGATACCCAGCGCAACGCCCGCCCGGAACTCCGCCTCGCGTCCGGGCAGGCAGGCGATGCCGCGCTCGCCGGCGCCCCAGTCGCCGGCCGGCAGGTTGAAAAGCACCTGCGTCAGCCCCGACTCGGCGAGCCGCGCCTGCAGCGTGTCGACCGGATACGCGTAAGGCGACATGTA
The DNA here is from genome assembly GCA_049295655.1 of Rhodocyclaceae bacterium. Taxonomy (GTDB): domain Bacteria; phylum Pseudomonadota; class Gammaproteobacteria; order Burkholderiales; family Rhodocyclaceae; genus CAJBIL01. Next base: position 3,512 of record JBAQRB010000175.1, read on the forward strand.
TTCGACGCCACGGAACCCGGCACGCGCGGCGCGCGCGAAGCGCTGCTCGAAGTCGACCTCGGCGAACAGAAAGCCGAGGTTGGCGCAAAAACGGGGCATCGAGACTCCTTCCGATATAATTTGCCGTCACGCGACACGCGACAAAACATTTGAACCACAACGGTCACAACGAACACAACGCACCCCAACAACTTTTCGTCTTGATGCTTTCGTTGTGACCGTTGTGCTCGTTGTGGTTCAGTAGCATTCGTTGAGTTGACGCAAGAACTGACGCAACAACTCTCCAACAATTCTGATCAGGAAACCGAACATGGGCAACCGTCTTTCAAAAATTGTCACGCGCACCGGCGACGCCGGCACCACAGGACTCGGCGACGGCTCGCGCGTCGGCAAGGACAGCCTGCGCATCGAAGCGATGGGCGAAGTCGACGAGCTCAACTCGGCGCTCGGCCTGCTGCTCTGCGAGGAGATGCCGGCAGCCATCCGCGACGCGCTGATCGGCATCCAGCACGACCTCTTCGATCTGGGCGGCGAACTGTGCATCCCGACGATGAGCATGATCGGCGAAGCGCACATCGAACGGCTCGAAGACCATGTCGAGTGCTTCAACGAAGACCTGACCCCGCTCAAGGAATTCATCCTGCCCGGCGGAACGCGCGCCGCGGCCTGCGCGCACCTGGCGCGGACCATCTGCCGGCGCGCCGAACGCCGCGTCGTGCACCTCGGCAACAGCGAGGACGTCTCGGCCTTCGCCCGCCGCTACCTGAACCGCCTCTCCGACCTGCTCTTCGTCCTCGGCCGCGCGCTGAACAAGGCCGGCGGGCGCGGCGACGTGCAATGGATGCACGGCAAGAACCGCGACACTACCGCCTGAGCGCCCGGCGACGGTGCCGGCAAACAGACCCGGCGCCCGTGCGGCAAGCCGCTTAAGAAGCCCTTAAGCTTTCCTCGCTAGTCTGCAGGGCTGCCTGTGCCAAGCTTCGGCCAGGCAGTACTTGCCGAGGATGCCATGCGCCACCTGTTGCTTCGACCGCTGCGGATTCTGCCGCTGACTCTGCCGCTGATTCTGCTACTGACTGCCGGGACCGCCGGCGCGGCCGAAACGGCGAGCGCCCTCCCCGTCATCCCGCTGAGCGCCGTGCAGGCGAAGGCGCTCGGCGTTGAAACGCAGGCGCTGCTCGCCGCCGGTGCCGGTCTCGACGACGGCCTGCCGGCGCAGGTGCTGGTGCCCAACGAACAATTACGCGTCGTCGCCGCGCCGCTCGACGGCCTGATCGTGCAAATCGACGTCGCCGCCGGGCAGCGCGTCAGGAAAGGCCAGCCGCTGGCGCGCCTCGCCAGCCCGTCGCTGCTCGCCATCGAACGCGACTACCTGCAGGCCGGACAGCAGGCCCGGCTGGCCACCCAGGCCGCGCGGCGCGACGAGCAGCTGTTTGCCGAAGGCATCATCGCCGAAGCGCGTTACCAGAGCAGCCGCAGCGCGCAGCAGCAGGCGGCGCTGGCGCTGCGCGCACGGCAGCAGGAACTGCGGCTGGCCGGCATCCCGGACAGCGCGCTGGCCGCCCTGCAGAAGAACCAGAGCCTGCCCGGCGAAGTCGCCATCATCGCCCCGCTCGACGGCGTCGTTCTCGAGCAGAGCGTGCAGGCCGGCCAGCGCGTCGAAGCCGCCAGCCCGCTGTTCAAGGTCGGCCAGCTGTCGCCGCTGTGGCTCGAGATCCAGGTGCCGGCCAAGCACTCGCTGCAGCTGTACGAAGGGCTCAGCGTTCTCGTCCCGGCAGCCGGCGCGAGCGGCAAGGTGATCAACATCGGCCGCCAGATCAATCCGGCCAGCCAGACGATCAGCGTGCGCGCCCGGATCGACACGGGGACCAGGAAACTGCTGCCAGGACAGATGGTCGAAGCGACGCTGAGCATTCCTTCGGACGGCGCCGCATTTCACGCCGGCCTTGCCTCGGTCGTCCATGTCGACAAGCAGCCCTTCGTCTTTGTCGCCGAAGGCAAGGGCTTCCGTCCGCTGGCGGTCAAGGCGACGGCGCAGGCCGACCAGCGCGTGCTGCTCGAATCGCCGGCCCTCGGCCCCGGGACGCGCATCGCAGTGAAGGGGCTGGCCGCGCTGAAAAGCCTCTGGCTCGCCGAAAAAGACCAGAAGGCAGACTAGGCGATGCTCGCCCGCCTGATCGCTTTCTCGCTGACCCAGCGCCTGCTCGTTCTGGTGCTGGCCGCGCTGCTGATCGGCGCCGGTTCTTTTGCCTTTCTCCAGCTGCCGATCGACGCCTTCCCCGACGTATCGACGACGCAGGTGAAGATCATCATCAAGGCGCCGGGAATGACGCCCGAGGAGGTCGAAACGCGCATCACCGTGCCGATCGAGCAGGAAATGCTCGGCATCCCGCGCCAACGCATCCTGCGCGCCGTCTCGAAATACGCGCTGACCGACGTGACGATCGATTTCGACGACGGCACCGACATCTACTGGGCGCGCCAGCAGGTCGCCGAGCGCCTCGCCGGCGTCATGAAGGATCTGCCGGCGCAGGCTTCCGGCGGCCTCGCGCCGATCACGACGCCGCTCGGCGAAATGTTCATGTTCACCATCGAGGGCCCCCTTTCGCTCGAGGAAAAGCGCAGCCTGCTCGACTGGACGATCCGCCCGCAACTGCGCACGCTGCGCGGCGTCGCCGACGTGAACAGCCTCGGCGGCCACGCACGCAGCTTCGAGGTGACGCCCGACCCGGCCGCGCTCAATGCGCGCGGCGTGACGCTCGGCGAACTCAAACAGGCGCTCGAGGCCAACAACCGAAACGACGGCTCGGGGCGGATCAGCGAGGGCGAGGAAACCCTGCTCGTTCGCGTCGAAGGCGCGATCCGCTCGCTCGACGAATTGCGCGCCGTGGTCGTCGCCACAAAAAACGGCGCGCTCGTTCGTATCGGCGACGTGGCCAAGGTCGGCATCGGCAGCCTCACCCGCTACGGCGCGGTGACCAAGGACGGCCAGGGCGAAGCGGTCGAGGGACTGGTGCTCGGCCTGCGCGGCGCCAACGCGCAGGCGGTGGTCGGCGCCGTGCGCGCCAGGCTCGCCGAAATCGAAGCGCTGCTGCCGCCCGGAACGAAGATCGTCACCCTCTACGACCGCGGCGACCTCGTCGAGCGCGCCGTCGGAACGGTATCGAAAGCCCTGCTCGAAGCCATCGTCCTCGTCGTCGTCCTGCTCCTCGCCTTTCTCGGCAATCTGCGCGCCGCGCTGGTCGTGGCGACCATCCTGCCGCTCTCGGCGCTCGCCACCTTCATCCTGATGAACGCCTTCGGCCTCTCGGCCAACCTGATGAGCCTCGGCGGCCTGGCGATCGCCATCGGCATGCTGGTCGATGCCGCGGTGGTGATCATCGAAAACGTCGAGGCCAGCCTGTCGCAGCCCGGCGCGGCGCGCAAGCTGCCGCTGCTGCACGTCATCTACCGCGCCGTGCGCGAAGTCGCCGCACCGGTCGCCTCGGGAATCGCGATCATCGTCATCGTCTTCGTGCCGCTGCTGACGCTCGAAGGGCTCGAGGGAAAACTCTTCACCCCGGTTGCGCTGACCATCGTCTTTGCCCTCTCGGCG
>JBAQRB010000176.1:0-2886 GCA_049295655.1 Rhodocyclaceae bacterium
GGCCGGCGGCGTTCCTGCGGTGACCGTGCTGGTGGCGGTGGTGGCATCACCCTCGGCCAGGCGCAGGCGCACCAGATTGCGCTGGTTGTCGATGCTCGTGATTTCAGCCGCCATCTCGTCGCGCGCGGCGCCGGAGAGGAAGAGCATTTCGTACCATGTCCGACCTTCGATGAAAACGGTGCGGTTGGTGATGACGCGGCCGCGCTTTTCGATCCATTCGAGGAAGGCGACGGCGAGTTGTTCATCGGATTCGAGGTGGGCGAGGATTTCGTAGATCATTTCCCCTTTGCGCACGCCTTCCATGAGGTCGCGCACGTTTTCCGGGGTGAGAATTTCGGTCAGTTCGGCGTCGATGTTAAGGCCGGTGACAAAGTCCTTGATCGCGGTCAGCGGGCTGTCGCCGGCGCTGTTGCTCCAGGTGTAGTCGTGGATGCGACTGGCGAGCGCGGTCTCGCGCTGGACGAGGTCGCTATCGACCGGGTTTCCGGCACGCAGCAGGGCGTGCACGCGGTCGATGACGGCCAGGCTGTCGCGCGTGATTTCGATCAGTTCGCCGTAGATTTGCAGTTCGCGGCGCGCGGCACGGGCAAAAACGTCTTCGAGCAGGAGGAGCAGCGGGCTCTGGTGCTGCGGGCAGAGGAAGGCGAAGTACGACGCGGCGCGCGCGAGCTTGCCAAACAGGCTTTCGGCGACCGCTTCGTCGTCGATGCTGAGGCGACCGTCGGTGTTCTCCAGATCGTCGAGGTCGCGGCCGATCCCGAACAGCTCGCCGTCGAGCACGGCATGGACGCTGGCGGACATGTTGCTGGCCAGATTCTTGACGCCGGAATCCCCGTCGGTCTCGCTGTCGACGTGGTGCAGCAGCGATAGAAGACCGGGTGCGGCAGCGAGAAAGTGCTCGCGGGTGGCGGCATCGAGGCTGGTGCCGGCAATCTTGATGCGCTGCAGGCCGGCCAGCGCCTCGCTGATGTTGCCGAAATTCATCGCGTCGCTGGCCAGCGCGAGCGAATCGAGCGCAGCGTCGAGATTGTGGCAGCCATCGCAGCTGGCACAGGGTTCGGAGCCGGGGACGCATTCGTCGCTGAGCACCTTGCCGACCGCCGGGAGATTCTGTTTGAGCAGATCGGTGTAGAAACGCAGCATCTCCGCGTCTTCGTGCAGGCGGGCGCCTTGCGGCAGGCAGCCGGTACAGTCGGCGCACTGGACGCCGCAACAGGACGTGCCGCACGCGGCGGCGGGCACTTCGCTGCCGGAACAGGCAGCCTCGGGCACCGTGTTTGCTGCAACGGCGGGTATCGACGCGGCGGGCGCGGCTGGCGTGGGGGCTGCGCCGGTCAGCCGGGCGTGCATCGCGCTGAGTTTGGCCATCAACTCGGGGGGCGCTTCTCCCGCTCCGGCACCTTCGAGCGTCGCGCTGCGCAGCACCATCAGCGCGTCTTGCGCTTCGATGAGCAGGGCGGCCATCGCGCTGTCGAGCGGGCAAGCCCCCTCGCGGGCCAGCCCGAGCAGGTCCTCCGCGAGGTGGGAAACGGATTCCATGCCGATCAGGTCCATCGCGCGGCACAGCCCCTTGATCGAGTGGAAGGAGCGGAACAGCACCGCGATGTCGCCTTCGGCGAGGTTGCCGGCTTCGGCGGCGAGCAGCAGGGACTCGATGGCCTCCAGATGCTCTTCGGTTTCCTGGGCGAACATGCGCCAGATGTCGTCTTCGAATTCGCTCATGACCTGTTTTTTTCTCCCTGTGTGGTGACGCCGACGATCAGAGCGCCGGCAGGCCGACGGCGCGGCGGCAGGCCTTGACGATGTCGTGGCCTTTTTTGGCGGCAAGATCGAGGCTCATGGCGCCGGAGGGCTTGGCAATGATTTCAAAGGCGCCTTGTTTGCGGGCTTCGAGTGCCTGCGGCGAGCCGACCTGGGCCACCGACGAGAGAATGATGACCTTGGCCCGGCTTTGCAGGCGCAAGCGCTTGAGGCATTCGAGGCCGTCCATGACGGGCATTTCGATATCGAGCAGGACGACATCGGGCATCGTGCTGGGGATTTTGTCGAGCGCTTCCTGACCGTTGCCGGCTTCGCCGACGACCTTCAGATCGGTGTCGGCCTCGACGATTTTCTTGACCAGCGAGCGCATGACAAAGGAATCGTCGACCACGAGGATTTTAGCCATTTTGTTTTTCCCTGAAAAAATTGAGCGTTGAAATAAAAGTTGAGAAATAAGCAGAAATCAAGCAGAAATCGTCGGCTCAAGCCCCTGCCCAGCGTTTGAGCCGGCGGCCGATATCGGCCAGTGAAAGTAGTTCGCTGCCGATGCCGGCGGCCAGCGCCGATCCGGGCATGCCGTCGACCACGCACGAGGTGGGTTCCTGAATCAGGAACGGACCGCCGCGCTCGGCAAGCTTTTTGCCCCCCTCGGTGCCATCGCAGCCCATCCCGGTCAGCACGACGCCGACCACCACGCCGGAGATGCCGACCGCCGAGGTGAAAAGAACATCGACGCTGGGGTGAATCGGCAGATCGGCGCGCAGGCGAAGGTGCAGGGAGAGTTGCCCGGGCAGCGGTTCGCGAACGACGGAATCGGTGCCGCCGGGGGCGATGACGATGCGTCCTGCAGTGAGCGGCATGCCGTCTTCGCCTTCGACGACGTCAAGCCCGGTATCGCCGCGCAGAGTGTTGGCGAGGCTTTTGGTAAATAGCGGCGGCATGTGCTGAGCAATGACCATCGGGCAGGCAAGTCGCCCCATGGCTGAAAGTACCTGGGGAAGCGCGCCGGGGCCGCCGGTGGAGACGCCGACGACGACCAGTGAGGGGCTGCCGGGCTGCACGACCTTGCGCAACGAAGCCTGCGCTGCCGGAGCAGCGGCGGTCGGTGCGCTTCGCCCGCCACGC
>JBAQRB010000177.1:0-6302 GCA_049295655.1 Rhodocyclaceae bacterium
GCCGAGAGCTGGATCGGCGTCAGCGGATTCTTGATCTCGTGCGCCAGACGGCGCGCCACCTCGCCCCACGCGGCGCTGCGCTGGGCAGCGACCAGGCGCGTGACGTCATCGAAGACCACGACATAACCGCCACTCGACCCGAGCGGCAACTGGGTGCCGCGCAGAAGCAGTATTTGCGGCAAGCCACCGGCGCGATCGAGTTCGATCTGGGTCTGCCACTCCTTGCTGCCGTTTTCGGCAAAGGCGTCGCGGATGCAGTGTCCGAATTCCTGCTGGCGCGGCCAGGCTTCGACCGCTTCGGCAACGAGGCCATTGAAATCGTCGTCGAGGATGGTCAGCGCGCCTTCATTGACCGTGCGCAGGACAAAACGCCGGTCGAAGACGAGCACACCGGCCGACTGGTTGGCCAGAATCGACTCAAGATAGGCCCGCGCCGATTCGACCTCGGCGCGGTGCCGCTCGGTTTCGCGGCGGGCATCGTCGAGCTGGCGCGTCATCTGGTTGAAGGACTGGGTCAGCACGCCAAGCTCGTCGCGGCTGTAGATCGCCTGGCGCGGCGTGAAGTCGCCAGCGGCGACCGCCTGCGTCCCTTCGGCCAGGATCGACAAGGGGGCCGACAGGCGGCGGGCGAGCACGAAAGCCAGGGCAAAGGCGGCAAACAGGGCGAGCAGGACGGTCAGCGTCAGCGTCATCGCATAGATCCGGGTCAGCCCTTCGCGGCCAAGCGACAACTCCTGATAGTCGCGATAGACGGCTTCGACGCTCTCGGCATTTTGCGCCAGGTTAGCCGGTACCGGCTGGGTCAGCTGCAGGATACGCGGTTCGCTGGCCAGCCCGAGCGGGCTGACCGGAACCAGCACGCGCAACAGCAGCTCCTTGCCGGCCTCGCCTTCGATCACGCTATAGCCCCGTCCGCTGCGTGCCTGACGCACCTGAACCAGCGACGGCAGCGGCGGCAGCAGCGATGCCAGCTCGCCGGTCGAACTCGCGACCAGCTGGCCTTCGTTCGTAAACAGGGCGGCCGTCTGCACGCCGGTCTGCTCGCGCAGACGGTTGAGCAGGGCACGGCGCTGCGGCTCGGGGTGGTCGCCCAACTCGCTGGCCATGCCATGCCCCTTGTCGGACAGGTCGGCGAGCAGGTAGTCGAGCGCGCTGCGCCCGAGATTGAGGCCGGACTCGAGCGCCGTCTCGACCCGCACGTCGAACCAGGTTTCGATGCTTTTCGTCACGAACTGCACCGACACGGCGTAAACGAGCACGCCGGGCAGCACGGCCATCAGGCCGAACATCAGCATCAGGCGCAGCTTGAGGCGGGAACCGAAGACCTTGGCCCGATGCTCGCGCCAGAGGGCGCGCACCTGCCAGCCAAGCAGTGCGAGCAGAGCCAGGGCCACCGCCGCATTGAGGCCGAGCAGCCAGGGGTAATGGCGGGCGAAAAGCGCCGTATTGGCGCTTGCCGAAGCGAGCAGGAAGAGCAGGATGGCGCCAAAGGACGCGGCGACGATGACGAGATACTTCATTTCGTCTCGCTGCCCCCGCCCTTCGTGTCGCCGGCAATGAAGGTCCAGCGCACCCAGTCGGAGGCCAGGTTCCAGTCGCGGTTGGCGATCGCCGTCACCTGAAAGGTCTTCGGCATCTGCGTCAGGTCGAGACGCAGACGCAAACCGGCCAGATAGGTTTCATCGGCCTTGACGGCGCTTTTCTCGAGAACGCTCCAGTTGCGCAGGCGGGCGAGCATGCGCAGGGTCTCGTCGAGGGTCTCGAAACTCTGGTGCAGCGCGCCGGTCGACAAGCGGTACTGACGCGTCAGCGCATGATAGGAAAGGCGGAAGGTTTGCGTCCGGCTGGCCACTTTTTCGTCGAGCCAGTACCAGCGCGGCCGGGTCAGCTCGAATTCGGTGACGAAATAGAGAACGACGCCCTTGGCCACCGCCTCTTCAAGGCGGGCGTTGAAATCGATATTGAAATCGGCGGCGAGTGCATAGCTGTCTTCGTCGGCGATCAGGCGTGCACTGCGAATCTCGATCTCGCCCGCCAGCGCACCCAGTGCGCCAAGCAGCATGGCGCTGAAAAAGAGCGATCTAAGGAGCTTTGCGCAACAGCGCATAGTAGAAGCCATCGTGTTCCTCGAGCGGCAGCAATTGCTCTTCGTGCAATCGCCCGGCATCGGGTTGACGAACAAGAAACGCGTCGATCTGTGCGCCGTTCTCTTCGGGAAAAACCGAGCAGGTTGCGTAGAGCAACTTGCCGCCGGGTTTGAGCAGGGGCCACAGGGCGTCGAGAATCGCCGTCTGCGTCTGCGCGAAACGCCGGATGTCGCCTTCGCGGCGCAGCCACTTGATATCCGGATGGCGGCGCACGACGCCGGAAGCAGAGCAGGGCACATCGGCCAGAATGGCGTCAAACAGGCGGCCGTCCCACCACTGGTCGACGGCGCTGCAGTCGGCAACGCGAACCGTCGCGCTCAGCCCCAGGCGCTGCAGATTCTCCTCGATGCGCCGCGTGCGGGCAGAGTCGATATCCAGCGCCAGCAGATCGAGGTCGGCACGCTCAAGGAGGTGCGCTGTTTTCCCCCCGGGCGCCGCACAGGCGTCGAGCACATAGGCCCCGGCAGCGGGGTCGAGCAGCTGTGCGGCGCGCTGCGCGCCGGCATCCTGCACCGAAACGAGGCCCTCATGAAAACCGGGCAGCGCGTCGACCGATACCGCTTTTTGCAGCAGCAATCCCGCATCGCCCAGGACGCGTGCCGGATGCCCGGCAAGCGCCAGGCGCTCGAGATAATCGGCCGTCGAAGCCCGACGCTGATTGACTCGCAGGGTCATCGGCGGCTGGCTGTTGCCCGCCGCGACGATGCGCTGCCAATCCTGCGCATAGGCACGGCGCAGGCGGGCCAGCCACCAGCGCGGGTGCTGCTGTGCCGCCTGATCGTCGGCCGACGCGGCGGCGAGCAGCGATTCGCGCTGGCGCAGGAAATTGCGCAAGACGCCATTGACCAGCCCCTTGAAGACGCCCCCCGCCAGTTCGCCGGCGGCGGCAACCGCCTGATCGACCACCGTGTACGCGCCTTCGGGACGGGTTTCCAGACGGTACAGCGCCGCCAGCAGCAGCGCGTGCGTCTCCGGATGCGTCAGCGGCTTTTCCAGCAGGCGGCCAAGAATGAACTCACCCCAGCCGTAGCGACGCAACACCCCGTAGGCGACATCCTGCGCCGCCGAGCGCGCCAGCGGCAATTCCTTGCCCAACGTCAGCATGGCTGCGGTCAGGCTTTTCCCATCGCGCACCGCCGCGACGGTGCGGGCGGCAAGCAAAAGGCTCCAGCCAAGCGAATCGGCGGGCAGAACAGAAACCGGACGCACGGCGTCCGCAGCGCCATCGGCGGCCGCTTTGCGCACACGGGAAAAACGTGGCCGAGCGGGGGAGGAAGAGGAGGAGGGCAAGGCCGGACTTCGCAAGGGTCATCGATGCGCGAAGTTTAGCATGGCGATGATGGCAGGATCGGCTGCGGGCGGCGATAATGCGTCCATGACTCCGCCATCACTCAAACCTTACGCATGCCTGTCGATCGCTGCGGCGCTATCGACCATCGCCCTGAAAAGCGTTGCCTGCTGGCTGACCGGATCGGTCGGCCTGCTCTCCGACGCCCTGGAGTCGCTGGTCAATCTGGCCGGCGCGGTGATGGCGCTGGCCATGCTGACGCTTGCCGAACAGCCGGCCGATGAAAACCACGCCTACGGTCACGGCAAGGCCGAATACTTCTCGAGCGGCTTCGAGGGCCTGCTGATCCTGCTCGCGGCGATCGCCATTGGTGTCGCGGCGATCGAGCGGCTGCTGCATCCGCAAGCGATCGAACAGGTCGGCATCGGACTGGCCGTGTCGGTGATCGCCTCGATCATCAATTTCGCCACCGCGCGCATCCTGCTCACCGCAGGCCAGCGCTTCCGCTCGATTACGCTGGAAGCCGATGCGCACCACCTGATGACCGACGTGTGGACCTCGGCCGGCGTGATCGTCGGGGTCGGCGCGGTGGGGCTGAGCGGCTGGCTGTGGCTCGACCCGCTGCTTGCGCTGCTGGTTGCGGCGAACATCGTGTGGACCGGCTGGCGCCTGCTGCAACGCTCCGCCGACGGCCTGATGGACGTCACGCTGCCGCCCGACCAGCATCGAGCCGCCGTTGCGGTGCTCGAAAGCTACCGGGCGCGGGGTATCGATTACCATGCGCTGCGCACCCGCCAATCCGGTGCGCGCAGCTTCGTCGAAGTGCATGTGCTGGTACCCGGCGCGTGGACGGTCCAGCGCGGACATGATCTGCTCGAAGCATTGGAGGCCGACGTGCGCGACGCACTGCCGCACGCCACCGTGCTGACGCACCTCGAACCGCTCGAAGACCCGGTTTCACACGACGACATCCGGCTCGACCGGCAATGAACCTAGAAAAAGCAGTTAACCACAGCGAACACGGCGGGCACAACGAAAAATCAAGGACTTGTATGAAATGGCCTAATCACCCACTGGGTGACGTGAAGAAAAAGCTCGAAATCCTTGTTTTTCGCTGTGTGCGCCGTGCCCGCCGTGGTTGGAACTGAGGTTTTAGGATGAGCCACTGCGACGCCGGAGACAAGGGCCTCGCGCTACGGCTCGCCAGGGGCATGCTGATCCCCTTGCTGCTCTTCTTGCCATTGTCCGCCAGCGCCTGGAATGCGGCGGGACACCGCCTTGGCGCGCTGATCGCCTGGCAGCAGCTCGACGACGCGACGCGGGAAAAGATCGGCGCCATCCTCGCGCAGCACCCCGACCACGAGCGCTGGATCGCCCGTGCCAGAGGCAATCCTCCCGAACTCGCGGCCTTTCTCGGCGCATCGACCTGGCCAGACGACATCAAGGCCGACAAACGCTTCTACGATGCCGGCCAGGATGCAGAAACGCCCCTGCTGCCCGGTTTCCCGGATATGGCGCGGCACCGCCACTGGCATTACCTCGACAAGCCGCTCGGCCACCCGCCGAAACACGAGGATTCGGACGGAGAACTCGACCGGCAACTCGAGCGCCTGAGCGACACGCTGCGCAACAGCAGCAGCGACAACCGGCAGCGCGTCTATGCGCTGCCCTGGCTGATCCATCTGGTTGCCGATGCACATCAGCCGCTACACACGGTCAGCCGTTACGATGCGGCGGGCAAGAGCGATCGGGGCGGCAACCGGCTGCTGGTCACCAATCCGTTCCACCCGCGCCGCGCGTCGATGAGCCTGCACGGCTACTGGGACGATCTGGCCGGCCCGCCCTGGCTGCACGGCCACTATCTGGAAGAGGCGGCGGCAAGAATCACCGCCAGCCATCCGCAGGCGCCACGGCGCAGCGCAACGAAACGCTGGATCGCCGAAAGCTGGCAAATTGCCCGCGACAGCGCCTATCCGCCAGAAAACGATACGGCCATGCCGGTATTGCTGGACGGCGACTTCCATCAAAAAGCACAGGAAATCGCGCAACGGCGCATTGCCGAGTCAGGCTACCGGCTCGCCGCCCTGCTCAGGAATCTGCTGCGCAGCAAACCCTGAGTTTTGCCGGCGGCCTTGTTTCACGTGGAACGAAGGAAAGAAGCGGCGGAATCAGGCCTCGAGCAGGGAAAAGCGGCGGCCCGGCAACAACGGCGTTCCGGCAAGCCACTGCTTTGCCGGCAGGCGCTTGCCACCGGCCTTCTGCAACTCGGTCAGGCGCAGTGCGCCTTCGCCGCAGGCAACGACAATGCCGCGCTTGTCGACTTCGAGCACAACGCCCGGCTCGCCGCTGCCAACCGTCGCTTCGGCGCACCAGATCTTGATCGGAGCGCCATCGAACGGGGAAAATGCGCCGGGAAAGGGATTGAAAGCCCGAATGCTCCGGAGTAGCGCGGCAGCCGGCTGACGCCAGTCGAGCGCGGCTTCGGCCTTGCCAATCTTGGCCGCGTAGGTCGCACCGCTTGCCGGCTGGGGCTCGGCCGGCAGGGGCAGGCGCGCCAGCGCATCGACGATGAGTTGCGCACCGCTCATCGCCAGCTTGTCGTGCAGCGTTGCCGACGTATCGTCAGCAGCAATCGGCACGGCAGCCGAAAGCAAAAGCGGACCGGTATCGAGGCCGGCGTCCATTTGCATGATGCAGATTCCCGTCTCCTGGTCGCCGGCCAGGATCGCCCGCTGGATCGGCGCTGCGCCGCGCCAGCGCGGCAGCAGCGAGGCGTGGATGTTCAGGCAGCCGCGGCGCGGGATGGCGAGCAAGGCCGGTGGCAGGATCAGGCCATAGGCGGCGACAACCATGGCCTCGGCCTCTGC
>JBAQRB010000178.1:0-19763 GCA_049295655.1 Rhodocyclaceae bacterium
GCAGTTCGGCAAGCGCTTCAGAGGGCTGCTAGATTCGCCGCACCCGGACAAACCCGGCGAACGCATTGTGCTCAAGGTGCACGGTGAATTCATGGACAAGTTCCATGCGATTTTCTGGTACCAGCAGCGCGCGAACGAACTCACCGACATGGGCGCGGGCGTATTGCAATTCCAGCCCAATCACGATGATGCGGCAGGCGGTTCGGCAAATTTTGGCGTGACATCCGGCTGGAAAACCGCGACTACGACCTTCGTTCTTAAGAAGATGCGGAAGTCATAGTAGTGAATGCTTGACCCGTAGGATACCCCCGACTTTCGATGCACGGGGCGGCGGGCTGGCCCACGAGAAGGAATCATCCAGGAGAAAATATGACCGCTGAACAAGATCAAGCCAGCGCCAATTACGACCACTACCGGGCCGATCTGGCCCATTACTGGGCGCGGCTGATGTGGTACCGCGACGAGCTGTGGCGCATTACGACGCCGGTCTGGGGCGTCTATGGCGCCTTCATCGGTTCGTGCATCGGCTACGTCTGGTCGTCGGGCAAGGGCGGCATTCCGGGCGAGATCGCGCTGATGCTGATCTTCGTCATCCTCGCCTTCTCCTGGGTGATCCAGCGCATGTACTGGACTTACGCGCATCGCATCTACGAGGCGATCACCCAGCTCAACCACGAGGTGCAGCAGAGGGAGCAGCACCTCTACGACCATTTCCTGAAGAACGGCAGGATGTCGAACTACGGCCGCTTCCGGGTATACCCCGAACTGAACGTGATTTTTTCCATCGTCGGCGTGGCCTTGATGCTCGCCAGCATTTTCACCGTCGCGGCGGCGGTTGGCTTCAACTTCAAGCCCGCTGCTAACCCGACTGACCATTTCGGGTTTGACGCAATATCCATGATCCAGCTTTGCGTGGTCATGATCTTCGTGTTCGAGTTCGTGCTGTTGAAGTTCAAAAAGCACTGCGAGGTTTGCGGTGAGGCAGTCGTCAGCCGGCCAAGCGGGAAACCGTCGGCTACGACGCCAGCGGAGCCGCCGAGATCATGAATGACAGTGAGCACCCGGCTTTGCAGCCGGAAAAGGCGGCGGTGCTGGAGCTGCTGCGTCGCGAGATTGCGTTTCAGTGGCGTTGGGAGAAACTCAATCGCTTCTATGCCCACACTGCGATTTGGTTGGCCTGGATATGCACGATCACCATCGTCGGCCTGTCCTTCTTTCAGCTTCAGATGGGCAACGAGTTGCAGAAATGGGTGATCCTGGCAATCTGCTTACTATCTGCCTTGTCCTCGACCTTGCCCGGCCTGTCGGCGCAGTTCAAGTTTCAGCAACGCCAGCAGGTTTACGACGAAATGGCGCGCGCCTACAGCTTGGTCGAAATCAAGCTGCAAATCGACGCCATTACCCCGCGCAAGGCGTTCGAGCTGTTCGAGAAGTTCCACGAACGGCCGACGGAAAAGGTGATCCGAGAGACAGCGTGAAGGCAGTAATAGGCAGGAGTGTTTATTACATGGTCAAGCCAACAACCCGAGCGAACCATCTAATCACCCTGCGGGAAAACCGTTCCCGGCGTTTCGACTCGAATCTGAAGCCAGCACTGGAAGCCAGGGGAATCGATTCCGGCCAGTTCCGCCAGCGCTTCTTCCAAGACATGGCCCTGATGCAGAATCGGACGCGCGGGTCATTGTTCGAATTGGCCGGGGAGGTGCTTCTCACGGGCCATCTCCAGCAGATGGGGCACGCCGGAGCAGAACTGCGCAAGCAGGTGCGGTTCGCCGCCGGGGATAAGCTCCGGATCGCAGATTTTTTTGCCCCTGCGATCAAGACAATATTCGAGGTCAAGTCGGGCTACGTGGTGTGGAGCAAGCCTGTCCGGCTTCAAGCTGCGAAGGATGCCTGGCTGCTCAAGCAGTCGCCGGAAGTGGCCCAAGTGGTCTGGCTGTTGTTTCGCGGCGGCTCGGCGCGAGCGTTGGCCGGACTGGAGGCGGCGGATATTGAATGTTTCGATCTGGGGTTTGGCGGGGAAGCGCCGGTCAGCAAGCCAACCACCGTTATCAGGGTGTAGCGTCAAGGGGATACAACGATGGACATCAATAGAAAACTCGCTCTGCTAGCCGCAAAATCGGCCAACGCGGCGTTCAATGTGGCCGCCGATCTGGTCAACGAAAAACCGGGGCGGCTGTTGAAGCTGCTCTATGCGTTTGGCCCCAAGGGCGCGGTTCATTGGGTTGTCAATGGCCGATTGCGGCTGACGCAGGTCAAGACGCAGGAAGAGCTGTTCAACCAATCCTGCAAGGCGGTGCTGGACAATTACGCCAAGCTGGCGAAGAAATACGCGAGTTCCACGACGGGCACCCAGAAACTTGCGCTGTCCACCTTGCTGGAGCAGGCGGAGGGCGATTTTCGCCTGATGGCGACGGTCAGGCGGTCGTTTGCGTATCTTCCGGATGACGCCGCCTCTGCTGACGAGCAGGATCGCGGCGACGAAAGCGACCTTTCCTGGTGGAGCATGTTCGAGGACATTGCCCGGCGGCCCAACGAGGATTGGCGCATCGATTTGCTGGCGCGGGCTCTCGCGTTGAGCGAAACGGAACCCGGCACGATTCGCCTGAAAGCCCTGTGGGAAATCGGCATGCTGGAGGCGGATGATTTCGGCATGCTTGCCCTGTTTTGCAACTGCGCCGTGCACATCGACGGCAAGCCGCTGATTCTCCTCGACCCGGAAGAGCAGAACGAGTTTGCCCCGGAACTGGGCGACGGCGGTGTCAATAATCTCGCTTATATCGTTGCTGATCTGGTTGATCGACGGCTACTCCAGAAATCCCTCACCCAGTTCGAGACGACAGAACTCGTCCGCCTCGATCACCAGTCCGGGCCGCATTACCTGCGCCACCGGCCGCCCGGTGCGGTGGATGGCCAGCAGTCCGTGATACAGATTTCGGCCTACGGGCCGACGGATTACGCACTGGATATTTGCCGCTTATATGAAGCAGACTTCAACGAGGCATCCGACGCCAATTATGAAAGCTTGCGCTCCACACTCGAAGAAGGGGCAAAAACCGACGAGTTGCTGGGCACGGTCGAGTTCAGGTCGCAGGGCAAGGAATAAGCGCAACGCAATCATCCCTGCGAAATGCTTGAGCAAATAAAAATGGACCCTTTTACCGGCTTCGTGCTTGCCCTGATCATGGTGGTGGTGAATCTCACCATTCGGGCCATCGCCTGGCCTTTCCGGAAGATCAAGGAAGCCGCAGCGGCGCAGCCTCGCCGAACGGCGCGCATGGTACTTGGCGCGGTGGCGGCAGGGCTCTTCGCCTATCTTTTCAAGCTGCCCTATGTGTTCGAAATATCGTTCGCCGGCGGCATTGTCGGGATCGTGCTGGGCGAGGTGTTTTCCTGATGGAAGTGCTCGTCATCCCGGTCTTCGTTATCTGCACGCTGTTGGCAATCTGGTTCCTGCTGAAACTGACGGTTTCCGTCAGCGTCAACGATCCGGGATTCGCGGCAAAAGCCTTCGTGTCGGGACTGGCCAGCAGCGCAGTCGGTTATCTGGCCGAGGGGCATGTGGTGATCAAGGTGGCGTTGTGGGGGGTGGGGGGCTTTGTCCTCTATGTGGCTTACAAGTTTGTGTTCGATCACCGGTAAATAACCATGAACGAATACTTGCGACAACTCGAAGCGCTTTTTCATCACCCGGCCCTGCAAGTCAGCCCCGACCAGCGCCCGGCCATTGTCGGGAATATCCTGCATCACCTGATGCGCCCGTATTTCCTGAAACGAACGCCGACGATGCAGGAGAAGTTTGGTGAGCAACAGTATCAGGTGTTCACGCGAGGGCTGGCCGACTATTGCCTGCGGGAATACGTGGACAGCCCCGAGCCGCGTCTGACCATTGAATGCATCAAGGGGTTGCATCGCCAGTTTTATGGCAACGCCGCCAGCATCCCGGTCAAGGCGGTGGACGGCACGATGACCAGCATGGTGCCGGGGGAGTTCAAGACAACACGCGTCTTCATCCGGCGGCATAGCGTACCTGGCGAGTGGTTCGATACCACCGCCCCGGAAGATGTGGCGCGCGACATGGCGCTATTGCTTGAAACGCTCCACGACGAAGAAATTCCGCTGGTGCAGCGATATATTCGTTTTGTCGCTGATTTTGGTCGCATTCACCCCTTCCCGGATAGCAACGGCAAGGTTTACATGCTGCTTGGCGACCTGTTTCTGCTGAAACACGGCATTCATCCGCCTTATTACGCCAAGTACAAACTGGAAAACGAGGCGCTGGTTTATGGGCTGTACGATAGGTATTTTCTCGACCCGCAGCGGGATGTTTCGATTTTTTATCCGGTGGTGGCGAAGGCGTATGAGGGACACGGAGTTGACCATTGTTTGAGTAAAAGCGATGCCATTGCACCTGTCTGATCCCGGCCTCGCTGACCGGGTGCTCGACAAGTTGCTTGAGGAAGTCCAACTCGCCATCGATGCGGGGGATCTACCGATAGGCTGTGTATTCACGGTAGGCGATACGCTGCAGGCCAGCAATCGCAATCGCATTCGCACGCAGAAGGAGCGGCGTTTCCATGCCGAACGCAACCTGCTGGCGCAGCTTGCCGAAACCGTCATTCCCGCCGGGCGGCGCGTGCTGTGGGTGACGCTGGAGCTGTGTTTGCGTTGCGCTCAGGCGATCCAGCGTTTTGGCGTCGATGAAGTTGTCTATGTGCTCGACGATCCGTTTGGCGGCGGCAAGGCCAAGCTCGCCGAGGCAGGTATTACGCTCACGCAACGCGGCGACTGGGAATACGCCACACTGCAGCGCGTGATGGATTCCTTTACCCGCTTTCCCGAGTTGTGCGATGGCCGTCAGTTTCCATTTTTTCTGGCGAAGTGGCAGCGGCACAACCCGCTTGGGCGTGACGAGCAGGTCAAGGCAGTTTTTCTGCACCATCTTGCGCCGTACCTGAACACGGCATTGGCAAGCGCGCCGGAAACCCGGCACAACGAAATTCGCCGCCTGTATTTGGCGCATGTGGTCGTGCTGACCAGCTTGACGCTGCGGGAGTGTGGCGGAGTTCCTGCAGTAAATTTTGTCAGAAAATTGCATCGGACACTGTTCCCGCCCGATTTTCGGCATCGTGCCGTCGGCAACGATGCGGTGAGTTGCGAAACCGCGAGCGGGGAATGGCGCCAGCATGTTCTCTGGCCGCATTACACCGAGTTTTCTGCACCGGCGGCGGTCGAGGCCGATTTGACGGCCTTGTTGGATGGCTTGGTCACCAAGGTTTCGTGGCAGCGCGAAGATGCGTTGCGCTTCATTTTCGATTTCTGGGCCGTTCACCCATTCACCGATGGCAACGGGCGGCTGGCTGCGCTGCTCGCCGATGTGATCTGCCTCAATCACGGCCTTGCCCCGCTGGCTCTCGATCGAAAGAACGGGCTGTTCTATACGGCGCTGATGGAAAACTTGGCGAGCGGCGTGTCGATCACCGAACAACTGCAACTGGTGGATGGCTGGAACCGGGGGCTGGTGGAAATCAGGCCGCGCAGCATTTACGACGACCGTCCTTCGGTGTTTCAGACTTACACCCGGCGTTCGGGCGACAAGCGCTACGTGGTCGAACAGGTGCTTGCCAGGCTGGCCGGGCAGCAATTGAACCAGCACTTCGTTGTGACCGACATCGGCGCGGGGACGGGAATCATCGCCGACGGCATTGTGCACGGCCTCTTGCGGCATCAGGGTATGGCGTTTGAATACCATTATGTGGAGCCATCAGCGGTATCGGTCGCGTACTTCCGCGAACATTCCCGCCATGCCGGCTTGCCGCAAGTGGTTTTTCACAAGCTGCCGAGCGAGGATTTTTTGCTGCCGCCATCGGATTTGATCTTGCTCGTGCAAACCGTGCAGCACCTGCCGAATCCAGACGAAACCCTGCGCGAGATCGTTGTCGCCCTGAAACCCGGCGGCTTGGCGCTGATCGTCTGCAATCACCCGGACAGTGACGAGTGGCGGATGACGAAGCGGCTGACCAACATGCGGGCATCCTATGAGCATTTGAAGGAATGGCTGAGTAAGGAGCAGATCGGCTACGAGGAGACCGTGGTGGAATTGTCTGTTCGCCTCGGTACGGCGGATCGGGATACCCCGGAAGGCGACGACCTGCTGACGTTCTACTTCAATTCGCCGCTTGCCGCGCTGCCAGCGGCCACGAAAGCGGCTTTCTGGGATGGGCTGGCCGATTTTGCCAGGGATGGCGTATTGAGCAAGAAAGAGGCGTTTTTCTGGATCGGGCGGAGAAATGGCGACGGCGCCTTGATCAACTCCCGTTTGGCGTCTGCAACCGAGATGAGCGCACAGGAAACCGGGCTGTCCGGTGGCGCTCCCGTGGCATTGAGTCCTGGTGGGCTCATGACCTTCGACGAAACTGTTGAGGCCAGCCTGCTCCCCCGCCTGCTCGATACGCTGGGAAAAAGGCCGAAGCATGAACACGAGTCACTGACTTTGAATTTCAGGTCGCATGTCCGCATGTTGAGCGATTATTTGCGCAGGGAACTTATCGACGGCACGCTTTCGGTCAATAGCGCGATCGGTTTCCATGTGCGCCTTTATCCGCCGGGATACCTGATCGATGCGATGGATAACCATGGCAGTCCCGACAAGCCGGGCAACCCGGTGAAAATCAGCCCCGGTGCCTGGCGGCAGAGGGAGATTCGGGACGAGCCATTCAGAAGCCATCGCTGGTATTCCGTGTGTTCTCCGCTCCCATGCATTGAGAGCGACCTTCGGAAAATCATTGCCGAATTCAATGAAATCCCGAATCCCAGGCGCGAGGATGTTTTTCGCTTTTATTTTCGATTCAAGCGCGTGCATCCGTTCGCCGACTCGAATGGCACCACGGCGGCGGTGTTGTCCGATGCGCTCTGCGTACACCATGGGCTGGCACCGCTGCTGCCGCTCAACATCCGCTTCAAGGATAAGGCGTTCTTCTGGGGCTTGTGCGAGGCGTTTGAGCGGGTCGAAAGCGATCAGTCGCTGAGCGATCTCCTGATGCAATTTGATGCGTTCAATCGGGCGTTTCCGGCAGGGCGGTTGTCAAGCAATGCTTGACATACATCTGGTGAGTATTTAACATCGTTCCATGTTAACGCTGCATTTTTCCAAGCCGGCCTTGAAGGCTCTCGTCAAGATGCCGTCCGGCATCGCCAGGCGGATGCGCGATGAGCTTGGCAATGTAGCAGCCGATCCGTCAGCCTATCGCGGCGACTGGAAACCGCTGCAAGGCTCGGCGTTCTGGCGACTGAGCGTGGGCGACTGGCGCGCGGTCTGCGATGTGCGCGACGGTAAACTGGTGCTGCTGGTGTTGAAAATTGCCACGAGAGGAGATGCATACAAATGAACGCGCAGATCATCGAACTGAACGGCCAGCCGACATTTGCCGTGATCCCCATCGACGAGTGGAACGACTTGCTGGTGCGACTTGAGGATTTGCAGGACATCGCCGATGCCAAGGCGGTGCAGGGTGCCGAAACCTTCCCGGTCGAGGTCGCCGACCGGCTCTTGGCCGGCGAACATCCCTTACGCGTGTGGCGCGAATACCGCATGCTGACACTCCAGGCGCTGGCCGAGCGCTGCGGCGTCTCGCGGCAGATGCTTTCCATGGTCGAGCACAGTAAGGCCAAAGCGTCTGCGGATCTGTTGGCCAAGTTGGCTGCTGCGCTTGCTTGCGATATGGATGATCTTCACGGCTAATAGCATCGTAGAGTTTGATACGTTCAATCAGGCGTTTCCCTTGCAAGGGCTGTAATAGCGACCGCTTGAGCCAATATGCCTTGATTGTGTGTATTTTGTAAATTACACTAAATCATTTTCGAGATTATCCGAAGCACCACGTTTTCCCGATGGCTCGGTGATCTGCGAGATAACCAGACGCGAATGCGTGTTCTTGCGCGGCTTGATCGCATCGCGGTGGGTAATTTCGGCGATGCACAGCCCGTCGGTGACGGGATTTCCGAATTACGCATTCACTATGGGCCAGGTTATCGGCGGCTCTATTGCAGGCAGTACGGAATGCGGGTGGTGGTGATGCTGTGCGGCGGCGATAAATCTTCACAGCCGCTCGATATTGAACGGGCGAAAATCATCGCCAAGGACTGGAAGGAGTAGATCATGGCTGAAGAATTCACCCGGCACGATAGCGCCGAGTATCTTAAAACCGGCGAGGACATGGCCGCTTACCTTGATGCCTGCCTGGAAGAGGCGGGAGATGACCCCGCCTTTATTGCTCACGCGCTGGGCGTGATTGCGCGCGCACGTGGCATGACGCAGCTGGCACGGGATACTGGCCTTGCGCGAGAAAATCTGTACAAGGCGCTTTCCAGCGATGGCAATCCTGAATTTGGCACGATCCTGAAAGTAGTCAAAGCGCTTGGTTTGAAGCTCCATGCGCAGACGGCGTGACCTGCATTCGAGCAACGCTGTTGCTCGAATGCAGGTCAATATCTACGAAGCGAAAACCCATTTTTCAGAATACGCCGAGTAAGCCAGCCGAGTCGGGGCAGAAAAGAAGGTGCTCAAGGGAATGTTAAAAGCTGAACTGGAGGCCTGACGATGAAAAAACGGAACTTGTTTGCGGAGATTGCCGAGGGTTTTGAAGCGCTTGCCAATGAGCACGCCGGCAAGCAGACGCTGCGGACGCATAAGGTCGAGGCGCAAACCGCTCTGGACGTTACAGCCGAGGAGTTGGTTGCGCTGCGCGAACGTCTTCATCTGTCGCGCCCGGTGTTTGCCGGCTACCTGCGCACCAACCCGAGAACGTTGGAAAACTGGGAGCAAGGTAGGGCTAAACCAAATGCTCAGGCCGCGCTGCTGATACGCTTGGTCGAGAAATTTCCCGACACCGTTGAACGGCTCGCGGTGGTTTGACTGGGAAAAACGTCGTCAGGTCTAACGGGGTCAGAGACGATTCGAAAACTTCAGAGGCATTGCTGTCGATGCCAACCTCAAGCGCGCCGGGCGTTTTCCGAACCTGTAGTGAGTATTGGCCTGCAGACCAATAGATACGGGCACACCCCAAGGGTGTTTCCTCCGGGCAGCGTCGCTTGCCCTTCGGGGCATCTTGTTTGTGTGATTCCTTGCAAGCCAATGTTTACGCGGCTCTCGGCGGATTTTGACGAAGCGCTGGCCGGTGTATTGGAACAGCAATCCTGTTGAGGTATTGCGCTGCCCCTTTGCGGTTAAAACTCCATCGTGTCGGCGAAGGCCAGCGCCTGCAGCTGCGCCCGGTTGAGTTGGTCGGCCGACAGCCCGAGCATGCCGGCCTGCTCGGCGATCGCCTTGCCGTCATTGCCTTCGCAGGCCAGCGCCAGATCGAGGAAGGGACCGTAGAGGCCGCCTTTGCCGAGCAGTGCGTCGCAGATCGGTTCGGGCAGGTGCATCGCTTCGAGCGCCTGTTCCATTTCGACGCCGAGCAGTGCATCGAGTAGCGAGAAGGCGCCGGTGATGAACAGGTTGTCGTACTCGCTGCGGTCGACCAGTCCGTGCGTCAGCAATTCCATCAGGCGCGCCCGCGTCAGCGCCGTGTACATCAGCGCCGGCGCCATCGGGTCCTTGCTCGCCGTGGCGAGCAGCAGCGACAGCCATTTGTTGAGCTTGTCGTAGCCGAGGATGGTCACCGCGTGGCTGAACGACTGGATTTCGCAGGACAGGCCGAAGCCAGCCGAATTGATATAGCGCAGTAGCTTGTACGAGAGCGCGACGTCGCTTTTGAGCGCTGCTTCGATTTCCTTGACGTTGGCGTTTCGGCGCACCAGATTGAGCACGCGAATGATCTGGGCCTGCCCCGGATTGAGCGCCTTGGCCGGCGCACTGGTCGGCTGTTTGAAGAACCAGCTGGCGGCGGCGTTCAGGCCGGCGTCGAGGCAGTCCTGGAACTGCGTTGCGCTGTCGACGTTAAAAGCAATGCCGATGCCGTAGGGCTGGGTTTTGCCGACCAGTGTTTTCAGCTGCTCCGGGTTGAAGGCCTTCGCATCGAAGGCGATGAAGCGGAAGCGGGTGCCGGTCGCGATGGCTTGTGCGGCCTGTGCGTCGAAATCGAGGCAGAGCGCCGGCTGCCGGGTTTGCAGCGCGGCGACGAATTCGCCGGCATCGGCGCCGACCAGCGAGGCCGACCTGAGCTCGATGGTCGCGTTTTCCGGTGCCGGCCAGTCGAGCAGCCCGATGTCGCACGGCGTCTCGCCGCAGTTGACGAAGATCGATTTTTCGCCGCTCGGCCAGACGTCGCCGAGTGCGTTGAGCGCCTCTACCGCGTCCTTGCTGCCATTGTTGTCGCCAAGGTGCAGGCTGAGCCGGGTGGCGATGATCTTGCTCTGGCGATTGACCAGCGGCTGGCGGGAGAAGAAGACATCGGGCATGGCGGTTAGTTGGGTGCGTTCGGCGTGTCGTTGGAAAAATCGAAGGAGTCGGCAAAAAACGCGTCGTCCGGCAACTTGCATTGGCCGATGAAATCGCGCCTGGCTGCGGCGACCATCCCCGGCGCTCCGCAAACATACACCTGATGGCCGGAAAGGTCAGCAAAATCATTCATGACGGCCTCATGGACGAGGCCGTTGCGCCCCGGCCAGCCATCCTCGGCGTCGCCTTCGGCGAGTACAGGGACGAAGCGGATGTGCGGGTGTTCGGCGGCCCACTGCTCGGCGAGCGGCAGCAGGTAGAGATCGGCGCGCCGGCGACCGCCCCAGTAGAGGCTGATCGGGCGCCGGCATTGCTCGGCGATGGCATGCTCGACGATCGCCTTGATCGGCGCGAAGCCGGTGCCGCCGGCGACCAGCACGATCGGCTGGTCGGAATCCTCGCGCAGGAAGAAGCTGCCGTGCGGCCCGTTGAAGCGCAGGATGTCGCGCTCCTGCATCGCCGAAAATACGTGTTCGGTGAATTGTCCGCCCGGCACGTGGCGGACGTGCAGTTGCAGGCAGGCGTCGTCGTGCGGCGCGTTGGCCAGCGAAAAGGCTCGCCGCTTGCCGTCCTTCAGGAGAATGTTGAGGTACTGGCCGGCGAGGAATTGCAGGCGTTCGCTGGCCGGCAGCTTGAGCTCGAGGATCATCACGTCGGGCGCGGCGCGTGTCATTTTCTGCACGCGCGCGGGTAGCGTTTTGACCGGGATGTCCCGTAGCACGCCAACTTCCTTGCAGGCGACGGCGAGGTCGCTTTGCGCGCTGGCGCAGCACAGCAGGGCATAGCCGGCCGCGCGGTCGGTTTCGGACAGCGCGTGCGCCTGTGCCTTGCCGTGCTCGACCTGGCCGCTCAGCACCTGCCCGCGGCAGGCGCCGCAGGCGCCGTCACGGCAGCCGTAGGGGAGCGCTATCCCCTGGCGCAGTGCGGCGTCGAGAATCGTCTCGCCGGCCTCGGCCTGGAAGGTGTGGCGGCTTGGCTGGATGCTGACTTCAAAACTCATGGACCCTCTCCTGGATCGCGATTCCGGTAAAATTGCGCGGTGCAAAAATTATTGATTGTCGGTTGCGGCGACGTAGCGCGCCGCGCGCTGCCGCGGCTGACGGGACATTACCGGGTCTTCGCCTTGTTGCGCGATCCGGCGCTGTGCGCCTGGTGGCGTCGCGCTGGCGCCATCCCGCTGCTGGCCGACCTGGATTCGGCCGCGAGTCTTGCGCGCATCGCCGGTCTGGCGGATGTCGTGCTGCATTTCGCGCCGCCCGCGGGCGACCCAAGCGCCGGCCCGGTCGATGCCCGTACGCGCCGGCTGCTGGCGGCGCTGGCAAAGGGAAAAAGTCTACCACAGCGCATCGTCTATATAAGTACCAGCGGCGTTTATGGTGACTGCGCCGGTGCGCTGATCGACGAGACGCGGACGCCCGCGCCGGCGACCGCACGCGCCGCGCGCCGGGTCGATGCCGAGCGCCGCTTGCGTGCCTTCGGCTGCAGGCACGGCGTGCCGGTCAGCATCCTGCGCGCCCCGGGCATCTACGCCGCCGACCGCCTGCCGCTCGAGCGCCTGCAGAAAGGAACGCCCGCGCTGCGCGACGAGGATGACGTGTTCACCAATCACATCCACGCCGACGATCTCGCGCTGCTGGCCTGCGCCGCACTGCGCTACGGGCGGGCGAACCGCACCTACAATGCGAGCGACGATTCGCAGATGAAGATGGGCGAGTATTTCGACCTCGTCGCCGAGCGTTTCGGCCTGCCGAGGGCGCCGCGCCTGTCGCGCAGCGAGGCGCAAACGCAGATGCCGGCACTGCAGCTCTCGTTCATGAGCGAGTCGCGCCGGCTTGCCAACCGGCGCATCAAGCAGGAACTGCGGGCAAAGCTGCGCTATCCGCACGTCAGGGATGGGGTCGCCGCCGCCTGGAACGAAAGGGAACACCGATGCTCGTAGTCAAGTCGCTGCACCTGTGGCTGGTCGTCAGCTGGTTCGCCGGACTCTTCTATCTGCCGCGCATTTTCGTCAACCTCGCGATGGTCGAGCCGGGCAGCGTTGCCGAACGTGACCGGCTGTTGCTGATGGCCGGCAAGCTCTACCGCTTCATGACGCCGCTCGGCACGCTGGCGGTCGGCCTGGGCTTGTGGCTGTGGCTCGGCTTCGGCTTCACCGGTGGCTGGCTGCACGCCAAGCTGGTACTGGTCCTCGTCCTGGTCGCCTACCACCTCTATTGCGGCCGCCTGCTGCGCGACTTCCAGGCGGGCGGCAATCGGCACGGCCACGTCTGGTATCGCTGGTTCAACGAACTGCCGGTACTGATCCTGCTCGCCGTGATCTTCCTCGTCGTCCTCAAGCCCTTCTGAACGCAACGCCTATTCTGGAATCATCGTGGAAAAATTCTTCGTAAGCTGCCCGCGCGGCCTCGAACCGCTGCTGGCGGAAGACCTGACCGCCGTCGGCGTCGAGCACCTGAAGCAGGTTCCCGGTGGCGTGCATTTTGCCGCCGAATGGCCGGCCTGCTACGCCATCAACCTGCACTCGCGGATCGCCACGCGCGTGCTGTGGCGCGTCGCGCACGGCCGCTACGCGCGCGAGGACGACATCTACCGGTTGGCGCTCGAAACGCCGTGGCCGAAGTGGTTCGCCGTCGAGCAGACGATCCGCGTCGACGTGACGGCGGTCAAGAGCCCGCTGAAAAGCATCGAATTCATCACGCTGCGCATCAAGGATGCGGTCTGCGACCGCTTCCGGCGCGAATTCGACCAGCGGCCGAGCGTCGATACGCGCGCCGCCGACGTGCGCGTGCACGCCTTCATCACGGCCGACGAATGCACGCTCTACCTCGACACCTCGGGCGCGCCGCTCTACCAGCGCGGCCTGCGCCAGAAGACGGTCGAGGCGCCGCTCAAGGAAAACCTCGCCGCCGGCATGCTGCGCCTGTCCGGCTGGCAGCCCGGAACGCCGCTGCTCGACCCGATGTGCGGCAGCGGCACCTTCCTCGTCGAAGCGGCGCAGATGGCGCTCAACATCGCGCCCGGCGCCGGCCGCGACTTCGGTTTCCAGCGCCTGAAGAATTTCGACCTGGCGCTCTGGAAGGACCTGCTCGATACGGCAATGGACGCCGAAAAACCGGCCGCCTTCGCGCAGATCTACGGCAGCGACCTTTCGCCGGTCGCCGTGCGCGCCGCGCTCGCCAACCTCGACCGCGCCGGCCTGCTGCCGGCGGTCAGCCTGTCGTGCGGCGACCTGCTTGAAATCGACGCGCCGGCGCCGGCCGGCGTCATGGTCAGCAATCCGCCGTACGGCGAACGGCTGTCCGAGCAGGACGAACTCGCCGAGTTCTACCCGCAGCTCGGCAGCGCGCTGAAGCGCAAGTTCTCGGGCTGGAACTGCTACCTGCTGACCGCCGACCTGCGCCTGCCGAAGATGATGCGCCTGACGCCGAGCAAGAAAACGCTGCTCTTCAACGGCGCGCTCGAATGCCGGATGTTCGAGTTCAAGATGGTCGCCGGGAGCAACCGCAAGGTTTGATTCAAGGCATTCACCACAACGAGCGCAACGCCCACAACGAAAAACCTTTTAGCTTCTCGTTGTGCCCGTTGTGTTCGTTGCGGTTAACCGTTTTTTTCGCCGCCGCCTAAACGATGTCGAGATGGCCGATGCCGGCGTTGATGTCGCGCCCCTGCGACGCCTTGCCGTTCAGCTTGATCTGCAGGCGCAGGTCGTTGATCGAGTCGGCGTTGCGCAGCGCGTCCTCGTAGGTGATGCTGCCGGCCTCGTAGTGGTCGAACAGCGCCTGGTCGAAGGTCTGCATGCCGAGCTCGCGCGACTTCTTCATGATCTCCTTGATCTCGTGCACCTCGCCCTTGAAGATCAGGTCGGAAATGAGCGGCGAGTTGAGCATGATCTCGATCGCGGCAACGCGTCCCTTGCCGTCCTTCTTCGGCAGCAGGCGCTGCGAGACGAGACCGCGCAGGTTCAGCGAGAGGTCCATCAAGAGCTGCTGGCGGCGTTCCTCGGGGAAGAAGTTGATGATCCGGTCGATCGCCTGGTTGGCGCTGTTGGCGTGCAGCGTGGCGAGGCACAGGTGGCCGGTTTCGGCGAAGGCGACGGCGTAGTCCATCGTCTCGCGGTCGCGGATCTCGCCCATCAGGATGACATCGGGCGCCTGGCGCAGCGTGTTCTTCAGCGCGGCTTCCCACGAGTCGGTGTCGACGCCGATTTCGCGCTGCGTGATGATGCAGTTCTTGTGTTCGTGGATGTACTCGACCGGGTCCTCGATCGTGATGATGTGGCCGTAGCTGTTGCGGTTGCGGTGGTCGACGAGCGCAGCGAGCGAGGTCGACTTGCCGGTGCCGGTGCCGCCGACGAAGATGACCAGCCCGCGCTTGGTCATCGCGATATCTTTCAGCACGGCGGGCAGCGCGAGTTCGTCGAGCGTCGGGATCGTCATGCTGATCGTGCGGCAGACGACGCCGACGCGCCCCTGCTGGATGAAGGCGTTGGTCCGGAAACGGCCGATCCCGGACGGCGAGATGGCGAAGTTGCATTCCTTGGTCGACTCGAACTCGGCGGCCTGGCGGTCGTTCATGATCGCGCGCGCCAGATCGGCGGTGTGCTGCGGCGTTAGCGTCTGGCTCGAGACCGGCGTGATCTTGCCGTCGATCTTGATCGCCGGCGGGAAGTTGGCCGTGATGAACAGGTCGGAGCCGTTTTTCTGCGCCATCAGGCGCAGCAGGTCCTGCATGAATTTGAGTGCCTGATCGCGTTCCATGGTCTCTCCGTTTACCGCACAAAACCGGGCGTCTAGCCCGGGAAGGCGTCCTTGTTGGCAGCCTTGCTGCGCGCTTCGCTCGACGAGACGACGTTGCGCCGGACAAGGTCGAGCAGGTTCTGGTCGAGCGTCTGCATGCCGAGCTGCGCGCCGGTCTGGATCGCCGAATACATTTGTGCCACCTTGTTCTCGCGGATCAGGTTGCGGATCGCCGGCGTGCCGATCATGATTTCGTGCGCCGCGCAGCGCCCCAGGCCGTCCTTGGTCTTCAGCAGCGTCTGCGAGATCACCGCGCGCAGCGACTCGGAGAGCATCGAGCGGACCATCTCCTTCTCGGCGGCGGGGAAGACGTCGACGATGCGGTCGACGGTTTTCGCCGCGCTCGACGTGTGCAGCGTGCCGAAGACGAGGTGTCCGGTCTCGGCGCCGGAGAGCGCGAGGCGGATCGTTTCGAGGTCGCGCATTTCGCCGACCAGGATCACGTCCGGGTCCTCGCGCAGCGCCGAGCGCAGCGCGTTGGAAAACGACTGCGTGTGCGGGCCGACTTCGCGCTGGTTGATCAGGCACTTCTTCGACTCATGGACAAATTCGATCGGGTCCTCGACGGTCAGGATGTGGCCGTGGTCGTTCTCGTTCACGTGGTTGACCATTGCCGCCAGCGTCGTCGATTTTCCCGAGCCGGTCGGCCCGGTGACCAGGACGATGCCGCGCGGGTATTCGGCGATTTCCTTGAAGATCTTCGGGCAGTTGAGTTCCTCGAGGGTCAGGACCTTCGACGGGATGGTCCGAAAGACTGCGGCTGCTCCCCGGTTCTGCACGAAGGCATTGACGCGGAAGCGTGCGAGGTTGGGAATCTCGAACGAGAAGTCGCATTCGAGCGTCTCCTCGTAGTGCTTGCGCTGACCGTCGTTCATGATGTCATACACCATCGCATGCACGTCCTTGTGCTCCATCGCCGGCAGGTTGATGCGGCGCACGTCGCCATGCACGCGGATCATCGGCGGCAGGCCGGACGAGAGGTGCAGGTCGGAAGCCTTGTTCTTGACGCTGAAGGCAAGGAGTTCGGTGATATCCATCGGGGTTGGTCCTCGGGCTGTACGCGGGGGCGCGATGCTATACTTTGCGGCATCTGCACATCGGCCGATTATGACTACAATTTCCGCTAAGCTGCAAGCCGTTCGCGCGCGCATCGAAGCCGCGGCGCGCCTGTATGGACGCAATCCGCAGGAGGTCGCCCTGCTCGCGGTGAGCAAGACGCAGCCGGCCGTCTGCGTGCGCGAGGCGCTGGCCGCCGGGCAGCGGGCCTTCGGCGAAAATTACGTGCAGGAAGGCGTCGACAAGGTCCTCGAATTGCGCGATGCGCATGCGCTGGGCATCGAGTGGCATTTCATCGGACCTTTGCAGAGCAACAAGACGAGGGCGGTTGCCGAGAATTTCGACTGGGTGCATTCGATCGATCGCCTGAAGATCGCCGAACGCCTTGCCGAGCAGCGCCCAACGGCCCTGCCGCCGCTCTCGCTGTGCCTGCAGGTCAATGTCAGCGGCGAAGCGACGAAAAGTGGCGTCGCGCTGGCCGACGCGCCGGCGCTGGCGCAGGCCATTGCCCAGTTGCCGCGCCTGCGACTGCGCGGCCTGATGGCGATCCCCGCGCCGGCCGACGATTTCGCGGCGCAGCGTCTGCCGTTTCGCCGCCTGCGCGAACTCTACGATCAACTGCGCGCCGACGGTCTGGCGCTCGATACGCTGTCGATCGGCATGTCGCACGATCTTGAAGCGGCGATTGCCGAAGGCGCGACGCTGGTGCGTGTCGGTACTGCAATTTTTGGTGAAAGAAACTACGCATGAAAATTACCTTCCTCGGCGGTGGCAATATGGCCAACGCCCTGATCGGCGGTCTGCTCAATACTGGCTTTGCCGCCGCCGACATCGCCGTCATTGAACTGGGCGCCGAGGCGCGTTCCCGGCTTGAACGCAGCTACGGCGTGCGTTGCTACGCCGCGCCCGATGCGGCGGCGCTTGACTGCGACGCGCTGCTGCTCGCCGTCAAGCCGCAGCAGATGCGCGAAGCCTGCGCATCGCTCGTGCCGCACCTTGCGCAGCAGCTGGTGATCAGCATCGCCGCCGGCCTGCGCCTGGCCGACCTCGCGCGCTGGCTCGGCGGCCACGACAAGCTGGTGCGCACGATGCCCAACACGCCGGCGCTGATCGGTGCAGGCGTCACCGGCCTCTACGCGCTGCCGGCCGTCTCGGAGGCCGAACGGATCGGTGCCGAGCGCATCCTGCAGGCGGTCGGCAGCACGCTGTGGGTTGCCGACGAGGCGCAGATGGACGCGGTCACCGCCGTTTCCGGCAGCGGCCCGGCCTACGCCTTCCTGTTCATCGAGGCCTTGCAGCAGGCGGCTGCCGAACTCGGCTTCACGCCCGAGCAGGCGCGCCAGCTGTCGATCGAGACGGCGCTCGGCGCCGCCAAGCTCGCCGCCCAGTCCGAGGAGCCGGCCAGCATCCTGCGCGAACGCGTCACCTCGAAGGGCGGTACCACCGAGGCGGCGCTGCGCACGATGAGCGAGCGCGGCGTCAAGGAAGGCATCGTTGCCGGCATCCTCGCCGCCGAAGCTCGCGGCCGCGAGCTCGGCCAACTGCTCGGCAAGGATTGATCATGACGCAAGCCGGCCTCTTCCTGCTCGACGCGCTGATCGGTTTCCTCTCGTTCGCCCTGCTCCTGCGCTTCTACATGCAGGCCTTCCGCGTCTCCTTCGCCAATCAGGTCGGCGCCTTTGTCGTGCAGCTCACCAACTGGCTGGTCAAGCCGCTGCGCCGGGTGCTGCCCGGCGTCTTCGGCCTCGACCTGTCGAGCCTGCTGCCGGCCTACCTGCTGCAGGTTTTCCTGCTGTTCGCGGTGTTTGCCGCACAGGGCGGTTTCGAGCTGGCCGGAGCCGAGCAGCTGCTCGGCCTGCTGCTCTGGAAAGGCGTGCTGGCGACGCTGCGCATCAGCATTTACCTGCTGATTGGCGCGCTCTTCATGCAGGCCATCCTGTCGTGGGTCAATCCCTACTCACCGCTGGCCCAGCCGCTCGGCCAACTGACAGGTCCCTTCCTGCGCCCGATCCAGCGCGTCGTGCCGCCGATCGCCGCGATCGACCTCTCGCCGCTGATCGCCATCCTGCTCGCGCAGGTCGTCCTGATGCTCCTCTGATGACCCCCTGGCTGCGCGCCGGCGACGGGAAAATCACGCTGACCCTGCATATCCAGCCCGGCGCCAAGAAAACCGAAGTGGCCGGCCTCTACGGCGACGCGCTGAAGATCCGGCTCGCCGCGCCGCCGGTGGACGGCAAGGCCAACGCCGCGCTGCTCGGTTTTGTCGCCGAGCGGCTCGGCGTCGCCAAGTCGGCGGTCATGCTGAAAAGCGGGCAGACCTCGCGGCGCAAGGTGCTCGAAGCCGCCGGGGCGCCTGCCGACGCGGCACGGCGCTTGCTCGGCGATTGAGGCCTTACATGCCGAGCGAGTCGAGCAGGTCGTCCTGTTCTTTGGACTGCGCCGGCGGCGGGGCGGCGGGGGCGGTCTGCCGGCTGGCCTGCGCCAGCAGCTCGTCTGGATCGTCGGCCGCCGGGGCCTCGAAGTCGAAGAGCTTGATGAATTCGGTCCGGTCGATCGCCAGTTCGAGGTAGAAAATGTTGTTGCGGCCGGTGTGGAAAGTGACGCGGCGGGACTCGGGCTTGTCGAGATTGGTATCGACGCTGAGCATCACCTGCTTGTTGAGGACCAGCATCTTGGGCTGGTTCTGCGTGATCTGCGTCTGCAGTTCGCGCGCCACCTTGCCGGTGAAGTCGCCGACGATCTGGTTCATCAGCTCGCCCATCACGTTGCTCACTTCATCCGAGGTGTGCGAACTGGCCAGCCCCTCCTTCGCCATGCCCATGTTCAGCATGTAGCTTTCGTACAGCTCCATGGCCGACTGGGCGGAGAAGTTGATCACCACGAGCCCAGAGAAGCCGCCGTCGAACAGGACGAAGCAGCCGATATCCGGCTTCAGGCAGGTCTTGGTGATGCGCTGGACCATCCCGGAAAAGTGAATCTGGCTGTGGGTCGCGACGCTGAGGACGCGAGTCACCGAATTGCACAGGCTCAACAGGATGTCTTCGGTGCCGAAGACGACGGATTTTTCTTGCGTGCTCATGATTCTGCAATGCCCCCGCTCTAGAAAGAATGGCGTATGTATAACATGAAACCCGCGCTTCGAACGGGTCCGGCGCAAGCGGCCGGCGCCGGAGCGGAAAGGTGAAAAAAAGAACCGCCCCAATGGCCGCTTGATTTCACGCGTGGCAAGCCTTCCTCGTCGCTTGTCGTACGGATGGGACATTCTGTCGTACCGATTGGCGCGTTGAGACAAAATGTCCCATCCGCCAGTTCCGTTTTCTGCATCAAGTTCCATGATGTTCAACGACTTGCCTCGTGTGGCATGTTCCTTGCGCTATCCCTGCGTCGCGACACCAGTCGCAACCTTGAGAGGGGGGATAAAACAATGAACGTTACACGGCGTCAGTTCTTCAAGGTCTGCTCCGCCGGGC
>JBAQRB010000179.1:0-7781 GCA_049295655.1 Rhodocyclaceae bacterium
GCTCCAGGTGCTGCTGCGCAACCCGCTGGCCGACCCCTACGTGCTCGGCATTTCGGGCGGCGCCGGGGTCGGCGCGATGCTGGCCATCCTGTTCGGCCTGTCGGCCGCCGGCATCAACGGCTTCGCCTTTCTCGGCGCGCTCGGCGCGATGTTCGTCGTTTTCGGCCTGGCGCACGGCGACGGCAGTTGGACGCAGACGCGCCTCCTGCTCACCGGCGTCATCGTCGCCGCCGGCTGCGGCGCGGCGGTCGCGCTGATGCTCTCGATCGCGCCCGAACACAAGCTGCGCGGCATGCTCTTCTGGCTGATGGGCGATCTCTCGCAAACCAACGATCCGCGTCTCGCGCTCGGCATCCTGGGCGCGGCCACCCTGATCTGCCTGCCGTTCGCCCGCGAACTCAACCTGCTGGCGCGCGGCGCCGATACCGCGCAAACGCTCGGCGTCGCGGTCGTTCGCCTGCGCCGCGGCGTCTACCTCGTGGCCTCGCTGGCCACCGCCGCCGCCGTCACGCACGCCGGGTCGATCGGCTTCATCGGCCTGATCGTCCCGCACCTCGTGCGCCTCGCCACCGGCAACGACCAGCGCTTGCTGCTGCCCGCTTCGGTGCTGGCCGGCGGCAGCCTGCTGGTGATCGCCGACACGCTGGCGCGCACGCTGATCGCGCCGCAGCAACTGCCGGTCGGCGTGCTCACCGCGCTGATCGGCGTGCCGGCCTTTCTCTTCCTGCTGACGCGCGATGCGCGGGCGATCCGCCGATGAGCGCCGCCCCCGCCCCGCTGCTCGAAGTGCGCCGGCTGACCGTGAGCATCGGCGGCAATCCGGTCTGCCGCGACCTCGACCTCGCGCTGCAGCCGGGCGAGCGCCTGGCCATCCTCGGGCGCAACGGTGCCGGCAAATCGACACTGCTCTCGGTGTTCGCCGGACTGCGCGCCGCACAGGGCGGCGAGGTGCTGCTCAACGGCGCGAGCTACGCCGCGCTCGGCCCGCGCCGCAGCGCGCTGATCCGCGGCTGGCTGCCGCAGGCGCGCGGCGACGCCTTCGCTTCGAGCGTACTGGAAACCGCGCTGGTCGGCCGCCACCCGCACCTCGCGCGCTGGGACTGGGAATCGGCCGACGACACAAGAATCGTCCGGGAAGCGCTGGCGGCGGTCGATCTGTCGGCCTTCGAGCGGCGCGACGTGCAGACGCTCTCGGGCGGCGAACGCCAGCGGCTGGCGATCGCCACGCTGCTCGCGCAGGCGCCGCAGCTCCTCCTGCTCGACGAACCGATCGCGCACCTCGACCTCAAACACCAGATCGCCATGCTCGAACTCCTCGCCGGAGCAAAGCGCGATACGCGCAGCGGCGTCGTCATGGTCCTGCACGAACCGGCGCTGGCCTGGCGTTTCTGCGACCGCGCCCTGCTCATCCACGGCGACGGCCGCAGCGAAAGCGGCAGTGCTCACGAAATGCTCACCGCCGAGCGGCTTTCAGCGCTTTACCAGTACCCGCTGCAGGCGGTCGAATGCGACGGCCGGATCAGCTTCATCCCCCGTTAACACCTCCAGAACCGAAGACAGAACATGAGCGAAGACCAGGACAAGGCAGAACGCCACCAGCAGCGCATGCTGCGCAAGAAGTCGGTGATCGACGAAAAGATCGCCGCCGCGCAGGACGAACGCGGCGTGCTGGTCGTCAACACCGGCAACGGCAAGGGCAAGTCCTCCGCCGCCTTCGGCGTGGTCGCCCGCGCGCTCGGCCACGGCATGCGGGTCGCCGTCGTCCAGTTCGTCAAGGGGCGCTCCGATACCGGCGAAGAGGGTTTCTACCGGCGCGTCGCCGAACTGATCCCGGACAGCGTGCGCTGGCACGTCTCGGGCGAAGGCTTCACCTGGGAAACGCAGGACGGCACGCGCGACGAAAGCGCCGCGCGCGCCGCGTGGGCAATCGCCAGCGGCTATCTGGCCGACCCCGCAATCGGCCTCGTCGTGCTCGACGAGATGACCTACGCCTTCAAGTACGGCTGGCTCGACCTCGCCTCGGTGCTCGCCACGCTGGCCAGCCGGCCGGCGCTGCAGCACGTGATCGTCACCGGTCGCGGCGCGCCGCAGGCGCTGATCGACGCAGCCGACACGGTGACCGAGATGACGCTCGTCAAGCACGCCTTCAAGGCCGGCGTCAAAGCGATGCCCGGGCTGGAGTGGTAATGGCCCGCTGTCCCGCCCGCTGCCCCGCCCTCTTCGTCGGCGCGCCGGCCTCGGGGCAGGGCAAGACCACCGTCGTCGCGGCGCTGGCCCGCCTGCACGCGCGCCAGGGTCGCCGCGTTCGCGTCTTCAAGTGCGGGCCGGACTTTCTCGACCCGCAGATCCACGCGGTCGCCAGCGGCGCGCCATGCTACAACGTCGACCTCTGGATGTGCGGCGCAGCCGACGCCGCGTGGCGGCTCGCCGCGGCGGCGCAGGACGCCGACCTGATCCTCGTCGAGGGCGTCATGGGGCTTTTCGACGGCCAGCCGGCCGGCGCCGAGCTTGCCGCAAAGCTCGGCCTGCCGATCCTCACGGTGATCGACGGATCGGCGATGGCCGGAAGCTTCGGGGCAATCGCCTACGGCCTCAAGCACTACCGGCCGGGCACGGCACTCAACGCGGCGTTCGCCAACCGGGTCGGCAGCGCCTACCACGCCGAACTGCTCGAAAAGAGCCTGCCGCCCGACATCGCCTGGTACGGCCACCTGCCGCGCGAGATCGACGCGGCGCTGCCCGAGCGCCACCTCGGCCTGCTGCCGGCCAGCGAGATCGACGACCTCGCGCAGCGCATCGACCGCATGGCCGACCTGCTGGCCAGCACCGCGGCCGCCGCACTGCCGCCGCCGGTCGCGTTTGCGCCGGCCAGCCCGCCATCGATCCTGCCGCTGCTCGCCGGCAAGACCATCGCGGTCGCCCGCGATGCGGCCTTCTGCTTCCTCTATCCGGCCAACCTCGACTGCCTCACGGCACTCGGTGCGCGCATTGAATTCTTCTCGCCGCTCGCCGACGCCGCGCTGCCCGACTGCGACGCGGCGTGGCTGCCCGGCGGCTACCCCGAGCTGCACGCCGCGACGCTCGCCGGCAACCGCTCGCTGCGCGCCGCGCTCGCCGCCCACGTCGCCGCCGGCAAACCGCTGCTCGCCGAGTGCGGCGGCATGATGGCGCTGTTCGAAACGCTGGTCGACATCGATGGCGCAAGCCACGCCGCCGCCGGCCTGCTGCCGGGCACCGTGACGATGCAGCCAAAGCTCGCCGCGCTCGGCCTGCAGGAAGCAGAACTGCCCGAAGGCACGCTGCGCGGCCACACCTTCCACTACTCGCAGGCGCAAACCCCGCTGCCGGCGCTGGCGCACGCGATCCGCCCGGACGGGCGTCCGGGCGAAGCGGTCTATCGCCGCCAGCGGCTGACCGCAAGCTACATGCACTTCTATTTCCCGTCCAACCCGGAAGCGGCCGCCCGGCTCTTCCTCGTCTAAGCGAAAACCGACATGCCCGATCAAGATCACCGCTACAGCGACGCCGAAATCGCCGCCCTCTGGCGAACGCTGCGCGAGCGCCGCGACATGCGCCATTTCCTGCCGGCGGGAGAAGCCGAGCCGCTGCCCGACGGCCTGCTCGAACGGCTGGTCCTCGCCGCGCACCTCGCGCCGTCGGTCGGTTTCATGCAGCCCTGGCGCTTCATCCGGATCAGCGACCCGGTGCTGCGCGAAGCGATGCACGCGCAGGTCGACGCCGAGCGCCGGCGCACCGCCGCGGCGCTGCCGTCGCGCAACGAGGAATTCCTCAAGGTGAAGATCGAAGGCATCCGCGAGTGCGCCGAACTGCTCGTCGTCGCGCTGATGCCGGGGCGCGAACAGCACATCGTCGGCCGCCGCACGCTGCCCGAGATGGACGTCGCTTCGGTCGGCTGCGCGATCCAGAACATGTGGCTCGCCGCGCGCGCCGAAGGCATCGGGCTGGGCTGGGTGTCGTTCTTCGAGCCGGGCTCACTCGCCGGACTGCTCGGCCTGCCGGCCGGCGCCCATCCGCTGGGCATCCTGTGCATCGGCCGGGTCGAGGCCTTCTACCCGCGGCCGATGTTCGAGGATGCGGGCTGGGGCAAGCGCCTCAATCTGGCGCAGGTGCTGTTCGAGAACCGCTGGCCCGCCGACGCGCAGCCGACGCCGACCGCCTACTGAGTATCCCGCGCGGAGCAGTGGGGACGCACCTCGAGGGCAGCCTCATGGTGCTTGAGGCGCTGCGCGAGCACTTCGCGGCCTTTGTCGGTGAAACTGAGAAATTGCAGACCAATCCGGAAACACATGCTCTTGCTGGAATAAACCGAGTACACGATGCGCGCCTTGATTTCGATGAGCTTCTGGCGCTCTCCCGCGCTCAGCGGCGGCGGCGCGAGCATGACCAGCAGCGTCCCACCGCAGGCAATGTTGTGATGAGTGTGCATCGCGGCGCCGTGGAGCGACAGGTCGCACGTTTTGCCGTGAAAGGTGATCCGCTCGCCGGTTTCGTCGAAAAGCAGGGCGATCCGCCAGAAAAGGAAATAGCGCGGATGCTGCCGTAGCGGCTTTTTGTTGTCGAGCGATGCCGGCGCAAAATCGGAATATCCCATAGCGCCCAGTCTACCTGCATGCGACGGCACAGGCCTTGAGCGCAATCAAATAACGGCAGGCCGCGCGCTGCTAAAGCCCCGTCAGCATCAGCATTTCCGCCTCGTGCGCGGCGACCGGACGCGAGTAGAGGAAGCCCTGGCTGTACTCGGCGCCCATCCCGGTCAGGATCAGCGCCTGCGCCTCGAGTTCGACGCCTTCGCAGATCACGTCGCGACCGAGCTTGTGCGCGAGATGGACGATCATCTCGACGAAATGGCGGTCGGTCTCGTTCTTGTGCAGGCCGCTGATGAACGAGCGGTCGACCTTCAGCGTATCGATCGGCAGACGGTGCAGATAGCTCAGCGACGAGTAGCCGGTGCCGAAATCGTCGAGCAGCAGGCGGATGTGCATGGCGCGCAACGCCTCGAGCAGTTCGATGGCCCGCTCGGCGTTCTCCATCACTGCGCTTTCGGTGATTTCGAGCTTCAGCAGTTGCGGCGGCAGGCCGCTGTCGGCCAGCGCGTCGCGCACGTCGTCGAGCAGGTCGGGGTGCAGCATCTGGCGCGCCGAGAGGTTCACGCTGACCGTGAGCGGCACCTCGCGCGGCAGGCGCAGCTGCCAGTCGCGCGCCTGGCGGCACGCTTCGCGCAGCATCCAGCGGCCGAGCGCGACGATCATCCCGGTTTCCTCGGCGACCGGGATGAACTCGACCGGCGAGATCAGCCCCTTGCGCGGATGCCGCCAGCGCACCAGCGCCTCGAAACCGGACAGGCTGCGGTCGGCGAGCGCGACGATCGGCTGGTAATAGGCCTCGAACTCGTTGCGCTCGATGGCGTGGCGCAGGTCGAGCTCGAGTTCGAGACGGCGCACCGCGCGGTCGTGCATGTCCTTGTTGAACACCACGTAGCTGCCGCCGCCCTGCGCCTTGGCGCGGCTCATCGCCATGTTGGCGTCGCGCAGCATCTCGTCGGGCTGGCCGTATTCCGGCCCGCTGAAGGCGATGCCGAACGAAACCGTGGCGAAGACCTGATGTCCGTTCAGGCTGAACGGCAGGACGAGCTTCTGCTGGATGCGGTTGACCACGTAGAGCGTCGCGCTGATGTCGCGGATGTCCTCGAGCAGCAGCCCAAATTCGTCGCCGGCCAGCCGCGCCGCCATGTCGGTCGGCCGGATCGTGTTGCTGATCAGGTTGGCGACGCTGATCAGCAGGAGGTCGCCCATGCGCTGCCCGAGGCTGTGGTTGACCACCTTGAAGCGGTCGATGCCGCAGTAGAGCACGGCGAAGCGCAGGTCGTGCCGGCGCTCGCCGCGCCGCCAAGTGTGCTCCAGCCGGTCGAGAAAAAGACTGCGGTTGGGCAGGCCGGTCAGCCCATCGACGTACATGTCGGGCAGGGACGCGTTGCTGCCCGACAGATTGACCGCCGTCTCATGCGCGGCGGCGTAGAACAGCCCCTCGTCGGCCTGGTAGGTGACGCTCCACGCGACGCCGAGGTAGCTGCCGTCGCTGCGTCGGCAGCGGCCCGAGAAACGCAGCGAGATGCCGTCCAGGCGCAGGCTGGCGAGCTTGTCGGCGCACTCGGCGCGGTCGTTCTCGTGCAGCAGCTCGAGAAAGCTCATGGCGTGCAGATCCTTCGGCGCGAAACCCAGCGTCGCGGCCCAGGCATCGCTGATCAGGTGCAGCTTGCAGCTTTCGTCAAAGGCCAGGAGCAGCGTGTCCGGCAGCTTGAAGAAGGAACTTTCGGGGGAATCGCCAACGGGCCGTGCTTTGTACATGGAGTGATCCTGTCCGCAATTGCGCTCAGCATAGACTGACGGCATTATGGCCGAAAGCATGCGGTGCGGACAGGCTATCTGCGCAATTGCGGCACTCTCCCCGGCCCGCCACGGACAAAAATTCAGGCAAGCGAGGAAAACCCAGCAGCGCTCAGCAGCGCGCCCCCGCCGCGCAGCCGGCCAGCGCCTTGCCGGCAGGCACGACGGGACGACCTTCCCGCGCCCAGGCGTTGATGCCGCCGCTGGCGTTATAGACGGTCTGGTAGCCGCCCTGCTGCGCGAGGAACTGCGTCGCCGCGCGCGTGCGGTTGCCGCTGCGGCAGATCAGGATCACCGGCTGTTCGGGTCCGGCGACCGATTTCAGTTTCTCGAGCCAGCGCGCCGGGTCGCTGCGCCCTTTTTCGTCGAAAAAGGTCAGCAGCCGGCTGCCGGCGATCACCCCGCTCTCCTGCCATTCGCCTTCGGTACGGATGTCGACGACCACCGCACCGCTCGCGGCAAGGCGTGCCAGCTGGGCACTGTCGATGTTCACGACCTCGGCGGCGCGAACGCCCAGCGCTGCCAGACAGAACATCGCGACGAAAATTGTTTTGCTGATCATGACGGCACCTCCTTGAATATCATCCAATGCTTATACACAACAAACACTGTGACCGACAAGCGCCTCGGCAGTTCCCCCGGCAATCAGCGAGAATCAGCGCAGACCCGCCGCCTGCCGCGCTTCGCGGCGCAGCAGGCGCCAGCTGAGCAGCGGCCCGGCCAGGCCGACCGCCGCCAGCCCGCTCCACGCCAGCCCCCAGCCGAGCGCCAGCGAATCGCCCGCCGCGTCGAGCGTCAGGCCGAACAGCCACGGGCTGAGCGCGCCCATGCCGAAGCCGAGCACCGAGCGCAGCGAATAGGCGGTGGCCAGATGCGGCGCCGGCACCACCTCGCTGAGCGCCGCCGAATGGATCGCCGAGTCGCCGACGGCGAAGAAATTGAGCACGATCGCAACGCCGACCACCAGCCACAGCGGCGCCGCCAGCAGCCAGCCAAAAACCAGCGAGCACGCGAGGCTGGCCAGCGACATCACGAGGATCACCCGCGTCCGCCCCCAGCGGTCCGACCAGAAACCGCCGCACAGGCTGCCGGCCATGCTCAGCAGGTGGGTCAGCGCGGCCAGCGCGGCGCCGGCCAGCGCCAGCGTCGCGCCGTCGCCGCCGTGCAGGAGCGCGGCGGCGCTCAGGAAGGCCGGCAGCCACGCCCACATCCCGAGCAGTTCCCAGGCATGGAAAGCGTAGGCGAGGATGACGATGCGCGCCGGCTTGTTCCGCCACAGCCAGCGCAGCGAGGCTAGCGAGGCGAGCGCGCCGCGGTCGGCGGCGGCGACCACCACGTTCACCGTCGAACGCAGCGTCCACGCGGCGAGCGCCAGCC
>JBAQRB010000180.1:0-21141 GCA_049295655.1 Rhodocyclaceae bacterium
GCCGGGCGCGGCGACCGCCAGCAGGTCGAGGTCGCCGACGGTTTCGCGCTGGCGGCGGAAGCTGCCGGCCACCTCGACCCGTTCGACGCCGGCCAGCGCCGCCAGATGCGCGACCAGCGCCTCGGCGTACCGGGCGGCGACGGCGAGCTTGAAGCGCTGCTTCTTGCGCAGATGCGCTTCCACGGCGTGCAGGATCTTCTCTTCGGATTTCTTGCCGAAACCCGGCACTTCCTGGATGCGGTGCTCGCTGGCGGCGCGCTGCAGCTGCTCCAGGGTCTCGACGCCGAGGTCGTGCCAGAGGAGGCGCACCCGCTTCGGGCCGAGGCCCGGAATGCGCAGCAACTCCGCGACGGCGGGAGGCACCTCGCGGCGCAGACTTTCCAGAAAAGCGCACTTTCCGGTGTCGATGATCTCGCGGATCTTGGCAGCCAGGTCGTTGCCGATGCCGGGCAGTCGGGTCAGGCCTGGGGTCCGGCCTTTTTCGCTCGCCATGACGGTGCGCATGTCCACTCCCGCGTCGCCGACCACCCGTGCAGCGTTGCGATAGGCGCGGATGCGGAAGGGGTTGGCCGCCTCGATTTCCAGGAGATCGGCAATCTCGGTGAACAGCGCAGCGATGTCCGCGTTATGGATTGGCATCACAGCTCTTCATGGAAAGCGCGGCGGACCATCAGGCAGCGAGGCGAGAGGACGGCTGCGGTGACGGCGGAGAGCCAGATCGGAGCACCGCCCCAGTCCGGATGCCAAGCTGAAAAGAGGCCTGCGCCCAGGCAGAAAAAAATGATCAGCAAGCTCCCGTCGAGAATGACTTCAATCCCCCGAATGCGTCCGATGGAAAACCCCCAGTTCATGGTCCTGCTCCCGAAATCGCCGGATCTGCGCGAATCCACGCGAAGGTGCGTGAAGCTACGTTTTTCCCCCAGCAAACGATGTACCGCTGAGGCAAGAGCCCGGTGCCGGGCCGGAAACATCCGTTCAGCCATCGCCCATCGTTCTCGGGGAACGAAATTTGCCCAGCGTGCTTCTCAGTCTTTTTGAGGAGCGTCCCGCATGAGCCAGCCATCCGTCACCGAAGGAAAACCATCCGTTCCCCCGCAGGAGCCCGCCACCAGTCGTCTTTCGCTGGTGATCGGCGGGGTGCCCACCCATACCCAGCGCCTGACCGGCGAAGGCACCGGCTACCGTCACAAGCGGGTGGCCTCGAAAATCGGCCCGGTCCTGCGCACGACCGACTTCGACCGGATGCTGCACGCCTGGATCGGCCGCATGACCGGCGGCGTCGCCCCGACGGCGCTGACCTTGGCCTATCTCGACTGGATCGGACACCTGGCGCTCCAGCCGGGCAAGCAGAACGACCTGCTGCAAGCGGCCGTCGAGAAGTTTTCCCACTTGGGCTATTTTGCCGCCCGCTGTGCCCTGCGTTACGACATGGCGGACTGTGCGGAACAGCGCGACAGCGATGCCCGTTTCCGGACCGCGAGCTGGAGCCAGTGGCCATTCAATATTTATGCCGAGGCTTTCCTGCTGGGCGAGGAGTGGTGGCAGCAGACGACCTCGACCGTGCAGGGGGTCAGCCAGCATCACCGCGACCTGCTGGCCTTCATTGCCCGTCAATTGACCGATCTCTGCTCGCCGTCGAACTTTCCCTGGAGCAACCCCGAAGTCCTGAAAACAACGCTCGCCGGCGGGGGTAGCAACCTGCTGAAAGGGGCGTCGAATGCCATGGAGGATATGTTCCGCCGGTACAACCACAAGAAGCCGGTCGGTGCGGAACCCTACGTACCCGGACTGGGCGTCGCGTTGACGCCGGGCAAGGTGATACTGCGCAACCGTTTGATCGAGCTGATCCAGTATTCGCCGCAGACGGCACAGGTTCATGCCGAACCGCTCCTGATCGTGCCGGCCTGGATCATGAAGTACTACATCCTCGATCTGTCGCCGGAAAATTCGCTGGTGCGCCATCTGGTCGAACACGGCCACACGGTATTCATGATTTCCTGGATCAATCCGGAGCGGGATGAGCGTGACTTCGGGCTGGACGACTATCGCCAGATGGG
Source organism: Rhodocyclaceae bacterium (assembly GCA_049295655.1). Lineage (GTDB taxonomy): Bacteria > Pseudomonadota > Gammaproteobacteria > Burkholderiales > Rhodocyclaceae > CAJBIL01. Next base: position 2,058 of record JBAQRB010000180.1, read on the forward strand.
CATCATGGAAGCGCTCGACACGGTGCAGGCGGTGCTTCCCGGGCAGAAGGTGCATGCGGTCGGCTACTGCCTCGGCGGCACGCTGCTCAGTCTGGCCGCTGCCGCCATGGCCCGCGATGGCGACGACCGTCTGGCGACGATCTCGCTTTTCGCCGCGCAGGTCGATTTCGAGGAAGCCGGCGAGTTGTTGCTGTTCATCGACGAGGCCCAACTCACCTTTCTTGAAAACATGATGGCGGAACAGGGCTATCTCGACAAAAACCAGCTTTCCGCCGCTTTCAACCTGATGCGCTCGAAGGACCTGATCTGGTCGCGGGTGGTCGATGAGTACCTGGAAGGCGAACGCCAGCCGATGTTCGACCTGATGGCGTGGAGCGCCGATTCGACGCGCCTGCCATTTCGTATGCATTCGGAGTATCTGCGCAGTCTGTTCCTCAACAATGACCTGGCCGAAGGGCGCTATCTGGTGAACGGCGAAGGCATCGCGCTGACCGACATCCGGGCGCCAATCTTCGCGGTCGGCACCGAAAAGGACCACATCGCCCCTTGGCGCTCGGTCTACAAGGTGCATCTCTACACCGATACCGACATTACCTTCGTCCTCACCAGCGGCGGCCACAATGTCGGCATCATCAGCGAGCCGGGACGGGCGCGGCGCAACTACCGGATGACTTTCCACGACGCCCGGCACCGCTACCTGCATCCGGAGCGCTGGTTCGACACCGCGCCGTGCACCGAGGGATCGTGGTGGCCAGCATGGATGGAATGGCTGGCGGCGCGCTCGAGCGGCCAGATCGATCCGCCGGCGATCGGCGCGCCGGAACGGGGAATCTTCGCGCTCGAAGATGCGCCAGGCACTTACGTGCATCGCGACTAGCCCGGCAGCGCGGGCATGCCGGTAGTGGCGGCATCGGCAGCCTGAACGTCGCCGGCGGTGCTGCCGGTTCCTTCGTGGTGCTCATGCTGTGGGTCTATTACTCGTCGCAGTTGCTGCTCTATGGCGCCGCACTGGGGCGCATCAGCGACGAGCACGACAGCAAGCGGCACCGCCCTGCCCTGCTCTCGCCCGAATCGACGGTATCGCGCTGACTGGCAAGCCCTCCGTCGCGGGAGGCATCGGTGCGGCCGGCGGCATCGCCGGCACGATCGAATCGGCGATTGCGGGACTCGGAAAGTATTTTTTGCCGTAAGAATTACCGGTCAGATCCTGGGCGACCTGGCATTTGCAGCCGTGCATTGGCACGGCAATGCCACGATCGCGGTGATCGGCGTTTTCTCGGGCAGCCATGACAAAACGACGGCAAGTGGAAGGCCCCGTCATGGCACTGACAGCCCCCCCCGGTCCGCGCCATTGACCGCGCCGCCACCCTGGCAAGGCAGGCCGATGTCCGCAAGTTTTACCGGGTCCCGGTAAAACTTGCGCGTAGCCTCGCGATCACTTCGTGGCGGCATGGGTGCCGACCTGCTTGATCAGATTCAGCAGTTCGTCTGCATGCTCCTCCTCGACGGCGAGGACTTCCTCGAACAGGCGCCGTGTCGTCGGATCCGTGCTGCCGATGTACAGGACCGTCTCGCGGTAGCTCTCGATCGCGATGCGTTCGGCAACCAGGTCTTCCTTGATCATTTCGAGCAGGTCCCTGCCCTCGACGTATTCGGCATGGCTGCGTTCGGCAAGGCCTTGCGGAGAGAAATCGGGCTCGCCGCCGAGCTGGGCGATGCGTTCGGCGAAGCGCTCGGCGTGCGCTTCCTCCTCGCGCGCGTGTTCCATGAATTCCGCGGCGATACTGGCCGATGCCAGGCCTTTCGCGGTGTAATAGTGGCGCCTGTAGCGCAGGTTGCAGACGATTTCCGTGGCCAGTGCCGCGTTGAGCAGGCGCAGGACGACGCCGCGATCCGCACCGTAGTTCTCGGTCACGGCGCCATCCTCGATATGGCGGCGGGCGCGATCGCGCAGGGCATGGGGGTCGGACAGGATGGGAGCGGACGATGTGCTCATGGAGGACTCCTCGACGGGATGGGATGGAAAGTCCCGGCAATACGCGTGCCGGAAGTTGGTCAGCTCGGTCATTCTTGCGGCCCGAATTTCAGCGCTTCGGACGAAGCTTCCGCAGGCGTTGAATCGCTTCCTGGCAGACTTGCTTTTCGGGCTCGCCGAGATCGACCAAGGCGAGCAGGGAGGCCAGCGGCGTTGCCACGGCGAGCGCCGCCGCGGCCGCCAGGCGGGTGCCGATCGAGGCCTTGTCGAGCCGCACTTCGGGCTTGGCGAAGCTGCCTTCGATGAACAGCGGCGAGCGTAGCGTGAGCGGCGATTTGTCTTTCGGCTGCGCCTTGAAGACCAGCCCGAGGCGCTCGTCGGCCAGTGAAATGACGCCAGCCACGCTGAGCGTGCTGTCGGAAGTTTCGATGACCGCCGTCTCGGGCCAGACCTTGCCCTCGCGCACCTGCAGACCGGCGACCGCACACTGCATCGGCAGCATCTCGTCGCCGCGCACCAGCATGCCGAGCGCCTCGGCAATGTCGAGACCGGTGAGTTCAACGAGGAGATGCGAGATTCGTCCGTTGCGCACCCACAGCTGCGCCTCGCCGTCGAGACTGGACAGCATGCGCGCGGTCGACCGGCCGCTGCCGTGCAGGCGGGCCCGCCCGCCGAGGCTGCCGCTGACGTAGCCGGGCGTCGCGGCCCCGGCGCGCACGCCATTTCGCGCGTTCGGATTGCGCGGCTTGACGAAGCGTTCGAGCTGTACGCCGGACCAGTGCAAATCCGCGCTCCAGAGCGGTGCCGGCTGCCGCGCATCGAGCGAGAGCATGCCGCGCACCTCGCCGTCGGCACTGTGCGCAACGATGTCCTTCAACGCCAGCACCCGGTTTTCGAGCACGACGCGGGCCTTGAGCGGCGCCAGCTTTTCCAGCTGGGCCGTACCGAGATCGGGCAGCGCGAGGCGGGTGCCGCCCAGCCGGCCGCTCAGTTCCGGCACCCGCCGCGTCGGGTCGTAACGAAAGTCGCCATTCAGCCGGGAGTCGCCGATCGACAGCTCGCGGATATTCGCCGACCAGAGCGCGCCGTCCTTCTGCGCATTGCCGTGCATCACGAAAGCGGCGGTGCTCGGCAGGGTCACCCCGATCACGTCGCCGACCGCGGCCAGCGACGGGCCGGCGTCATCGTACGTGCGCACCGCAGCGGCAAGCTTGAGCCGGGTGAGCGCATCGTCGAGCAGGATCTCGCCGCTCCCTATCGCCAGGCGCCCGAATTCGGGCGGCAGCAGCGGCCCGGTGTCCTTTTTCTCCGGCGGAAAGCGCCAGTTGGCCCGGCCGTCCCCGCTACGCACCAGCGTCGCGTCAAGGTGTGCCACTTCGAGCGCGTCGATGTACAGCCGCTTGCCCGGCGCGCTGTCGCTCCCGTCGTGCTCGTCGCTGTCCGCCCGCTTCTGCCCCGCCGTCAGCGCCAGCAGTGTGGCGTAGGGCAGCGCCAGGCGCAGTGCGGCGGCGCGCAGCAGGTCGCGGTTTTGCCCGTCAGGCAGGGTCGGCCCGGCGGGCGGCGGACCGATGACCAGGAGATCGGTGCGCAGACGTAGCGGGCCGATGAAGCGGACACCGAAATTGGGGCCGATGCTGACCTCGCGCTTGAGCGCGTAGCGCAAGGTGGATTCGACGGGAGCGCGCAGGAAAGGCCATTCCAGCCATTCAAGAAAGCCGAGCAGGATGGCAAAGCCGGCGAAGCAGGCGAAGAGGCGCATTCGCTGCACTCGCCGATCCGCCGGCCGGCTTTTGGGCTGCGCGATGGATTCCGCCGCTTGTCGCGTGGCTTGTCGCGTGCTTTCGTCGTTCATGTCACCCGCGCTCCAGAATGCCGCCGCTCGCGGCTCGTCTCCGGAAACAGCAAGCCGTATGCCGCCGGCTCGCGTCGGGCATGTGCCTTGCGGCATCGCCGACGGAACTTTTTACCGCCAAACCGGAAAAATCTACCGGCCCGGCACCCATCCAGGCAGCAATCGGCAGTAGCAGGCCCCCGCCCGGCGGGCTGCCGCCATGGCACGGAAGATGCCTCCCGAGAGGGCACTTGACTGGAGCAAGAAATGACTTTGACCGTAAGTTTTGCGCCCCTCGCCGCACTGATCGCCGGCATCCTCATTTTGGCCATGCCCAGGCTGCTGAATTACATCGTGGCGCTTTACCTGATCGTCATCGGGCTGGGCGGACTCCTGGGTTCCGGTGTCCAGCTGCACTAAATGACGGGCCCCCTCGCCTGACGCGCTACTCGCCTTCCCGGTAGCCGACCTGTGCGCTGCTGCGATACGGCCCACGCCGCAGCTGAGGCGGTCCATCCCGGCTGATCCGGCGACCGTCGCGATTGTCGCGCCCACTCGGCACCGGTCCGAACGGCCCGGGTGGCCGAACTTCGATCGGGTTCACCAGTCCACCTTGGAAGGTAACGAGGGGGAGGTGCTTGCATGGGTCACGTGTTGATCGTCGAAGACGACGTCGACTCGGCAGAGATGATGGCGATGCTGGTCGCCAGCGTGAATTTCACCGTCGTCATCGTCAGTACACTGCGCGACGCAAGGCGCCAGCTGGCGCTGCAGCCGCCGGACGTGGTGCTGCTCGACCTGCAGTTGCCGGACGGCAGCGGGATGGATCTGTTCGATGATCCGCAGTTGCTCGAAAATTCCGAAGTGGTCCTGATCACCGGCCACGCCAGCCTCGAAACATCGATCCAGGCCTTCCGCCTGGGGGCGGCGGATTACCTGATCAAGCCGGTGAGCATGACGCAACTGCAGGGCATCCTCTCCCGCTTTATGCGGCCGGCGGCGCTCAAAGCCGAAGGGACGCTCGACGAGGAATGCGAGCACGGCGACCGCTTCGGGCATCTGAGGGGATGTTCGCCGGCGATGCGCCGCGTCTATCGGCAGATTTCGCGCGTCGCGGCGACGGCGGTGACCGTGTTTATCACCGGCGAGAGCGGTACCGGCAAGGAAATGGTGGCGCGCACGGTGCACGAACTGAGCCGCCGCCGCAGCCAGTTGTTCATGGCCGTGAACTGCGGCGCTATTTCGCCCAACCTGATCGAGAGCGAAATATTCGGCCATGAGAAAGGCAGCTTCACCGGTGCCGAGCGCCAGCATCTGGGTTATTTCGAGCGTGCCAACGGCGGCACGCTGTTTCTCGACGAAATCACCGAGATGCCGCTCGAGCTGCAGGTCAAGCTGCTGCGCGTGCTTGAAACCGGCATGCTGATGCGCGTCGGTTCGACACAGAGCCATGAAATCGACGTTCGCGTCATCGCTGCGACCAACCGCCCGCCGCTCGATGCGGTGGCCGATGATCGTCTGCGCGAAGATTTGCTCTACCGGCTGAATGTCTTTCCGATCGATCTGCCGCCGTTGTGCGAGCGGGCGGAAGACATTGCCCTGCTGGCCGGACATTTCCTTGCCGACATCTGCCAGCGCGAAGGCCAGGTCAAGCGCTTCTCCGCCGCTGCGCTGGCGCGGCTGGCCGCGTATCGCTGGCCGGGCAACGTCCGCGAGTTGCGCAACGTGGTGCAGCGTGCCTACGTGATGGCGACGGACGAGGTGATCACCGACGAATGGCTGCCCAGCGATGCGTCCCTCGTTGCTGCGGCAAACGCTGCCTTGCCCGACAACGGCGCGGCCATCACCCTCCGCCTCGGCACGACGCTGGCCGAGGCCGAGTATCGACTGATCCTGTCCACGCTGCAGCACTTCAACAACCACAAGGAACGTACCGCCGCGGCGCTCGGCGTCAGCCTGAAGACGCTCTACAACCGGCTCAAGGAATACGCCGGCCAGCAGGCGGCTGTGGGCGCCCGAGCGGCTGTCCTGGCGGCAACGGAACGGAACGTCCCCCGATAAAACCTGCACGACGCAAGAAGTGGATCAAGCGGGCAGCAACACGCTGCCATGCTTGCGCTTGACTCACAAGACCTTCATCTGACGGTCTGCGTTCTGTCGCGCAGTTCGCGAATCTGCTTGTGGTTGCGCTGGGCGCCCTGGTACTGGCGCTCGACCAGCGAGCGCACCGGCTCGGGTATCGTCTTTTCCAGTGCGGCCCGATAGGCTGCCACGGCTGCCTCCTCCCCGCGTTCGCAATCCTTGAGCACATCGAGGTCGTCGTAACTGGAAAGCTTGCTGCGCACGGCGACCCAGCCGCGGTGCAGGGCGCCGGCAGCGCTGCCCCGGGTATCCGGTTCGCCGCCGAGCTGCATCACCTGTTCCTGCAATTCATGGGCTGCCTGCCGGCAGTCGTCGGCGCGCTGGGAAAACAGCGTGATCAGTTCGGGAACGTTCACGTGTTCGGCGCAGGAGCGAAAGCCATATTCGCCGTCCTTGCAGGTTTCAATCAGGCCGTTAAGCGTCGATATCACTTCTTTGGGGTCCATGGTTGTGTCCTTTATGCTGGAGATCAGGGTAAAAGCATGCCGCACCTCCCACGGCACGCTCGCTTTTTGTTCAGGCTTGTTTCCGGAGTCGGCAGATATCGTGCCCGTCCAGGCAGGCAAACTGCCCCCATCGGTGCTACTGGCGAGCGAATAAGCGATTGCGGGACTCGGAAAGTATTTTTTGCCGCAAGAATTACCGGTCGGCTCCTGGGCGACTGAGCGCCGCCGGTCACCGTATCCCGGCTGCACAATGCTGCGCCCGCTTTCTTGTGAATGGCCGGGCCATGGCACGAGCGTTGCGTTACCTCGTGCCGCAGGCTCCGTATTCCGGCAGTCCGCAGCCTTCGCCCCCTCCCCCGAATCAGTCAATCACCGGAGTCCAAAATGGTGAGATCTCTCGCGTTGGGCATTGAACATCGACAGCAGCAGGCGCTGTCGCCGCGCCTGTTGCGCGCTGTACATCTGCTGCAGCTGTCGTCCTTCGACTTTGCCCGGGAAGTGCATGACGCACTCGGCAAGAACCCCTTCCTCGAAACCGACGAGTCCGAGCAGAGCGATGGCGCCCCGGCCGACGAAGCGGCATCGCCAGGAAACGGGCAGACGCCTTTGTCCGCCACGCCCGCCGAGGACCTCCAGGCAAGTCGCCAGCCCGCCGGATCCGAGCAGGATGGCGCAACGGGCGACGCGAACGACGACTTCGATGGCGAGCGCGAGAGCTGGCAGGCCGACGGTCTCCCGGGCAAGCGCAGCAACGATGACAGCAACGCCAATATCATGGACATGCGTGCCGGCGAGGAATCCCTGAGCGAGCACCTGCTCAGCCAGCTTCATCTCCTGCCGCTGCCGGCATGCGATCTGGCACTCGCCGAAATCATCGTCGGTTCGCTCGATGACGACGGCTATCTGCGGTTTTTGCTGTCCGATCTGATCGGCATCGCCGGCCTGACGCCGCCGCCTGCCGAAGATGAATTTCGCATCGCCCTGGCGCGCGTGCAGTCGCTCGATCCGGCCGGTATCGGCGCGCGCAGCGTGCGGGAATGCCTGCTGCTTCAACTGCCGGCAATCGACTGCGCGCACCAGCGTGAACTTGCGCGCCTGATCATCGACGAGCATCTCGATGCGCTCGCCGCCAGGGATGTTCCGGGACTGGCCCGCGCGCTATCGCGAACGCCGGCCGAGATCCAGGCGGTTCTCGACTGCATCCGCCGGCTCGACCCGCATCCCGGCGGGCGCTTCGGCGCGTCGCAGGTACGCTACGTGACGCCCGATGTCATCGTCAGGAAGGTGCGCGGCAAGTGGACGGCGATGCTCAACCCGGCGATCGTGCCGAAAGTGCGCCTTAACCAGGTCTATGCCCGGATGTTCCAGTGCAGCCGTTGCGCCCAGCACGCCGAACTCGTCGCGCACCTGCAGGAGGCACGCTGGATGGTGAGCAATGTCGAGCAACGCTTCGCCACCATCCTTGGCGTCTCGCAGGCGATTGTCAGCCGCCAGCGCCATTTCCTGGAGTACGGCGTCCTCGCCATGAAACCCCTCGCTCTGCGCGAGATCGCCGATGAAGTGGGATTGCACGAATCCACGGTTTCACGTGTCACCAACAACAAATTCATGGCCACGCCGCTAGGCATCTTCGAACTCAAGTATTTTTTCTCGCGCGCCATGACGACTGCCAGTGGCGGCAAATGTTCGGCAACCGCCATTCGCGGCCTGATCAAGGACATGATCAGCGTCGAGTCCCCGCACGCGCCGCTTTCCGACGCCGACATCGCCCGCCAGCTTGCCCGCCAGGGCCTCGTCGTCGCACGGCGGACCGTCACCAAATACCGTCAGTTGCTGCGCATCGAAACCTTCGAGAGGCGGCGCCAGCATGCATGAAAATCCAATCGCTCAAGCCCGCCGCTCATGCCATAGCGTCCCATCCGCGTTCACGCTCAACCGGTGAGCGGAATATCGTGCGCGTGCCGGACGACGACGCGCTGCTCGTCGTAGCGTCCGTGCAGCGCCCGCTGCCGTGCACCGCGAGCGCCGAGCAGGCCGCCGCCGGCACCGGCGAGCAGCGACAACACGATCATCACGCTAAGCCAGGCGCTCGCAGCAGACGCCGTCTGTATCACACCGTTCGTCTCGCCGCGGGCGTCGTCCGGACCCGTGACCTGGCCGCTTACCGCTATCGCGTGATCGGCCGCCAGGCCGGCCTGCTCCTGGCTCAGGCCGAAGCGGTCCTGCAGGATGTTCATGGTGGTCTCGCGGTCGCCGCGCTCGACGCTGGACATCAGTTGGCCGAGCAAAGCGGAGTCCGTGCCGCGTGCGGCAACGGGCGGTGAAGCCATCACGCCAAACATGCTGTTGATCGCGCTGTCGCTTACCGAGCCGTTAAGGGCGGAGAAGATCAGCATCGCCGCACCCCATGCGACGACCCCGTTGATCATGCCGTCCACATTGCGGCGCAGTGCCGAAGCACGCGCCGCAACATAGCCGCCGACCAGCGCGGCAATGACCATGCTGATGGTGTTCCATACCGCGGCGGCAAGCGGCAGGTTGCGTCCACCCGCATCATGGACCGTGAAGCCGGCTGCAACGCCAAACAGCATCAGCAGCATATGCACCCCAAGCCCGACGGCGAGGCCGGCGAATACGGCAGGCCAGCGTATGCCATCAAGCGGGATGCTCGCAGAGTCGAAGCGGGTGGTTTCTACGCTTCTGGTTTCCATGATTTGTCCTTTCGTCGGGGAGGAAAAGTGCGAAAGTGCGCCCGGGCACGGCCGCCTTCGCCATGAGCAAACGGCGTTCCGGCAACGCGAACGGGCAAGACCGACGACTTGCACCGGCACGCTCATCGATAGTGCGTGATGGTGCGTAATTCTTGCCGGTGCCCCCGCAAGAGGCATTCCAGTTCCTCGGCGGAGCCCTGGCGCAGGTTTCGAACACGCTTTCCCGCCGTCGGCATCGGTAAAAAATGCCGCCGCCGGTAAGAATTACACGTAGCGCGACCCATCGTGCGGTTGAGCCGCAGCGAATACTCGAGCCGACTGCTCTTTCCCCGGCGAGCACCGGGTCGAACGTGATCATTTCGGTGTCACCCTGCGCAGCGGGATTGCCGGCGGTTTGAAAAACGTGCCGTCATCGGGTCCGGCTGGCAGCGCTCAGTCCGGCTTCTTGCCGATCAGCCGCGCCAGCGCGCTGCAGTATTCCGGGCATTTTGTGCGGCATGGTTTCCTCCTGGCTGGCGAGTTGCAAGCCGAGGCCGAGGGGGCGAAGGTGATCAACGCCGGCGGCGGTGCCACGGTCGCGACGCTGTTCTACCCGGCGGTGCTGTTTCCGGTCAGGGAAGGCATGAAACTCTACCGCGAGGAACAGTTCGGCCCGATCATCCCGGTGACTACCTTCGAGGCGATCGACAGCGCGCTCGACTACGTCATCACGTCGGACCACGGGCAGCAGGTCAGCATCTTCGGCAGCAATCCGGACCAGATCGCCTCGCTGGTCGATACCCTGGTCAATCAGGTGTGCCGGGTCAATATCAACTGCCAGTGCCAGCGCGGCCCCGACGTCTTTCCCTTCGTCGGCCGCAAGGACTCGGCGGAAGGCACGCTGTCGGTGCACGACGCACTGCGCGCCTTCTCGATCCGCACCATGGTCGCAGCGAAACAGACCGAGGCCAGCAAGAAGCTGCTCGACGCCATCGTCCTCGGCAACAAGTCGAACTTCATCAATACGCACTTCATCCTCTGAAGCGGCAACGACGGCCCGCCGCCCGCCCGCCCGCCCGACAGGCATGCGAGCCAAACTATCGCTACAATACGGCGCTACTTCAACGGCAGACCGGCCAGCCCGCCGCGCCATCCGCTGCCAGGCCTTGCCCGCACCGAAACGACCAAGCAATTGACAACCATGAAAACATCCCCGCCGGACCAGGACTTGAGCAAGCACACGCCGATGATGCAGCAGTATCTTGGCCTGAAAGCGCAGCATCCGCAGACGCTGCTGTTCTACCGGATGGGCGACTTCTACGAGCTGTTTTTCGACGACGCCGAGAAAGCGTCGCGCCTGCTCGACATCACGCTGACCACGCGCGGTCAGACCGCCGGCACGCCGATCAAGATGGCCGGAATCCCCTATCATTCGCTCGAGCCGTATCTCGCCCGACTGGTCAGGCTCGGCGAATCGGTGGTGATCTGCGAGCAGATAGGCGACCCGGCCGAATCTGCAAAAAGCGGCAAGGGGCCGGTCGAACGCGCCGTGGCGCGCATTGTCACGCCCGGCACGCTGACCGACGCGGCGCTGCTCGACGACAAGCGCGACATCCTGCTGCTGGCGCTCGCCGTCACCCGGCAAATGACCGGACTGGCCTGGCTGAACCTCGCGAGCGGCGAATTCCGCATCACCGAAGTCGCGCCGGAGAAACTCGCCGCAACGCTCGAGCGCATCCGCCCGGCCGAAATCGTCGTCGCCGAAAGCCTCGAACTGCCTTTCACTCCCGACGCCGCGCTGACCCGCCAGCCGGACTGGCACTTCGACAGCGAAGCGGCGACACGCGAACTCTGCGCCCACTTCCATACCGCTTCGCTCTCCGGTTTCGGCGCCGACGGGCTGCGCCCGGCGATTGCCGCCGCCGGCGCCCTGCTCCGCTACGCACAGGCGACGCAAACGCGCGCCCTGCCGCATGTCCAGGCGCTGACCGTCGAGCGTGACGGGGCGTACCTCGGCCTCGACACGGCGACACGACGCAACCTCGAACTGACCGAGACCCTGCGCGGTCAGCCGGCGCCGACGCTGTGCAGCCTGCTCGATGCCTGTGTTACCTCGATGGGCGCCCGCACGCTGCGTCATGCGCTGCACCATCCGCTGCGCGACCCGTCGATTCCGGCCGCGCGCCACGCGGCCATCGAGAGCCTGCTCGACGAAACCGATGGCCGCAGCCGCCTGCGTGACGTTCGCCAGGCATTGCGCGGTTTTGCCGACATCGAACGGATCGCCGGCCGCATCGCGCTCTACAGCGCGCGCCCGCGCGACCTGTCGAGCCTGCGCGACAGCCTGCACCGGCTGGCCGAACTGCGCGAACCGCTGCACGACACCCCGGCGCCGCTGCTCGCCGAACTGCTTGAGGAACTCGCCACGCCGGCCGCCACGCTCGACCTGCTGACCCGCGCCATCCTGCCCGAACCGGCGGTGCTGATCCGCGACGGCGGCGTGATCGGCAACGGTTTTGACGCCGACCTTGACGAGCTGCGCGCGCTCAACGACAACTGCGGCGCCTTCCTCGTCGATCTCGAGGCGCGCGAGCGCGAGCGCAGCGGCATCGCCAATCTCAAGGTCGAGTACAACCGTGTGCACGGTTTCTACATCGAGATCACCAACGCCAACGCCGCGAAAGTGCCCGACGACTACCGCCGCCGGCAGACGCTGAAGAACGCCGAGCGCTACATCACGCCCGAACTGAAGGCCTTCGAGGACAAGGCGCTGTCGGCGCAGGACCGCGCGCTGGCGCGCGAAAAGATGCTCTACGATGGCGTATTGGCGGCCTTGCAGCCCGATCTGCCGCAACTGCAGCGGATCGCCCGCGCCGTCGCGATGAGCGACCTGCTGGCCTGCTTTGCCGACATCGCGCTGACCCGCAACTACTGTCGCCCGATTTTTTCTTCCGAACCGGGCCTCCTGATCGAGGGCGGCCGCCACCCGGTCGTCGAGGGTGAGTTGGCTGGCGGCGAATCGTTCATCGCCAACGATACGAAACTCGGCGACGGTCGCCGCCTGCTGCTGATCACCGGCCCGAACATGGGCGGCAAATCGACCTATATGCGCCAGACCGCGCTGATCGCGCTGATGGCGCACGTCGGCTGCTTCGTTCCGGCCAATCGTGTGCTGCTCGGCCCGCTCGACCAGATCTTCACGCGCATCGGCGCGTCCGACGACCTCGCCTCCGGGCGCTCGACCTTCATGGTCGAGATGACCGAATCGGCAGCCATCCTGCATCACGCCACGGAAAGCAGCCTCGTGCTGATGGACGAGGTCGGGCGCGGCACCTCGACCTTCGACGGCATGGCGCTGGCGTTCGCCATCTGCCGCCACCTCGTCGAGAAGAATCGCTGCCTGACGCTGTTCGCCACGCACTACTTCGAACTGACGTTGCTCGCCAACGAATACGCCGATCTGGCCAACGTGCATCTCGACGCCGTCGAGCACGGCGACCGCATCGTCTTCCTGCATGCGCTCGAAGACGGGCCGGCCAACCAGAGCTACGGCATCCAGGTCGCCGCGCTGGCCGGCATTCCGTCGTCGGTGGTCAAGGCGGCGCGGCGCCAGTTGCGCGAATTCGAGCAGCGCGCGTCAATCAACCCGCTGCAACCCGATCTGTTTGCCGCCATCCCGGAACCCGCCGAGCCGGAAGCGCATCCGGCGATCGAGCGGCTGAGCGCGATCGATCCCAATGAACTGAGCGCCCGGCAGGCGCTCGACGCGCTCTACGAACTGAAGGCCCTGCTCCGATGAAACGCCTGCTGCTTGCGACGCTCCTGCTGCTGACGGCTGCGGCTCACGCCGAAACCTGGCGCTTCGTGCTGATCGGCGACACCCCGTACGACAACGCCGAACGGCGTGCATTGCCGCACATGTTCGAGCGTATCGCCGCCGAACAGCCAGCCTTCATCGCCCACGCCGGCGACATCAAAAGTGGCAGCGCGCCCTGCAGCAACACGCTTTTCCGCGACCGCCACGCGCTGTTCGATGCCGCTGCCGTGCCCCTCATCTACGTTCCCGGCGACAACGAATGGACCGACTGCAGCCGGATTATGGCCGGCGGCTTCGACCCGCTCGAACGGCTGCAAAAGCTGCGTGAGATTTTCTTTGCCGAACCGTTCTCGCTCGGCAAAAACAGGCTGAAAGTTGAACGCCAGTCTGCCGCCTACCCGGAACACCAGCGCTGGCGCCTCGGCCCCGCGCTGTTCCTGACGCTCAACGTGCCGGGCGGCAACAACAATTACGGGAGAGGCTTTGCACCGGGCGCCGAGTTTCTGGAACGCAACCCGCTCACGGTCGACTGGCTCAGACAGGGTTTTGCCACGGCCCGCCGCGAAAAGTCGGCCGCCATCGTCGTCATCATGCAGGCCAACCCCGGCTTCAAACACTTTGCCGCCGGCCTGGCGCACAGCGGCTTTCGCGAACTGCTCGAAACCCTGCGCGAGGAAACGCAGGCCTTTTCCGGGCAGGTGCTGCTGGTCCATGGCGACACGCACACGCAACGCATCGACCACCCGCTGCGCCACTCGCAGAGCAAGCTGCCGCTGGCCAACTTCACGCGCGTCGAGACCTTCGGCAACCCGTTCATGGGCTGGACGACGGTCACCATCGACAGCGAACGGCCGCAGCGCCTCCGCTTCGCAGTGCATCCGTATCTGCGAAAGGATTGATCGGCGCAGCCCGGTTCTGCACAAAGAAAAAACGCGGTCAGGCGACCGCGTCTTCTCAGCAGGGCGATCAGCGACCAAGCATCAGTCGTCGTGATCGCAATCGCCGTCGTGGAAATGCCCGTGCTCGATTTCCTCGGCACTGGCCGGACGCACGCCGGTCACCGTGCAGGTAAAGACCAGCGCCATGCCGGCCAGCGGATGGTTGCCGTCGAGCACCACCTTGTCGTCGGCGATTTCGGTCACGCGGTAAATCAGGATATCGTCGTCATCGGCGCCCTCGGGAACCCCTTCGAACTGCATGTCGACTTGCAGCTCCTTGGGAAAGGCGCTGCGCGGCTCGACCTGCACGAGTTCAGCGTCGTACTCGCCGAAGGCATCGTCCGGCTGCATTTTCACAACCACCGACTCGCCGATGTTCTTGCCCTCTACCGCTTCTTCGATCATCGGGAAAATGTCGTCGTAACCGCCGTGCAGATAGACCAGCGGCTCCTGGCCGGCGTCGACCAGCTCGCCATCGGGATCGGAAACGCTGTAGTCGAGCGTCACAACGGTATTCTTGGCAACTTGCATGTTCATGAATTGAGTTCCTTCACCGCGCGCAACATATCAAGCGCGTGGCCTTTGGCGTTGACCCCGTACAGGGCGAGGCGAACAACGCCATGTTTATCGATAACGAAGGTCGAGCGCAGGATGCCGTGCTTCCTGACACCGTCCACCTCCTTCGCCTGCCACACACCGTACTGCCTGCATGCCGCGCCCTCGCTATCCGACAGGAGGCGCACGGAGATACCGTGCTTGTCGCGGAATTCGGCGTGCTTGATGCAGTCATCGCGGCTGATGCCGAGGATGGTGCAATCGTGACGCGCGAACTCATCCTCGTGATCGGAAAAATCGGTCGCTTCGAGCGTGCAGCCCGGTGTGTCATCTCTGGGATAAAAGAAGAGGATGACATTATGCTTACCGTGAAACTGCGCGATATCGACTGACTCCATATCCGCATCAGGGAGAACGAACATCGGTGCTGCCTGTCCTGTTTTCAGCATAGCGCCCCCTCAAAGACCCGACCCCTCGCACGGGAGCAAAGGGCTGAACGGATTCTAACCAAGCTTCTTGCTACTGACTACAAGAAAGCGCGAAGCATGGCGCGCTAGAATGGAGAATCTTTCGCGCTCAGTCACTTAGCCGTGTATCCAGGAACCAGGAACGCGATCGCACACCGACCACCTCACCCGGAGATACCCGCATGCGCCCTCCTTTGTGTTTCACGCTGCTGCTGGCAGCCCTGCTGGCCAGCCCGGCATTCGCCGCACCAACCAGCATCGATCTCTCGGTCGACGCGAGCCGTCCGGCGGCCAACGACCTGACGCGCGCAACGGTATTTGCCGAAGCGTCGGGTGGCACGCCCGGCGAACTGGCGAAACGGGTCAACAGCCTGATCGACGACGGCCTGAAAACGGCCAGAACCTACGCCAGCATCAAGACACAAAGCGGCGGCACCCAGACCTATCCGGTGTATGCCAAGGGTGGCAAGGTCGACGCGTGGCGCATGCGCTCCGATCTGATCCTCGAATCCACCGACAGCGGCGCACTGTCCGAACTGCTCGGCAAACTGCAGACATCGCTCGCGGTCGCCAGCGTTGCCATGCTGCCGGCAGCGGAAACGCGCAGGAAAGCCGAGAACGAGGCCATTCTCGACGCCATCGCCTCGTTCAAGCTGCGCGCCAGGCTGATTGCCGATGCACTCGGCAAGCCCTATCGCATCAAGCAGCTGACGATCAACAGCAGCGGCCGCCCGCCGGCGATGCCGATGATGCGTGCGGTGCAGGGCTTTGCCGCGGGCGATGCGGCGGCGATGCCGATGGAAGCCGGCGAAACGCAAATCAGCAGCAACGTCTCGGGGCAGATTGAACTGGTTGAGTAAAAATAAAACTGGAGAAGCGAAACCGGAATGAAAAAAACCCGCTACCTTGCGCTAGCGGGTTTGGCTGGATTTTTCTCGCTACCGGCCTTTTCGGCCGCGCTTCTTTCGGGAATCTGGACGAAAACCTCGTCCTGCTTGACCATGCCGAGTTCGAAGCGTGCGCGTTCCTCGATCGCGTCGTAACCCTGCTTCAGGTCGCGCACTTCGGCGTCGAAACCGGCATTGCGCACCTCCAGCACCGTATTGCTTTCCTTTTGCTGCTGCAGTTGCCGGTCAACGTCCCAGACCCGCAACCAGCCGCCCTTGCCGACCCACAGCGGAAACTGCAGCAGGCCGACAAGCGCAAGCAGTGCAACGGAAAGCCAGCGCATGGCGGTGCGCGAAAAAGCCCGACCCGATCAGCGCAGGTTGTAAAAAGCTTCGCGCCCCGGATAACCGGCCGTATCGCCGAGGTCTTCCTCGATGCGCAGCAGCTGGTTGTACTTGGCCATGCGATCCGAACGCGACAGCGAACCGGTCTTGATCTGCAGCGCGTTCATGCCGACGGCGATGTCGGCAATGGTGCTGTCCTCGGTTTCGCCGGAACGATGCGAAATCACGGCGGTGTAGCCGGCGCGCTTGGCCATCTCGATCGCGGCGAAGGTTTCGGACAGTGTGCCGATCTGGTTGATCTTGATCAGGATCGAGTTGGCGACGCCCTTCTTGATGCCTTCCTTGAAAATACGGGTGTTGGTGACGAAAACATCGTCGCCGACGATCTGCACCGTCTTGCCGAGGCGATCGGTCAGCGCCTTCCAGCCGTCCCAGTCGCCCTCGGCCATGCCGTCCTCGATCGAAACGATCGGGAACTGGTCGGCGAGATTGGCCAGGTAATCGACGAGCTGCGCCGAGGTCAGCTGCAGGCCTTCGCCGGCGAGGTGGTACTTGCCGTCCTTGTAGAACTCGGAAGCCGCACAGTCGAGGGCGATCAGCACGTCCTCGCCGGGAACGTAGCCGGCATTTTCGATGGCCTGCATGACGAGTTGCAGCGCTTCGGCATGGCTGCCGAGGTTGGGGGCAAAACCGCCCTCGTCGCCGACGGCGGTCGAGAAGCCCTTCTTGTCGAGCAGCTTCTTCAGCGCGTGGAAAATTTCGGCGCCGCAACGCAGCGCTTCGCGGAACGAAGTCTGGCTGACCGGCATGATCATGAATTCCTGGATATCCAGGCTGTTGTTGGCGTGCTCGCCGCCGTTGATGATGTTCATCATCGGCACCGGCATCTGCATCGGGCCCGAACCGCCGAAATAGCGGTAGAGCGGCAGGCCGGATTCCTCGGCGGCTGCCTTGGCCACCGCCATCGAAACCGCCAGCATGGCGTTGGCGCCGAGGCGCGACTTGTTCTCGGTGCCGTCGAGCTGGATCAGCGTCTGGTCGATGAACGCCTGTTCCTGCGCATCGAGGCCGATGATCGCTTCGGCGATTTCGGTATTCACGTTCTCGACCGCCTGCAGAACGCCCTTGCCAAGATAGCGCGAGGTGTCGCCATCGCGCAGTTCGATCGCTTCGCGCGAGCCGGTGGACGCCCCCGACGGGACGGCGGCACGGCCCATTACGCCGGATTCGAGCAGGACATCACATTCGACGGTTGGATTACCGCGCGAATCGAGAATCTCGCGGGCGACGACATCAACGACAGAACTCATGCTTCTTCCTTTATTTTCAAAGATTGAAATTACAAACCTTCGACAGCCAGCATCTTCATGCTGGCCGCATCCTTACGCACTGCGCACGCCCCCCGGTAGCCGGGAGACGATAAATTTTGTTGATCAGCGAAGCTCCTCGAAACCGGCGCCCTTGACGGCCCGATCGAGCGCGGCCAGCGTGGCGAGCAGACTTTCCATGCGGTCGAGCGGCCAGCTGTTGGGGCCATCCGACCAGGCTTTTTCCGGGCAGGGATGGGTTTCCATGAACAGCCCGGCAATGCCGACCGCCACGGCGGCGCGCGCCAGCACCGGAACGAATTCGCGCTGGCCGCCCGAGACCGTGCCCTGCCCGCCCGGCAACTGGACCGAATGCGTGGCATCGAAGACCACCGGACACGCCGTCTCGCGCATGATCGCGAGGCTGCGCATGTCGGAAACGAGATTGTTGTAGCCAAACGATGCGCCACGTTCGCAAACCATCAGGTTGTCGGCGCCGCCATTGACTTCGCGGGCCTTGGCGACGACGTGCTTCATGTCGCCGGGCGCGAGAAACTGGCCCTTCTTGATATTCACCGGCTTGCCGCAGGCCGCCACAGCGTGAATGAAATCGGTCTGCCGGCAGAGGAAAGCAGGCGTCTGCAAGACGTCTACGACCGAGGCGACGGCCGCGATGTCGGCTTCGGCATGCACATCGGTGAGTACCGGCACGCCGATCTGGCGACGAACTTCCGAGAGAATGTGCAGCCCGCCATCGAGCCCGGGACCGCGCACCGACGTACCGGAACTGCGGTTGGCCTTGTCGTACGAAGCCTTGAAGATGTAGGGCATGCCGAGCCGGGTGCAGATTTCCTTCATCCGCCCCGCGACATCGAGACAAAGCTCAAGCGACTCCGCCGTGCATGGCCCGGCGATCAGAAACAGCGGCTGATCGAGGCCGGCGTCGAAGTCGCAGAGCTTCATCCCTTGACCCTGTTCGCCAACGCGGCTTCCACGAACGAATTGAACAAGGGATGGCCAAAGCGCGGCGAAGAGGTGAATTCCGGGTGGAACTGGCAACCGACGAACCACGGATGCACATCGACCGGCAGTTCGACCATTTCGCACAGATCGGTACCCGGCGCACGACCGGAAACGACGAGGCCCTTGGCTTCAAGTTCGCCGAGCAGCGTGTTATTCACTTCATAGCGATGGCGATGGCGCTCGACGATCTCGGGATTGCCGTAGATCTGGCGGGCCAGCGTTTTTTCGCCCAACTGGCAAAGCTGTCCGCCAAGGCGCATGGAACCGCCCAGATCGGAGTTTTCGTCGCGCTTTTCAATCTTGCCCGACGCGTCCTGCCATTCCGTAATCAGGCCGATCACCGGATAAGGCGAATCTTTCGCGAACTCGGTGCTGTGCGCATCGGCCATGCCGGCCACGTCACGGGCGAATTCGACAACCGCCAACTGCATGCCGAGGCAGATGCCGAGATAGGGCACCTTGTTTTCGCGGGCGTAGCGGATTGCCGCAATCTTGCCTTCCGTACCGCGCCGGCCAAAACCGCCGGGAACGAGGATGGCGTCCATGCCCTTGAGCATGCCGCAACCATCCCTTTCGATCTCTTCCGAGTCGATGTAGTTGATCTTCACCTTGCTCCGGGTATGCATGCCGGCATGCACCAGCGCCTCGGTCAAGGATTTGT
>JBAQRB010000181.1:0-1554 GCA_049295655.1 Rhodocyclaceae bacterium
CGCGCCACATCCTGCCCAACCTGATGCACATCGTGATCATCGCGCTGGTCATGGATTTTTCCAGCCTGGTGCTCGCCGAGGCGGTGCTCTCGTACGTCGGCATCGGCGTCGATCCGACGATGATCAGCTTCGGCACGATGATCAACAACGCGCGCATGGAGCTGGCGCGCGAGCCGATGGTCTGGTGGTCGCTGGCCGCCGCCTTCACCTTCATGTTCGCGCTGGTGCTCGCCGCCAACCTGCTGGCCGACGCGGTGCGCGACGCCTTCGATCCGAGAATGGCGGGGTCATGACCTCGAAAAGCGACAACATGCAGGAAGACCTGCTGCTCGACGTGCGCGACTTGCGCATGGGCTTTGCCAGCGGCCGCCGGGTGCTCGCTGCGGTCGACGGCATCGACTTCGACCTGCGTGCCGGCGAGACGCTGGCGCTGCTTGGCGAGTCGGGCTGCGGCAAGTCGGCGACCGCGCTCTCGCTGCTGCGCCTGCTGCCGGCCGCCGGCCGCATTCTCGGCGGCGAGATCGGCTTCGAAGGGCGCGACCTGCTGACCTTGCCCGAGACCGAAATGCGCGCCGTGCGCGGCGGCGGCATGGCGATGATCTTCCAGGAGCCGGCGACCAGCCTCAACCCGGTGCTCACCGTCGGCCGGCAGATCGGCGAAGTATTGGAAAGGCACCTCGGGCTGGCCGGCGAAGCGGCGCGCCAGCGCTGCGTCGAACTGCTCGACGCGGTCGGCATCGCCGACGCGCAGCGCCGTCTCGACGAATACCCGTTCCAGCTCTCGGGCGGTATGAAGCAGCGCGTCATGATCGCCGTCGCGCTGGCCGGCAACCCGCGCCTGCTGGTCGCCGACGAGCCGACGACGGCGCTCGACGTGACGATCCAGGCGCAGATCCTCGACCTGCTGCGCCGCCTGCAGGCCGAGCGCGGCATGGGCATGCTGCTGATCACGCACGACTTGGGCGTCGTCGCGCAAATGGCGCAGCGTGTCGCTGTCATGTACGCCGGCCAGATCGTCGAGGAAGCGCCGCGCGAGGCCTTCTTCGGCGCGCCGCGCCATCCCTACACGGTCAAGCTCTTCGCCGCGCTGCCCGATTTGGCAAGACGTGGCGGCCGGCTCGAGACGATTGCCGGCCAGGTGCCGGCGCTCTCGGCGATGCCGGCCGGCTGCCGCTTCGCCGAGCGCTGCCCGCACGTCTGGGAGCGCTGCCGCAGCGAAGCGCCGCCGCTCTATCCGGCGGCGCCCGGCCACCGCGTGCGCTGCCATCTGATCGACGAGCCGGGCAGGGCGGTGGCGCAGCAGCCGGCAGCCGGCGTTGCGGCGCCCGTCGCCACCGCTGCCGAAACGACCTTGCTGCAGGTCGATGAGCTGCGCGTGCATTTCCCGATCCGGCGCGGCGTCCTGCAGCGCACCGTCGGCCACGTCAAGGCGGTCGACGGCGTTTCGCTGACGCTCTCGCGCGGCCGCACGCTGGCGCTGGTCGGCGAATCGGGCTGCGGCAAGACGAGCGTCGGCAAGGCCATCCTGCAGCTGATCGCGCCGACCGGCGGCAG
>JBAQRB010000182.1:0-14892 GCA_049295655.1 Rhodocyclaceae bacterium
GCGCGATAGCCGTAGCGAACGCCGTCGAAACGCGACAGGTTGGAACTCGCCTCGGCCGGTGCGATCACGTAATAGGCGGGGACCGACAACTTCATGTTGGGCAGGCTGATATCGACCGTCTCGGCGCCAAGCTTGCGGTATTCGGCGATTGCCGCCTCGACGAGCTGCATCACTTCGGGCGAGCAACCCGCCCGCTCCTGGTCGCCGAAAAATTCCTGCGGCAGGCCGATCTTCAGCCCGGCGAGCGGCTTGTCGCCGGCCACGGCGTTGAGTGGCGCAGCGTAATCTTCAGTCGGGCGGTCGAGGCTGGTCGAGTCGCGTTCGTCGAAACCGGCCATCGCATTGAGCAGCAGCGCGCAGTCTTCGGCCGAGCGCGCCATCGGGCCGGCCTGGTCGAGCGACGATGCGAAGGCGATCATGCCGTAGCGCGAAACGACGCCGTAGGTCGGTTTGAGACCGGTGAGATTGCACAGCGCGGCCGGCTGGCGGATCGATCCGCCGGTATCGGTGCCGGTCGCCGCCGGGGCGAGCAGCGCGGCGACCGCCGCGGCCGAACCGCCCGACGAGCCGCCGGGAACGCGCCCGGTATCCCACGGATTCTTCACCGGGCCGAAGAACGAGGTCTCGTTCGACGAACCCATGGCGAATTCGTCCATGTTGGTCTTGCCGAGATTGACGGCGCCGGCCGTATTGAAGCGTTCGATCACCGTTGCGTCGTAGGGACTGACGAAGTTGTCGAGCATCCGCGAGCCGCAGGTGGTGCGCCAGCCCTCGGCGCAGAAAATGTCCTTCTGCGCCAGCGGAATGCCGGTCAGCGGACCGCCGTCACCGGCCGCCAGCCGCGCATCGGCGGCGCGCGCCTGGGCGAAACTTTTTTCGGCATCGGTCGTCAGATAGGCATTGAGTTGCGGATTGAGACGGGCGATGCGCTCGAGGTAGAGTTGGGTTAGCTCGACGCTGGAAATTTCCCGGCTGGCGAGCGCCTGCGCCAGGGCTTTCAGGTTGCGCGTGATCATTCGATCACCTTCGGCACGAGATAAAGACCGGCTTCGGCTTCCGGCGCAACGGCCTGGAAGGCCGCGCGCTGATCGCTTTCGGTGACGCGATCCTCGCGCAGGCGCTGGGCGAGATCCTGCGCGTGCGCCATCGGCTCGACACCGCGCGTATCGACGGCCTGCATGTCTTCAATCAGGGCAAAAATCCCGGTCAGGTGGCCGAGCGTGCTTTGCGCCTCGGCTTCGCTGATTTCGATTCGGGCAAGGTGGGCAACGCGCCGGACTTGTTCCAGGGTAAGCGACATGGCTGTGAAATCAGTAAGATAATAATTTATGGAGCCATATAAGGTATCATAAATACTTTACTCGCCGCAGCACCTTGCGGAGCTTTCACGGATTTCTCAAGCATGTTCAGTTTCCTGCGTAGTTATTTCTCGAACGATCTCGCGATCGACCTTGGTACTGCAAATACCCTGATCTACGTCCGCTCCAAGGGCATCGTCCTTGACGAGCCGTCGGTCGTCGCCATCCGAATGGAAGGCGGGCCGAACGCCAAGAAGACCATCCAGGCGGTCGGCAAGGCGGCGAAGGACATGCTCGGCAAGGCGCCGGGCGCGATCACCGTGATTCGCCCGATGAAGGATGGCGTGATCGCCGACTTCACCGTCACCGAACAGATGCTCAAGCAGTTCATCAAGAAGGTGCACGATTCGCGGCTGCTCTCACCGTCGCCGCGCATCATCATCTGCGTCCCGTCCGGGTCGACGCAGGTCGAGCGGCGCGCAATCCGCGAATCGGCGATCGGTGCCGGCGCGAGCCAGGTGTTCCTGATCGAGGAACCGATGGCCGCGGCCATTGGCGCCGGCCTGCCGGTGTCCGATCCGACCGGCTCGATGGTCGTCGATATCGGCGGCGGCACGACCGAGGTCGGCGTGATCTCGCTCGGCGGCATGGTCTATGCCGGGTCGGTCCGCGTCGGCGGCGACAAGCTTGACGAAGCGATCATCAATTACATCAGCCGCAACTACGGCATGCTGATCGGCGAGAACACCGCCGAGAACATCAAGAAAACGATCGGTTCCGCGTTCCCGGGCGCCGAAGTGCGCGAAATGGAAGTGTCCGGCATCAACAAGGCCGAAGGCATTCCGCGCAAGTTCACGATCTCGTCGAACGAAATTCTTGAGGCGCTCACCGAGCCGCTCAACAACATCGTTTCGGCGGTCAAGTCGGCCCTCGAAAAGACGCCGCCCGAACTGGGCGCCGATATCGCCGACAAGGGCATGGTGCTGACCGGCGGCGGTGCGCTGCTGCGCGACCTCGACCGCCTGCTGATGGAAGAGACCGGCCTGCCCGTGATCGTTGCCGAAGAGCCGCTGACCTGCGTCGCCCGCGGTTGCGGCATGGCGCTCGAGAAGATGGACAAGCTCGGCAGCATCTTCGCTTCGGACTGAGCGACCGTGAGGAAAGAGTGAGGCGCAGGGAGCACCCTTCTCCGCTGTACGTCCCCCCTGATCGGTGAATCGCTGGCCGCCGATCAGGAAGTTTACGCAATGACTCCTTTCTCTTCACTCCTGACTCCTCACTGATTCAATGGATTACCAGCCGCCACCGTTCTTCAAGCGCGGACCGGCGCCTTTGGCGCTGCTCTCGTTCTACGCCGCCCTGTCGGTTTCCCTGCTCGTCATTGACGCACGCTTCCACACGCTCGAACTGCTGCGCCAGGCCCTGTCGATGTTCACCCATCCGCTGCAGCAGGTCGCACAGGCTCCGGCGCAAATTGTCGGCAACGCCGGCAGCTATTTCCTGAACATTTCCCGCCTGCAGGGTGAAAATGCGCTGATGAAGCGCACCCAGCTCGACGCCACGACCACGCTGCTGCGCACGCAGCATCTCGAGGCCGAGAACCAGCGCCTGCGGCGCATGCTCGGCGTCAAGGAACGCCAGCTGGCGAGCGGACAGGTGACGCAGATCCTCTATGCCGCACGCGATCCCTTCTCGCGCCGCATCGTCGTCGACAAGGGGCAGCAGGACCACATCGTGGCGGGACAACCGGTCGTCGACGATGCCGGGATTGTCGGCCAGGTGACGCGTGTTTTCCCCTTCGTTTCGGAGGTCACGCTGATTACCGACAAGGACCAGGCGGTGCCGGTGCAGATCGTCCGCAACGGCCTGCGCTCGGTGGTTTTCGGCCTCGGCGACGGCCGCCTCGAACTGCGCTTCATGCCGGCCAACGCCGATGTGCAGAACGGCGACCTGCTCGTCACCTCGGGACTCGACGGCATTTTCCTGCCCGGCTTTCCGGTCGCCAAGGTCGTCCATATCGAGCGCGACACCTCGTATTCCTTCGCCCGCATTTACTGCGCGCCGGTCGCCGGCGTCGAGAACTTCGGCGAGGTGTTGGTACTCGAACCGCGTGCGCCCGTCGTGCTGCCGCCGGAGCTCAACGTCGAATCTCCCGTCGATGGCGCGAAAGCACCGGACAAGCCGCTGCGGGTAAAGAAAAAACGCGCGAAAAAGGACTGAGAGAAACCGCATGCAACCCACCTTCTCGTCGTCACGCATTCTGCTCCCGGTACGACCGTGGTTTGTCGTCCTGAGCCTGCTCGCCGCGCTGCTCCTGAATTTCCTGCCGATCTCGAACTGGCCCGGCGTGCCGGACTGGGTCGCGCTGCTGATCGTCTTCTGGAGCGTTCGTGAGCATCGGCGCGTCGGCATGGGCTGGGGCTTCATTCTCGGGCTGGTGATGGACGTCGCCGATGCCAGCCTGATGGGGCAGCATGCGCTGGCCTACGTTCTCGCCGCCTACGGCGCGGCCACGCTGTCGCGCCGCATCCTGTGGTTCCCGCTCGGCCAGCAGGCGCTGCACATCCTGCCGCTGCTGCTGCTCGTCCAGCTCGTCCAGTTCGCCATCCGCGCACTGGCGGGTGCCGAGTTTCCGGGCATCGGCTACTTCATCGGGCCGCTGATCGGCACGGTGCTCTGGGTGCCGCTGACTTACGCCCTGCTGCTGCCGCAGTATCAGCCCGTAGACCGCGACGCCAACCGGCCGATCTGATGCGCATGCGGCACGCCTCGCTGAACACCCGGGACCGCGAACTCGATCGCTTCCGTTTCCGCCTCGCCGTTGCGGCGGCGCTGGTGTTGCTGTGCTTCATCACGCTGATCGTCCGTTTTTTCTATCTGCAAGTCCTGCAGCACGAGTACTACACGACGCGCGCCGAAGACAACCGGATTTCACTGGTGCCGATCGTCCCCAACCGCGGCGTCATCGTCGACCGCAACGGGACGGTGCTGGCGCGCAACTATTCGGCATTCACGCTGGAAATCACGCCGTCCAAGATCGTCGATCTGGACGCCACGATCGATGCCCTCAGCCAGCTGATCGAGGTCCTGCCGAAGGATCGCAAGCGGTTTCGCAAGCTCCTCGAAGAAAGCCGGACCTTCGAGAGCCTGCCGATCCGCACGCGCCTGTCCGACGAGGAAGTCGCCAAGTTCGCCGCCAACCGTTTCCGTTTCCCCGGCGTCGAGGTCAAGGCGCGCCTGTTCCGCCAGTATCCGCTGGGCGCCATCGCCTCGCACGCGCTCGGCTATATCGGCCGGATCAACGCCCACGACCTCGAAACGATTGAGAAGAACGATCAGGAAGCCAACTACAAGGGTTCCGACCATATCGGCAAGACCGGTCTCGAGCAGAAATACGAATTCGCCCTGCACGGCGAAACCGGCTACGAGCAGGTCGAGATCGATGCCGGCGGACGGGCTGTGCGCAGTCTGGCGCGGACGGCGCCGGTGCCGGGCAACAACCTGACGCTGACGCTCGACGTCAAGCTGCAGCAGATTACCGAAAAGGCGTTCGGCGACCGGCGCGGCGCACTGGTCGCCATCGACCCGGCAACCGGCGGCATCCTGGCGCTGGTGTCGACACCGACCTACGATCCCAATCTCTTTGTCGACGGCATCCGTACCGACGACTGGGACCTGCTCAATACCTCATCCGACAAGCCGATGGTCAATCGCGCACTGAACGGCGCCTACCCGCCCGGCTCGACGTTCAAGCCGTTCATGGCACTGGCCGCGCTCGAAACCGGCAAGCGCACGCCCGGGCAAATCATTTCCGATCCGGGCTTCTTCAACTTCGGCGGCCATCACTTCCGCGACGACAAAAAGGGCGGCCACGGCTCGGTCGACATGTACAAGTCGATCGTCCATTCCTGCGACACCTACTATTACATGCTCGCCAACGACATGGGAATCGACAACATCGCCCGCTTCATGGGCAGTCTCGGCCTCGGCAGCCGCACCGGCATCGACATCGAGGGCGAGTCGGAGGGCGTGCTGCCCTCACCGGAATGGAAAAAGCGCCGTTTCAGGCGCCCGGAACAGCAGAAGTGGTACGCCGGCGAAACGATCTCGATCGGCATCGGCCAGGGCTACAACGCCTACACGCCGATCCAGCTGGCACAGGCGATGGCCACCGTGGCCAACGATGGTGTGATGTTCCGCCCGCACCTCGTGCGCTACATCACCAACAGCAAGACCGGCGAGAAAACCTATATCGAGCCGCAGCCCTTGCGCACCCTGCCCTGGAAGGCGCAGAACGTCGACACCATCAAGCGCGCGATGGTCGGCGTGAACAAGGAAGGCACGGGCGCGCGCGCCTTTGCCGGTGCCGAGTACGAATCGGGCGGCAAAACCGGAACCGCACAGGTATTCAGCCTGAAGGGTTCGGAATACAAGGCCGGAAAACTCAAGCAGGAATTGCGCGACCATGCACTTTTTGTCGCGTTCGCCCCGGTCGACAAGCCGAAAATCGCGCTCGCCGTCCTCGTCGAGAACGGCGGCTTCGGCGCGCAAACGGCCGCGCCGATCGCGCGCATGGTGCTTGACTACTACCTGCTCGGAAAACTGCCCAAGGGGCCGGCGTCGGAAGACGAAACAGCGCAAGAGGCGGAGGAATAGGCAATGATCGAGCAATTCCTGCGCCGCCTCTGGCTGCGCCTGACCGAGCATCTTGACGGCCCGCTGCTGCTGATCACCGGCGCGTTGATGATCACCGGGCTGGCAACGATCTACAGCGCCACCTATGACGCCAATAACCGGACCCTCGGCCAGCTCGGGAACATGTTCGTCGGCATCTGCGTGATGTGGGCGGCCGCCCAGCTGCCGCCGCAGAAGCTGATGCGCTTTGCCGTCCCGCTCTACGTGCTGGGCGTCATCCTGCTGGTTTGCGTTTTCCTCTTCGGAATCAAGGTCAATGGGGCAAAGCGCTGGTTGTCGCTCGGCTTCACGCGCATCCAGCCATCCGAAATCCTGAAGATCGCGATGCCGCTGATGCTCGCCTGGTACTTCCACAAATACGAGGCGGCGCTCAAGTTTCGCCACTTCGTCGTTGCCGGCCTGCTGCTCATCGTCCCCTTCGCGCTGATCGCCAAGCAGCCCGATCTGGGAACGGCAATTCTCGTCGGTGCCGCCGGTTTCTACGTCATCTTCTTTGCCGGATTGCCGTGGAAGGTCATCGTCGGCATGATCGCCGCCGGTGCCGCAGCAGCACCCTTCGTGTGGACCATGCTGCACGATTACCAGCGCAAACGCCTGCTGACCCTGATCGACCCGACCACCGACCCGCTCGGGGCGGGCTACCACATCATCCAGTCGACGATCGCCATCGGCTCTGGCGGGGCGTTCGGCAAGGGCTGGCTCTCCGGCACGCAGACCCACCTCGAATTCATCCCGGAGCGCCATACCGACTTCATTTTTGCCGTCTTTTCCGAGGAACGCGGCCTGCTCGGCAACAGCATCCTCGTCGTCCTCTACACCCTGCTCATCGCGCGCGGCATGCTGATCGCCGCCAATGCCTCGACTCTTTTTTCGCGCGTCATGGCCGGCTCGATCACGCTGAGCTTCTTCACCTACGCCTTCGTTAACATGGGCATGGTCAGCGGCATCGTTCCCGTCGTTGGCGTACCGCTGCCCTTCATGAGCTACGGCGGCACCGCGCTGGTCACCCTGTTTCTCGCGCTGGGCATCCTGATGAGCATCCAGACGCACCGGATGCTGGTCAAGAAATAATGGGGAGCACACGAATGCCCCACCTGCGGCGAAAACTGAGGCCGGCGACGGCACTGACCCTGCTGCTCTTCCTAGCCGCCTGCGCCGGCCGGCCGGCGCCGCACGCCGAGCGCAGCGAAGCACCGGCCGAGACGGCAAAGGCGCCGCAAAAGACCGCCAAACGACCGAATCTCGCGCTCAAGCGCGGCGGCGGCTATTACAAGGACGACGGCCCGGCGGACGATATCCCGGACAACCTCGACGAAATCCCCGACGCCGAACCGAAGGCCGAGCCCTTGCACCGCTTTGCCAACAAGCCGTATGTCGTGCTCGGCAAATCGTACGTTCCCAATACCAGCCTGCAGCCGTACAAGACCCGCGGCATCGCCAGCTGGTACGGCAAGAAGTTCCATGGCCAGAAAACGTCGATTGGCGAACGCTACGACATGTTTTCGATGACCGCCGCGCATCCGACGCTGGCCATTCCCTCGTACGTCCGCGTCAGCAGCCCGGACAGCGGCAAGTCGGTGATCGTCCGGGTGACCGACCGCGGCCCGTTTCATGCGGACCGGGTCATCGACCTGTCCTATGTCGCCGCCCACAAGCTCGGCTTCATCAACAACGGCAGCGGCCCGGTCGAGGTCGAGTCGATCCTGTCCGGCGACATGACGTCGCTGACCTACGCACAGGTCGCCCCCCCCGAGAAGTCGGCAGCGGCGGCGGTTACCGCCGCCGTGACAACGGACAAGCCGCGCGACGAGATGGATCTGCTGGCGCAGAATCTGGCGCTCGACACGACGTTGCCGGCCGCAGCGAGCGCCGCCCGGCCGGCGCTGCAACGCGGCATCTTTCTGCAGCTCGGCGCGTTTGCCAGCGCCGACAACGCCGAGAGCCTGCGCTCGCACCTGACGCGCGAACTCGACTGGCTGAGCGAAGGCGTGCAGATCAACACCGGCGGCGGCATGCACCGCGTCCATCTCGGGCCTTACGCCAACCGCGGCGAGGCCGAGAAGGTTGCCGAAAGAATTCGCCTCGCACTGGGTTACAAACCGACCTTCGTGACGCGTTGAGCGGACGCTCTCCAGTGACAAAAGACGCACAGTGCGGCGTCGCGACCGCTTGCTATAATCGCCTCTTTGCCAAGAATTCCGCCATGCGCAAGCTCCAGACCTTACTCTTCGTCCTCCTCTGCCTGCCGCTGCTCGCCAGCGCCCAGCAGATGCCGACGCCGCCGGCGCTGGCCGCCAAATCCTGGCTGCTGATCGAATCCGGCTCCGGACAGCAACTGGCCGCGCAGGCCGCCGACGAGCGTCTCGAACCCGCGTCGCTGACCAAGCTGATGACGGCCTATCTGACCTTTGCCGCGCTCAAGCAGGGAACGATCAAGATCGACCAGATGATCCCGGTCTCCGAGAAGGCCTGGAAGACGCAAGGGTCGCGCATGTTTATCCAGGTCAATACGCAGGTCAAGGTCGACGACCTGATCAAGGGAATGATCGTCCAGTCCGGCAACGACGCCTGCGTCGCGCTATCGGAAGCGATCGCCGGCGGCGAGGAGAATTTCGCGCAGATGATGAACCGCGAGGCGCAGCGCCTCGGCATGAAGGCGTCGAACTTCCGCAATTCGACCGGCCTGCCCGACGCCCAGCACTACACTTCGGCGCACGACCTCGCCACGCTGGCCGGCGCGCTGATCCGCGACTTCCCCGAGGATTACGCGAAGTACTACTCGATCAAGGAATTCCGCTACAACAACATCACGCAGCCCAACCGCAACCGCCTGCTGTGGATCGACCCGACGGTCGACGGCGTCAAGACCGGGCATACCGATGCGGCCGGCTATTGCCTGATTTCGTCGGCCAAGCGCGGCCCGCGCCGCCTGCTCGCGGTGGTGCTCGGTACCTCGTCCGACAGCGTGCGCGCGCAGGAATCGCTCAAGTTGCTCAACTACGGCTTCCAGTTCTACGACGCGCTGCAGCTTTACGCGAAGAACCAGCCGGTCTCCAGCCTCAAGGTCTGGAAGGGGCAGGAGTCCGTCGTCAAGGCCGGGTTCGCCAGCGACTTCATCGTCGCGGTGCCGAAGGGCTACGGCCCCAAGGTCAAGGCCGAATTCGTCTCGCAGCAGCCGCTCGTCGCGCCGGTCGCGCAGGGGCAGGTGGTCGGCACGATGAAGGTGAGCATCGACGGCAAGCCTCACGGCGAGTATCCGGTACTGGCGATCGAGGGCGTGCCGGTGGCCGGCATCTTCGGGCGCATGATCGACACCATCCGCCTGTGGTTCAACTGAGCCGGGCGCGAATATGACGGCCTATCTGAACGGGCAGTACCTGCCGCTGGAAGAGGCGAAAATCTCACCGCTCGACCGCGGCTTCCTGTTCGGCGACGGCGCCTACGAGGTGATTCCGGTCTATTCGCGCCGCCCCTTCCGCATCGACGAACACCTCGCGCGCCTGCAGCAGACGCTCGACGGCATCCGCCTGGCGAACCCGCATACGCCGGCGGAATGGCGCGAGCGCATCGAGCGCATCATCGCCGGCAATGCCGATGAAGAATTCGACGACCAGTCGGTCTACATCCAGGTCACGCGCGGCGCCGATCGCAAGCGCGACCAGGCGTTTCCGACCGGTGTGCCGCCGACCGTCTTCATTTTCACGGCGCCGCTGGTCACCCCGTCAAGCGCCCAGCGCGAAGCCGGCATCGCGGTGATTTCGGCGCTCGACAACCGCTGGCTGCGCTGTGACCTGAAAACGGTCTCGCTGCTCGCCAACGTGCTGCTGCGCCAGCAGGCGATTGACGCCGCTTGCGTCGAGACGATCATGCTGCGCGATGGCTTCCTCACCGAGGGCGCCGCGTCGAACATTTTTGTCGTCAAGGATGGCGTGCTGCTGGCGCCGCCCAAAGACCACCGCATGCTGCCCGGCATCACCTACGACGTCGTGCTCGAACTCGCGGCACGGCACGGCATGGCGCACCAGGTACGCGAGATCGCCGAAGCCGAATTGCGCGTCGCCGACGAACTGTGGATGACCTCGTCGACCAAGGAAGTGCTGCCGATCACCACGCTCGACGGCCATCCCGTCGGCACCGGCAAGCCGGGGCCGGCCGCCCGCCAGATGTACGCCTGGTACTGCGCGTTCCGTGACGAAGTGATGAGAAAAGCCGATGTCTGACCAATCGCCCGGGCAGGAAACCCTGCTTGAGTTCCCGTGCGCCTTCCCGATCAAGATCATGGGGCTGGCCAACGATGCGCTGGCGCAGGCCGTGCTCGCCGTCGTGCTGCGCCACGCGCCCGATTTCGACGGCGCGAGCATGGAAATGCGCGCTTCGAGCGCCGGCAAGTACGTCAGCCTGACGTGCACGGTCAATGCCACCTCCAAGCCGCAACTCGACGCGCTGTATACCGAACTGAGCAGCCATCCGCTGGTCAAGGTCGTCCTGTAACGGTGAGGAGCAAAGCGTGACGAGTGAGGAGTGCGCGCAGCAGCCGGATGACGGGCAGGGTTTGCCCCTGACGCTTGACGCCTTGCACCTCACGGTTCGCCAACTCGGGCGAACCGAGTACGAACCGACCTGGCATGCGATGCAGGAATTCACCGCGACGCGCACGCCCGATACGGTCGATGAAGTCTGGGTCTGCGAACATCCGCCGGTCTACACCCTCGGGCTGGCCGGAAAACCCGAACACCTGCTGAACGATATCGGCATCCCACTGATCAGGATCGATCGCGGTGGCCAGATCACCTACCACGGCCCGGGCCAGGTCGTGATCTACCTGCTGATCGACCTGCCGCGCCGCCGGCTGAAAGTGCGCGAAATCGTTTCGCGCATCGAGCAGTCGGTGATCGACCTGCTCGCCGAACACAGCGTCAAGGCCGAACGGCACGGCGGCGCGCCCGGCGTTTATGTCGGCCCGGCCAAGGTCGCCGCGCTCGGCCTGCGCGTCAAGCATGGCTGCTGCTATCACGGCGTCAGCCTGAACGTGGACATGGACCTCTCGCCGTTCGCGGCGATCAACCCCTGCGGCTATCCGGGAATGCCGGTGACGCAAACGAAGGACCTCGGCATCGGGCTGGCGCCGTCACAAGCGGCGCAGGAACTGGCGGGGCATCTCAAAGTACAACTGGAGCGCAAGGAATGAGCGAAGCGAAGGAAAAGCCGGCGGCCAAGATCGCCGGCGTCAAGGAAAAAGGCGAACTGAAGACGGCACGCATCCCGATCAAGATCATTCCGGTCGAGCCGCTGCGCAAACCGTCGTGGATTCGCGTCAAGGCCGGCAACGACGCCGGCCGCTTCGGCGAGATCAAGCGCCTGCTGCGCGACCAGAAACTGCACACCGTCTGCGAGGAGGCCGCCTGCCCGAACATCGGCGAATGCTTCGGGCGCGGCACCGCGACCTTCATGATCCTCGGCGACATCTGCACGCGCCGCTGCCCGTTCTGCGACGTCGGCCACGGCAAGCCGCTGCCGCCCGACGCCGACGAGCCGGCCAAGCTCGCCGACAGCGTCGCCAACCTCAAGCTGCGCTATGTCGTGATCACCAGCGTCGATCGCGACGACCTACGCGACGGCGGCGCGCAACACTTCGCCGACGTGGTCAAAGCGGTGCGCGCCAGGTCGCCGGCGACGACCATCGAAACGCTGGTTCCCGACTTCCGCGGCCGCATGGAGGTCGCCATCGACATCCTCGGCCAGTCACTGCCCGACGTGCTCAACCACAACCTCGAAACCGTGCCGCGCCTCTACAAGCAGGCCCGCCCCGGCGCCGACTACGAACATTCGCTGGCCTTCATGAAGGGCTTCAAGGAACGCTATCCCGACGTGCCGACCAAGTCCGGCCTGATGGTCGGCATCGGCGAAACCGACGACGAGATTCTCGACGTACTGCGCGACCTGCGCGCCAACGGCGTCGAAATGCTGACCATCGGCCAGTATCTCGCGCCTTCCGGCCACCATCTGCCGGTTTCGCGCTACGTGCATCCCGACACCTTCGCCATGTACGAGCGCGAAGCGAAGGCCATGGGGTTTACCGGCGCCGCCTGCGGCCCGATGGTCCGCTCCAGCTACTGGGCAGATCAGCAGGCGCACAGCGCTGGTGTTGCCGCAGTTAATTCCAACGAATAATAGCTACTGAACAAAGTCCCAGGCTCCTCTCCATGAATAAACGCTACTGGAGACAGCATGAATACCCCTCCAAGCTTTCCAGCCGTCACACCCAATGATCAGGTTTGGCGGTTGGACTGGTGGATTGTTTATACCGGCGTCGTTCAACCATGCCGACGGTTGTGGTATCAGAACTCTCCGAGTCTGCTGCTTCCTGTGTATTGGCCGCCGTCCAGATGTCGGCCGGAATGGTCATTGAGAGCCTGCTACTTCGAACCAGACGGTGTGACACGCGGCTAACGCGTCTCGTATACGACTTTTCCGTTTCGTGAGTCGCCCCTTTGTCACCACGGCATATCCTCTGACCCACGATCCAGGACACATCAACAGCCTGCTGATATCGTGCCGCCGATCAGAAATGACAGTTATTTATCTTGTTTTTGATGTATGCGATAACGCTAATGCGGAAACATCTCGCAAAATGGCGCCTTTGAGAGAATCCACGCGCGTCACCCTATTGCCATGTCCGAAGTTATCACCACCGTGTTAATGCGATAGAACCTCAAAAGCCGCCATCTATTCATTGCACGGAGGAATCTTCTGTGGAAAATGCTGCACCGAACCCGTATCAAACCCTGGATTTCGATAAGTTGTCGCAATTTGCCGCAGCCGACCCGGCCAGATTCGAGGAATTGCGCACTGCGCTGATCGATCGCGTAATCAACATTCCTGGCGGCAATGCCGATGGATTGGCGGCGCTGCAGCATCGCCTGAGCGAGACAATGGGTAGCGGAACACCGCGTTACATGTCCTATCTGCATCTATCGGAATGGCTGAATGCCCCCTATCAGGAACTGAATCGGATGTTGATCGCCGACGATTAAATCGCGCCAAAACGGTTGAACGCTCATCCAGCAGCACCTCGGAAAGTCTCCGGCAAGGTAAGAAATCACCTCCTTCCCGGTTGTTCATAACAAAAAACAGGACAAACAATGTCAACTCGACAAACCTCGGTCGCCTTGAAACTCAGCATGGTGCTGGCCGGCTGTATCACCGTGCTGCTGCTGATTACTTCGTTCGCACTGTCGCAGTACCTGACCGGGACGCTCGAGAAAAAGTCGCTCGATGGCCTCAAGGCCAACAACCGTATGATCATCGACATGATCGACAGCTACAACAGCGCCTTGCAGCAAAGCCAGCAGCGCCTGGGCCGGCTCTTTGCCAGCCACTATCCCGAACGCTTCAGCCTCGATGTGGCCAGCGGCACGCTCAGGCACGGCGGTAGCCCGATTACCACGCAGAGCACGACGATTCCCGACCAGTTCACCAGCGTTTCTGGCGTTGCAGCGACGGTGCTGACGCGCCGAGGCGACGATTTCGAGCGCACCGCGACCTCACTCAAAAACGAAAAGGGCGAACGCGCTTCAGGCGCACCGCTCGGTGCCGACCACCCGGCTGTTTCGACCCTCCTGAAAGGCGAGCCCTACACCGGCAAGGCGAAGATGCTCGGGCGCGACTTCATGACGCACTACATCCCGATCAAGGATGAAAGCAGCAAGGTGATCGGCGCCTTTTTCGTCGGCGTCGATTTCACCGACGGCCTCGCCGCGCTGAAGAAGAAGGTGCTGGCCGTCAAGATCGGCAGCACGGGCTACCCCTACGCGCTCGACATGGGCAAGGACAAGGGGCAGCTGGTGATCCACCCGGCCAAGGAAGGCACCGTCCTGCTCGGTACGAAGGACACCAAGGGCAATGATTTCATCGCCGACATGATCAGCCAGCGCGACGGCGTGATCAACTATTGGTGGAAGAATCCGGACGATCCAGAAATCCGGGAAAAAGTCGTCGCCTTCAACCACTATCCCGAATGGAACTGGCTGATCGCCTCCGGCAGCTACCTCGATGAATTCAACGCCGAAGGCAAGCAGACCGGGCGCGGCCTGATGCTGGTCACCCTGCTGCTCGTACCGATTGTTATCGGCCTCGTCTGGTTCCTCTCCCGGCGCTGGGTTGCCATTCCTCTGCAGGAAGCCGTCAACCAGGCCAACCGGGTGGCCGAGGGCGACTTCACGACACGCTCGACGATAAATTCGAACGACGAAATCGGCGCCTTGATGAAGGCGCAGGCGATCATGAGCGAACGGCTTGGCCAAACGATCAAGGAGGTTCGTTCCGCAGCCAGTTCGGTCGCTGCCGATGCGACGAAGCTAACCGACGCTTCCGAGCGCGTTGCCGACGGTTCAGCCGAACAGAACGACGCGGCTTCAAGCATGGCTGCGTCCGTCGAACAGATGAGTGTCAGCATCGAACAGATATCCGACCACGCAAGCAGCGCACTGTCGGTTTCTTCCGATGCACAAAGCGTCTCGCTGAGCAGTTCGGAAACCATCCAGCAGGCGGTTGATGCGATGAACAGCATTGCCAACACGGTCCGCGACTCGTCCGCGGCCATCCAGCAGCTGGGCCGCGAATCGCAGGAAATTTCGGCGATTGCCGGAACGATCAAGGAAATCGCCGACCAGACCAACCTCCTCGCGCTCAACGCGGCGATCGAAGCGGCACGGGCCGGCGAGCAGGGTCGCGGCTTTGCCGTGGTCGCCGACGAAGTGCGCAAGCTCGCCGAGCGGACGTCGAAATCGACCCACGAAATTGCCGAAATGATCACCCGCATCCAGCTCGGGACGCAGACCGCCGTCGACAATATGAACCTCGGCGTCGCGCAGGTGGCGAGCGGCGTCGACCTGGCGGC
>JBAQRB010000183.1:0-5361 GCA_049295655.1 Rhodocyclaceae bacterium
GAATGGCACTTACTTAAGCCTCAACCCACTGATGTAATTGATAAAGCAGGCTGAATCGACGCGTGATAAGTTGGAGTCGCCAAACACCCGACCATCACACGAGGAATCAGCCCAAATGCATGCTACCCACAAAGCGACCGCCCGACAATGTGACGCGATTTCGGCGCAAGTAGGCAGCGCTGATGCGCATGCGTTTTTCAATCTATTGACGGGGCCGGAATTGTTTGACGTAGTGGAGTTGGCTCTGCCGCCACACCGAGAGAGGCTGTTTCCGCCGACGGAGACGCTATCAATGTTTTTAGCGCAAGCCCTCAGTAGTGATCGGTCCTGCCAGCAAGCCGTGAATAAAAGGGCGATCAAGCATCTGGTCACCGGACTTACCCCCTGCAGCACCCATACCGGTGCCTATTGTCGCGCTCGCCAACGCGTGCCGACGCTGATGGTCAGCACCTTGGCCCGCCACACAGGGCAATGGTTGGCGGCCCACGCCCCAGCGGCATGGCACTGGCGAGGTCGTCCAGTACGATTGGTTGATGGGGCCACGGTCATCATGCCCGATACGGCAGCCAATCAGGCGGACTTCCCACAACCGGGCAGCCAGAAACTTGGATTGGGATTCCCTCAATGCCGGATCGTGGGGCTGATCTGCCTGGGCAGCGGTGCCGTGCTTGATGCAGCGATCAGCGCCTGTCGCGGCAAAGGGAGTGATGAGCAGTCCTTGCTGCGCCGCCAGCTCAACACCTTGGTGCGTGGCGATGTACTCTTGGGCGATGCATTCTATGCCACCTACTTCCTGCTCTGCGCTCTGGTCGAGCGCGGTGTTGATGCAGTCTTTGAGCAGCATGGCTCACGCCAACGCACCACCGATTTTGGCCTTGGCGAGCGCCTGGGGGAGCGTGACCACCTGCTGGTTTTGTCCAAGCCAACCATCAAACCCGACTGGATGTCGCAGGAGGATTACACGCACGCGCCAGCACGTGTGACGGTTCGCGAGCTTCGCGCTGGCGGCAAGACACTGGTCACGACCTTGCTGTGTCCAAAGCAAACCTCCAAGGAGGCGATCAAACGGCTGTATCGGGATCGCTGGCATGTTGAACTTGATCTACGCAACATCAAGACCTCCTTGGGTATGGAGCAGCTAAGCTGCCGAACTCCCGCCATGGCCGAGAAGGAAATATGGGTCTATCTGCTCGCTTACAATTTGATTCGCTTGATGATGGCTCGCGCGGCGCTGCTCAGCGGTTGCTTGCCTCGTCAGTTAAGCTTCAAGCATACGGTGCAAGTTTGGCTCGCGTGGGCGCCTCACGCTTATCACGGTGACATCGCCCACCCCAACGAGATCTTTGTTCTCATCGCGCAGCAAACC
Source organism: Rhodocyclaceae bacterium (assembly GCA_049295655.1). Lineage (GTDB taxonomy): Bacteria > Pseudomonadota > Gammaproteobacteria > Burkholderiales > Rhodocyclaceae > CAJBIL01. The sequence goes on from JBAQRB010000183.1 coordinate 1,367, forward strand.
GTGGGAAACCGCCCAGGGCGCATCGAACCTCGTGCCATCAAACGGCGACAGAATGCCTACCCATTACTCACCCAGCCTCGATCTGTCGCATGCGAGGGTCTCCGAAAAAATGGGCATCCCAAAAAGCTTAAGTAAGTGCCATTCGGGGCAGACCCCTTTGGCCCTTTGGCACTGCGCGGGGCCTTGCCCGCCTGCCCAGGTAATATCAGAGAGGATTCTTCTGTGGCAAAAGTGCAATGGTTGCACTAAAATCCGGTCGTGCCAGTCATTGCCCGCTTTTCTCACTGTCGAGTCAGAGTCAACGCCAAAGACCATCCGCCGCCGCACTTCCATGTGCTGCTCAACGATGGACGAGAGGCATGGGTAACGATTGCAGAGTTGAAGATTGTCCATGGCAAGGTTGCAGTTCGAGAGATCGCCGATGTTCTGGCTTGGGCACAAGACAACCGCACCATGCTGTCTGCTACGTTTGAGGAGTTGCAACGATGAGCAAAGCTCATTTCGTTCTTACTGCAGTTGAGGTGCTGCCAGACTTCTGCTTGCGCCTGATCTACGCTGACGACGAGACCTTCGTAGTCGATCTAAGCGAGCGGGTTCGCACGACGAGCTTTCTGGCTCCACTCAAAGATGCTGCCCTCTTTGCAAAGGCCAAGGTGGGTTTTGCTGGCCGGTCGGTGGACTGGGTTGAGGACGAACTCGACCTTGGAACAGACAATCTGCGCCACCTTGCTGTCGAGCAGGCTGGTGGGATCGGTCACGAACGCATCTGGACGTGGCTGCACGACACTGGGCTGACGCTGGAGCAGGCAGCGGAAGCTCTTGGCATCTCCCGGCGGATGCTGATCTACTACCGTGACGGTGAGAAGCCGATACCGCGTTCCATCTGGCTTGCATGCCTTGGCTGGGAGGCAGTCAGGCCTAAAGGTCGCGGCCTGCCGTTGCATGCCCCCTCCGTGCGGGAGTACGCAATACTGCATGCAGCCTGATCCCTTTGCTCTTTTCACAGAATTCGCTGGCCTGGCTGTGGACGAGAAAGCCGCGCCGGAAGGATTCGCCGGCGGCATTCCTCCCCATCAATTTGAGGCCGCTCGTCGTATAGGCTTCGGGGTGGTAGTAGATTACGGCGGTCATTGCTCTTCGCTCGGCAGCACTTTTTTCATCATCTTTCGCACCGACGCCTCGTCTTCGGTCGAGAGTCTGCCGAGCAAACCACGCACCAGGCGCAAATCAAGCGTAAACAGTTTGAAGCGCACCTTGGAGGGGGCAGGCAAGCCGGCGGCTACCCCATCTTCTATGGAGCAATCACCCGCCCACGGTGCATTTCCGGCCGAGGTAATCATCGCCATGACGGCATGTCCGGTCGGCGCATTAAAGACCTCTGCGTCCGACAGCACCAAGGCCGGTCGATTCTTGGTCGTCATCCGATCGGTAAAGGGAAACGGCACGCGAACCACCGAAAAACAATCAAAGGTCACGGTAAGCCGCCTCGTCTTCGGCGCCGTTCCACTCGCAAAGCGTCCCCTCCAGCGCCCGCAAATAGTCCACATCCAGGGATTCAATCCGTCTCACGCTGGCTACGCCGTCCCGGCTGACTTCCCAGGCAATCGTGTCACCCGGATGGACGTGAAGCGCCTCGCGGATCGCCTGTGGAATTGTGGTCTGGCCTTTAGCGGTAATTTTGGCAACGGCAATCATCATTCCCTCCGTAAGGATCGCATTACTTTTCTTACGGTAAGACAATGGATTGGTGATGTCAATTTGCAGCTTCGGGTAAAAATGGCGGGCGCCTGTCATGCTGCCTGCCTGGCCTTCATCACCAGCCACGGCGTCGGGCCGGAGCGCCATTCCCAAACGGCCAGCAGTTGATCGAGGTGGGCAAGATTGTTGAACCAGGAAGGGGCGTTCGCCAGCAGGCGCTGACCGTTGTCTTCCACGACCGTAATGTCATGGGTGGGCGAGAAGCGATCGATCAGCAACTGGGTGATGCCGGGAATCAAGCATTCGTGCGATTCGACGACGAGATCCATACCGGCTAGCGCCGGTGCGATTTCGGGGTTCAGCAGATCACGCTCGGCGCCTTCGATATCGCAAAGCACCAGGATGCGCTGGCCCGCATGGGCGGCAAAATCTTCCGGTTTGAACAGGGCACCGATCGTCACCCGATCGCTTACGCCGTTTTTCGTCGCAAGCTCAGCGCACACCTGCTGCGCCTTGGGGTTGAGGTCGAAAGCCAAGACACGGGTAGCAGGCACTCGCCGCGCCATACCGACTGCGTAATAGCCCTCGGCACAGCCGATATTGAGGATGGTTGGGTACGCCGCTTGAATCGCCGCTTCGATATGCGGCAGCAAGGGTTGCTCGTAGCAGCCGAGCAACTTGGCGATATGGCAGCCTTCGGCAGACTGGGGCAGAAAATCCATTCCCTGCAACGGCCCTCCCATCACTACCGTGCCCTGCTGTTGCAGCAACGTATTCTGGATCAACACGCTACGCCACTTGGAAAGCAGGCGCAGGGCGCCGTTGAGCTGGGTGACTTCGTCAATGGATGATGTGCTCAGGCTAGCAAGCAGTTGCTGGCGAACGTTGGCGTGCAGGCTTATCCACGCTCAACCCGGAAAATGCAACCCAGCCAAAGCGCGCACATCGGCTTCTGACTGCTTTGACGTTTCGGGCCGCAGCCGATGTGAAGAAAGGTTTTCATGCAAAACCCTTTGGTTTGTTATTTTCCTTGGGAGGCCTACCGTGCGGCCGGGCGTGAATCAGGCGAGCTTCAACAGCGATTTGATCTTGGACTTTATTTCCATCATCTCAGCTGTCGTGGCCTTCCCCTTGCGTTCGGCCTGACGGGTTTGCCAGTCGAAACTTTTGACCTGATCGGCCAATGCGGCGCTGGTCGTACCGGCCCCCGCGAGCACCACCTCGAAAGGGTAGCCCTTGATCTGATTGGTCACTGGCACACAGACCAGCAACCCGGTACGGCTATTGTAGGTCTTCGGGCTGAGCACTACGGCCGGGCGGCGGCCTGCCTGCTCGTGGCCACTCTGCGGCGCGAAATTCATCCAGACAATATCCGCTTCGTCGGGAACATAAGGCGCCAGCATCAGAAATTTTCCTTCCCCTGGGGCGCACCGAAATCGACCTCAAAGTGACAATTTTCCGACGTGATTCCCGCCACAAGAGTTTCCAGATCATAGCTGGGCGCCGCTGGTTCGATGATCACCCGTCCATTGCTGGCACGCACTTCCACTGGCTGATTCAACGATAGATGGGCCGATTTCATGATCGCGGTCGGAATGCGTACCGCTGGGCTGTTGCCCCATTTCTTGACTAATTGAACCGCCATAACCGCTATCTCCTGTAGAAGCGCTTGTTGATGCAAGGAAGTATAGCCAGTGCGTTACTATGTTTCAACAATTGTATCTACACTAGACGCCAACCCTGTCATTTCCCAGCTCGCGCATGCCGTCGTCCGAAAACAGTTTGCTGGCGCAACAAAACTGGCTGTGGGGCCTGATGCTCTGGCTCTCCCAGCCATCGCTACCGTCACACGACCAGCAAAGCCTTCAGAATTGGCAAGCGCTTCTCGGCAAACTCCCGGGCCTGCAGCATCAGCTCAGCGAGGTTGGCTTCGGGAAGACAAAGGGGTAGCCCCTTTGCTCTTCCGCCCAGCTTTACCAGCCAGGCGAGACCGCGAAAGACGAAGGCCTGCCGCTCCTGCGACAGCCCTTGAACCAGCACACCCGCTTGCTGTGGCCCACTGGCTAACTTGCTCAGACCCGCACGTGCTCGCCTGACCGCAGCAGGCGGAAAGCAGAGCAGGTTTCCCCGATCTTCAGCCCCCCCGCCTTCGCCAGCCAAGCCACTCCCCGGAAGACAAACGCCTGCCGCTCCGGCGTTAACCCGGCCTATGGCCTCGCCCGCACCCCCACCAGATCGAACTTCCACAGCCACATCAGCGCCCTGACGCCCATCGGCGTCGCCTGCCCGGCGGCGGC
>JBAQRB010000184.1:0-3624 GCA_049295655.1 Rhodocyclaceae bacterium
GAAAAAGGCGAGGCGATGGCCGCACTGGTCGCCGCACGTTGAACACCCGCGCCGCCCGGCGCGCCTAACCGCCGATCACGCCGCAAGCGACGCGTGCACCGCCACCGCCGAGCGCCGCCGGGTGATCCGAATGATTGTCGCCGCCGGCATGGATCATCAGCGAACGTTTCGCGACGTCGGCCAGCCTGAGGCGCGGCGCCAGCACCGGGCTGCCGGCGCTGCCGTCGGGCGCGACGTAGAGCGGCGGCAGGTCGCCCAGATGCCCGTCGCCCCACGGCTCGCCGTGCTTCTTCGCCCCCTTGCTGTCGAGATGGCCGCCCGCGCTCAATGCGGCGACTGGCGCACCGTCCTTCTCGGCCGGCGCGCACGACGGGTTTTCATGCACGTGGAAACCGTGCAGCCCCGGCGGCAGCCCCTTCAACTGCGGGTAGAACGCCAAGCCATGAGGCGTCTCAACGAGGCGAACCTCGCCCAGCGCTCCGCCAACGCCCTTGCCGTCGGCCAGATTCATCGTCACCGTCATCTCCGCACCGAATGCGGCCAACGAAGCAAACATGCAGCCGGCAAAAACCGCTTTCCGTTTCATCGCATTACTCCTTGAGTAAAACGTTATTGACTTCGGCAAGCGTGACGAAGTTCAACGGCATGCGGGCATTGCGGCCGGCCGGGCCGCTGGTCGCGATGCAGAGCGGATCAAGCACGAGCCGAAAATTCCCGTATTTGCTGGCTCTCCGGCCAATTAGCCGTACCCTTCCCGGCCACCGTCCAATCTATAGTCTATAGGCATACTTATTGCTGCATTTCGTCAGAAATCCATCGATAGGGAGTGAAATGATTACTGGCACAACACAACAGCCGTTGCGGGCAAGCCCGCTTGCGGCAATTTCCGACAGGCAGCGCCGGCCCGTTTTGGGTGCGCAGGCCAAGGCCACTGAAACCGACTCGGCACCGGTCAATGTCGAAACCGCCCGTTCGCTTGCCGGGAAGACAGGCCAGTACGATGTCCGAAACATGTCGCCGCGGAATATGGCAGCCCTGAGCCAGGCGCTTTACCAAGACGGCGCCATTTCGTTTCAGGATCACGCGCTCCTGTCCTTCCAGCCGGAACTCAGCCCGGAGTTCAACAAGATGCTGGCCGGCACGCCCGACAACGCCGATGCACCCAAAGACTTCATTGCGCAATGGACGACGCAGTTGCAGGTCCATGAAAGCCTTGGGCAAACCAGTTTTGCAAAGAACGACCAAAGGATGCTCAATATTCTTGGCAATCTGGCAGCATTGCGCGAATCAGGCGCCAACCCTAACTAAGCAGGAGAAACCGATGAAGGAAACCTTGAAACCCGGGATCAGGTATCAACACAAGTTCGTCGTCCCCCTCGCCAAGACCGTCCCGGCACTCTATCCGGAGGCTGACGAATTTGTCGCGATGCCCGAGGTCTTCGCCACCGGCTTCCTGGTCGGTTTCCTCGAATGGGCCTGCATCAAGGCGATCAACCCCCACCTCGACTGGCCGCGCGAACAGAGCGTCGGCACGCACATCGACGTCAGCCACGAAGCGGCGACGCCGCCCGGCCTCGAAGTCACGGCAACGGTCGAGTTGATCGCCGTCGAAGGGAAGAAACTCGTTTTCACGGTCGAGGCGCACGACGGCATCGACCTGATCTCCCGGGGGCGGCACGAGCGCTGCGTGATCGACAAGGCAAAGTTCGACGCACGGCTCGCCGCCAAAAAGGACAAGCCGCCCGCCGGCCGCTGAACCGTGAGAGGCACGGCGGCGGTCGCTCCTTGCCGCCCCGCCGACCGGAACGTTTTCCGCCCGTTTTCTGCCCTATTCGGAGATGCCCGTATTTCCTTGCTCTGCGGCCGATGCCCGGCCTGAATCCAAATCAAAGCCGGGACTTGGCCGCATCGTAGACTTTCGCTCCGTCACGTTTGCCGACGGCAATCACGGTCACGAAGACCGTTTCGTCCTCCACCCGATACACCAGGCGGTAACCGACCCGCAACAGCTTGATCTTGTAGCAGTCAGGCATCCCGGCCAGTGCGCAGGCCGGGATGCGCGGCTGATCCAGTCGCTCCGCAAGTTTTTTCTTGAGCGGTTCCCGGACGCTGTTGTCCAGTTGGCGCCACTCGGCCAGAGCCCGCTCGTGAAAGCGCAGCTTATAGCTCATCGAGACTTACCTCGACGAACGGGCCGTGCGCACGCTCCTGAACCAGCTTGGCATCCTCGAGGTCTTCCAGATGCGCCATCAGGCGCTCGTAATGCGCCGCCGGCACGAGATAAGCTTCAGGCCTGTTGTGGTTGAGGATGGCAACCGGCGATTCGTCAGCCTGCTTGATGATGCCGGCAAAATTTCGCTTCAATTCAGTCACGCTGACCGTCATGTTCGCGTAGATGGTATCCATGAGAGTCCCTCGAATTGAAAATTAGACGCTTAATGAAGCACCAATTTTAGCACCAAATACGGCATCACCCAACCCGACCCAAGGTGCCGCAGACGCTACCCGGAGATGCCCGTATTTCCTTGCTCTGCGGCGGCTGCCCCGAGTGTCGAGTCGCGCTGCCCGCTGGACCTCGGGCCGCAGAGGCAAAAAATGATTGTGTTGGCAGCACCATTCGATGGCGCCATAATTCGATGGACTATTCGGGAAACACCGCCATTCATGTTGCCAATGATCGAACAGCATCGCGCCGACCTCGCCAATCTCTGCCGCCCGCTCGGCGTACGCCGGCTGGATGTGTTCGGGTCGGCTGCCGGTGGCAATTTCGATGCGGCACGAAGCGACCTCGACTTCCTGGTCGAGTTCGACGATCTGGAGCCCGTCGCCTATGCAGAAGCCTGGCTGGCACTGCATGAGCAACTGGAATCGCTGTTTGGCCGCCCCGTTGATCTGGTGACCTTGACTGCTGTGTGCAATCCGTATTTTCGCGAGAGCGCGCTGGCGCTTCGGGAAACCGTGTATGCCGCCTGAAGCACGCAAGTTTCTCTGGGATGCGCAACGAGCAGCGGCGCTGATCGCGACCTTTGTGGCGGGGAAGTCGTTTGCCGATTACGGCCAGGATGCCATGCTTAAATCCGCCGTAGAGCGGCAGTTCGAAATCGTCGGCGAAGCGCTTAACGCGCTGTCCAGAATTGCTCCAGAGATCGCTGCCACAGTCCCTGAACTGGGTCGAATCGTCGCTTTCCGCAACGTCCTCATTCACGGTTACGCAACGGTTGACGACCGGCTCGTTTGGGGCGTCGTCGAAGGCAAGCTGCCGCAGCTGCGTGACGCGGTAGCGAGCTTGCTTGATCAAGCCTGATTGATTTCTGCTGCACCGGGGTCGGGCAGCCGGCGATTACGAACAGGTCGTGATTCACGCCGTCTTCCGCCGCCCTGCCCCCTTCCGAGCCCCTAGCCGGAGATGCCCGTATTTGCTGCCTCTCCGGCCAATACCCGGCGCTAGCCGCGTTGCACGCGCACCGCCCGCCAGAGCAGACCGCCGAGCAGCAGCGCGGAGAGCACGAGGCTGGCCAGCGAGGCGACCCAGAAGCCGGCAACGCCCAGCGGCGTGGTCGTGCGGAACGCCAGCCACCAGCCGCCGAGCAGGCCGACGCCCCAGAAGCAGACGATGTGCACGAG
>JBAQRB010000185.1:0-1852 GCA_049295655.1 Rhodocyclaceae bacterium
GGAGCGTGGCGTATTTATTGGCTTTCCGGGCAGGTGCCGGGGAGCTGCAGGGAGTGAAACGAGCATGGCGATTCTCGACATCCGCAACGTCACCCGCCGCTTCGGCAGCGTTGCGGCGGTCGATGACGTCTCGCTGTCGATCGAGGCCGGCGAGTTCTTCACGCTGCTCGGCCCTTCGGGCTGCGGCAAGACGACGCTGCTGCGCATGATCGCCGGCTTCGACGAGCCCGACGCGGGCGCCCTCTTCCTCGACGGCCAGCCGCTGGCCGGCATCCCGCCCGAGAAACGGCCGGTGCATACGGTCTTCCAGAGCTACGCGCTGTTTCCGCACCTGAGCGTTGCGCAGAACATCGCGTTTCCGCTGCGCATGGCCGGCAAGGCCGATGACGAGATCCGCCGACGCCTGGCGGAGACGCTCGACCTCGTTCATCTGGCCGACAAGGCGCGGCACTTCCCGCACGAACTGTCGGGCGGGCAGAAGCAGCGCGTCGCGCTGGCGCGCGGCCTGATCAACAAGCCGCGCCTGCTGCTGCTCGACGAACCGCTCGGCGCGCTCGACGCCAAGCTGCGCGAGCGCATGGAGGGCGAACTGGTCGCGCTGCAGCGCGAGGTCGGCATCACCTTCGTCTTCGTCACGCATTCGCAGCAGGAGGCGCTGGCGCTGTCGCACCGCATCGCGGTGATGAACGAGGGGCGCATCGAGCAGACCGACGTCCCCGAGCAGCTCTACGGCTATCCGAAGAACCGCTTCGTCGCCGACTTCATCGGCACGATCAACCTGCTGCCGGTCGAGGTGCTGGAAGCCGCGCATGGCCATCTGCGCCTGGCCGTAGCGGGACTTGGCGAGATCGTCGCGCCACCGGCGGCCGGCGTGCGCAACGGCGAACGCGGCAGCTTCGCGCTACGCCCGGAACAGGTGCGCGTCGCGGCGCACCAGGAAGTGCAGGCGCTGCACAACCACTTTCGCGGCAAGGTGCGCAGCGCGCTTTATCTGGGCGACGTCACCGTCTACAAGATCGAACTTGGCAACGGCGTGATCGTCGAAGCGCTGCTCGCCAACTCGGCGCCGGGGCGTGCCAGGTTTTTCGAAACCGGCGATCCGGTCGGCATCGGCTGGCGGCACGATGCCGGGGGGTATTTACGTGATTGAGAGCGCGACTGACGCCGTGCGCCAGAAACGCGACAGCGGGCGCTCGTCCCGCCTCACGCAGTGGCTGGTCAGCCTGCCGCCGACGCTCTTCCTACTCGCCTTCTTCCTTGCCCCGGCGCTGATCATGGTCGCCGCGTCGTTCCGCCATCCCGGCGAATTCGGCGGGCTGGCGCCGCTGTTCATCGACGGGCAGGCCAACCTGACGCTGGAAACCTACCGTTTCTTCTTCAGCGACTGGATCTACGCCGAAATCTTCCTGCGCTCCTTCCTCGTCGCCGGCGCGACGACGCTGCTCTGCCTCGTCCTCGCCTACCCGCTGGCGCTGACCATCGCGCGCAGCGCGAAGCGCTACCGCGACCTGCTGGTCCTCCTCGTCATCCTGCCCTTCGCCAGCAACTTCCTGATCCGCGTCTACGCCTGGATCATCCTGCTCGGCCCGGCAAAGCTCCTTTATACGCCGTTCGCGGTGATCGCCGGGATGGTCTATGTGCACCTGCCGTTCATGATCCTGCCGCTGTACACCAACCTCGAAAAGCACGACCCGGCGCTGCTCGAAGCGGCGCAGGATCTCGGCGCCGGCGCGTGGACGCGCTTCTGGCGCGTCACCCTGCCGCTCTCGCTGCCCGGCATCTGGTCGGGAAGCGCGCTCGTCTTCATCCCGGTGCTCGGCATGTTCGCCATCCCCGAGCTGCTCGGCGGCAC
>JBAQRB010000186.1:0-16989 GCA_049295655.1 Rhodocyclaceae bacterium
CAGCCAGGCTGTGCCGCCGCGCACCCCAAGGGCACTTCCTGCGGGGCGCCTTGCGCTGCATCCCGCACAGAAACCGTCGCGCCCACGAAATGTAGGTCAACACACCCTATTGCAGGCGGAAGATGACCGGCAGGACGAGTTCGCGCGAACCGCCGTCGCCGAGCTTGCCGGCGGCGTAAGCGGCCTTGATCGCGGCGTTGTCGAGGATGGCATGGCCGCTGCCGGCCGCGAGACTGACGTCGGCAACGCTGCCGTCGCCGTTCAGCGTGACGAGCAGGCGCACTTCGCCCTCGATCCCCTGCGCGATGGCGGCTGGCGGGTAATAAAGGTGCTGCGCGATTTTCTTCTGCGCGGTTTTGACTTCGCGTTTGACGCTGGGGCGGGTTTTTGCTGCCGGTTTTTCCGGGCGGTTCGGTCTCTCCAGCGTCTTGGCAGTTTTCGCTGCCGGCGCATCGTCGAGCGTGTTTTTCAGCAAAGGCTCGGCAGCCGGCGATTCGGGCAAGGGCGGCAGGCGCAAGGTGGCGAGCAGCGCGGCGGGCGGCGGCGCGGCAGTCGGCTGCTTGAGTGCGCCGGGCAGAAGCAGGGCGCCGTGCAGTGCGAGCGAGAGCGCGAGGGCAATATTGAGGCGGGACGGCATGAGCGCGACATTGTGCAGCAAAATTGGACAAAACACCTGTTACCGGTAGAGGTCGGCGAGTGAAGACGATGATCGAGAGACTGCTGCGCGGCGCGATTTTGTTGCTCTGGGCGATGGCCATGCCGGCCTCGGCGGCACCGCCCGATCCCGTCGAGTTCGGCCTGGTCGTCGAGCGCGGCGATCTCGCTGCGGTCAAGCGCTGGCTCGACGAGGGGCTAGACCCCGAATACCAGGCGGCGCAAGTCGGCTCCGGCCTGATGCTTGCCGCCTGGAATGGCAACGTCGAGATGATGGCGCTGTTCGTCGCCCGCGGCGCCAACCTGCGGCGGGCCAACCGTAACGGCGAGCAGCCGCTGCAACTGGCCGCCTGGAACGGGCACGAAGCCGCCGTGCAGTGGCTGCTCGAGCGCGGCGCGGCGCTCAACCGCGAAGGAAAGGAGTGGGGGGCCTTGCATTACGCGGTATTCAACGGTCACGACAATCTCGCCCGGCAACTGCTTACGCGTGGCGCCGAAGTCAATGCGCGTTCGCCGAATGGCTCGACCCCGCTGATGCTGGCGGCCCGCGAAGGGCGTGAGGAACTGACCCGCGTCCTGCTCGAGTCGGGCGCCGATCCGCGTGCGACGAGCGACTGGGGCGACAACGCGCTGACGCTGGCGATGCGCTATGACCACTACCGTCTCGGCAAGATGATCTCGACGCCCGAGGAGTTTGCGATTGCCGTCAAGGCGCCCAAGGAAAGCTTCGGTGAAGCGAGTCGTTCCGCCGCCGCGCCGAGCCAGATCGACGAAATCCTGCGCCAGATGCGGGTCGCCGATGCCGAGGGCCGTTCGACGGAAGCGCTGCGCAAACAGCTGTTCGCTGCCGTCGAGGCGGCCAAGCGCGGCGCCACGCCTTCGGCGCAGGATGCCCGGCGTCCTGCGCCGCGTCCTTATCAGCCGAAATCGCTGGTGATTACCGCCCGGCGCGGCCAGCCGGGCGCCGAGCGCGCCGAGGTGACGGTTGATGGCAAGCGGCAGGCCCGGCCATCCGCTACCCCGTCGATCAAGATCACGCCCGCACAGAGCGGGCCGGCTGCCGTTTCGCCGGCACAGCTGGCCGAACTGTCGCGCCGGATCCGTCTGGCCGAGGCGCAGGGGCTGCCGACCGGCGAGTTGCGCCAGCAGCTCTACGATGCGGTCGAGCGCCTGAAGAAGTAACGGGGAAAACCTGGAAGGCGTTCAGTCGCGTTCGACGAGAAAGCGCTCGAGCAGCCGGTTGAGAAAGCGCCGACCCTGATCGCTCGGCGCGATATGCTGCAGGTGGCGCGTGATCAGTCCGGCCCGTTCCGCCTCGCGCAACTCGGACTCGATGCCGATCAGCGGCAGCGAAGTGCGCTGCTCGAACAGCGCCGCGTCAAAGCCCTGGTTGAGGCGCAGCGCGTTCATCATGAACTCGAAGGGCAGGTCGGCGGCGGCGACCGGAAACTCCTCATGGATCGGCTGTCCGGCGGCAACCTGCGCCAGATACTGCCTGGGCTGCTTCCAGCGCATCTGGCGGCGGACTTCCCACTGTCCGCAGTCGTGCAGCGTCAGCTTGCCGTGCGCGCCGGCGCCGATGCCGAGGTAGTCGCCGAACTGCCAGTAGTTGAGGTTGTGCAGGCACTGCCGGCCCGGCCGGGCAAAGGCCGAGGTTTCGTAATGCGTGTAGCCGGCCGCCGCGAGACGTGCCTCGATCGCATCCTGCATGTCGGCGCAGTGGTCGGCTTCCGGCAGAGGCGGCGGCGCGGCGGCGAAGGCCGTGTTCGGCTCGAGCGTCAGCTGGTAGCACGAAAGGTGGGGCGGCGCGAAGGCGAGCGCCGTTTCGAGATCGCTGATGGCCTGCGCCAGCGTCTGTCCGGGCAGTCCGTACATCAGGTCGAGATTGAAATTCTCGAATTGCGCAGCGGCGATTTCGATCGCGCGGCGGGCCTGGACGTCGTCGTGGATGCGGCCCAGTGCCTTGAGGTGCGCCGGGTTGAAGCTCTGGATGCCGAGCGACAGGCGATTGACGCCGGCGGCGCGGAAGGCTGCGAATTTTTCCGCCTCGACCGTTCCCGGGTTGGCTTCGAGCGTGATTTCGGCGTTCGGCAGCAACTGCAGGCGCGAGCGGAAGGCGGTCAGCAGTTCGTCGAGCGCCTCGGCCGAGAGCAGGCTGGGCGTTCCGCCGCCAAAGAAGATGCTGCCGACGCGGCGTCCCCAGATCAGCGGCAGCGCCGACTCGAGGTCGGCGACCAGCGCCGCGATGTATTCCTTTTCCGGTATCCCGCCGCGCGCCTCGTGCGAGTTGAAGTCGCAGTAGGGGCATTTCTGCACGCACCACGGGATATGGACGTAAAGCGCGAGCGGCAGCGCGCTGCGAAAGTTGAGTGGGCCGCCGCCGCTGCCGATATTCGCTGCCTGGCCCTGCGCAACGATCGGGATGACCCGCGTGCTTTTCCCTTCTTTCATCAGCGGCGTGCTTGCAGTTGCTCGAGCAGGCGGGCCAGCGCCTGGCCGCGGTGCGAGCGGCGGTTCTTCTCGGCGGCGTCCATTTCGGCGGCGGTCTGGTCGATTGCGCGGACGTAGAACAGCGGGTCGTAGCCAAAACCCGCGCCACCGCGTGCCGCCGGCAGGATTTCGCCGTGCCATTCGCCTTCGGCGATGATCGGCTGCGGGTCGTCGGCATGGCGCACGAAAACGATCAGCGAGACGAAGTGCGCGGCACGGTCGCTGCAACCGGCGAGCGCGGCGAGCAGCTTTTCGTTGTTGCGCGCGTCGGATTTGGGTCCGCCGGCATAGCGGGCGGATTGCACGCCGGGCTGCCCGCCCAGCGCCGCGACACAGAGGCCGGAGTCGTCGGCCAGCGCCGGCAGGCCGGTCGCCCGCGCGGCGTGGCGGGCCTTGGTCAGCGCGTTCTCAACGAAGGTGCAGTGCGGCTCTTCGGCTTCCGCAACGCCGAGTTCGCCCTGCGCGATCAGCTCCCAGCCGAGCGGCGTCAGGATTTCGCGCAGCTCCTTGAGTTTCTTGGCGTTGTTCGAGGCGAGGACGAGTTTCATGCGGCAATCACCGCTTTTTGCCGGGCAATCAGCGCGTCGATGCCGCCGGTCGCCAGATCGACCAGCGCTTCCATCTGGGCGCGGCTGAACGGCTCGCCTTCGGCGGTTCCCTGGATTTCGACGATGCCGCCGCGACCGGTCATCACGACGTTCATGTCGGTATCGCAGCCCGAGTCTTCCGGGTAATCGAGGTCAAGCACCGCGTTGCCCTCGAAAATGCCGACCGAGACGGCGGCAACGTGGTCGCGGATCGGGTTTTCGGCAAGCTTGCCCTTGGCGACCAGTTGTTCGCAGGCGTCCCACAGCGCCAGCCAGGCGCCGGTGATCGACGCGCAGCGGGTGCCGCCGTCGGCCTGCAGGACGTCGCAGTCGAGCGTGATCTGGCGTTCGCCGAGCGCCTTGAGGTCGGTGACGGCGCGCAGCGAGCGGCCGATCAGGCGCTGGATTTCCTGCGTGCGGCCGGTCTGCTTGCCTTTGGCCGCTTCGCGCGCGCTGCGCGTGTGCGTCGCGCGCGGCAGCATGCCGTATTCGGCGGTCACCCAGCCTTGGTCCTTGCCGCGCAGGAAACCGGGGACGGATTCTTCGACGCTGGCGGTGCACAGCACCTGGGTGTCGCCCATCTCGATCAGCACCGATCCTTCGGCGTGGCGGGTGAAGTTGCGGGTGATGCGGACGTCGCGCAGTTGCGACGGCTGGCGTTGGCTGGGGCGCATGGGGGTTCCTGTCTGGCGTGCTGCTGGATGGGCGCTCAAGATAGCTTTCTTCCCGGCGGACGGCAAGTATCGGCAGATTTGCCGGGCCGGCTTTCCTGATCGATGGTCAATTCCATTGGCGGCCGATCTTTTTCCTAAGCCGGCCGAGCAGTTTGGCGATCCGGCTTGTGCTGCGGGCTGGTGCTGCAGGCGTGTTTCCGGACAAGGCTTTTTGCAGTGCAAAGACGCTTTGTGGGCGTTCGAGCGGGTCGAGGCGCAGGCAGCCGTCGATGGTTTCGAGCAGTTGCCTGGAGAACTGCGGCTGCCAGCGGGCTGTGGCCGCGACCAGCTGGTCGTTTTTGCGGCGGGTGTCGGCCGCTTGCGGTGCCGAGCCGGCGAGGCAGGCGTACATCGAGGCGCCGACGCCGTAGATGTCGCTCCACGGGCCAAGCCGCTCGCGCCGGTTGTAATGTTCAGGCGAAGCGAAACCCGGCGTGAGCGTCGGCTCGAGTAGCGGCGTATCGAGAGCCAGGATCTGGCGCGCCGCGCCGAAGTCGATCAGTACCGGGTCGTGATCGTTGCGCATGTAGATGTTCGACGGCTTCAGGTCGAGGTGCAGCAGCCTGTGTGCGTGCACTTCGCGCAGCCCGTTGAGCAGCCGGGTAAATACGCAGCGGATGAAGTTCTCGGTGATGCTGGCGCGCTGCTTCTGGATCATCTCCTGCAATGTGCGGCCGTGCTCGTATTGCATCACCATATAGACGGTGTCGTTGGCGCGGAAGAAATTGAGCACGCGCACGACGTTCGGATGCGACAGACGGGCCAGCGCGCTGCCTTCCTCGAAGAAACACTTCATTCCGTAGCGGAATGCGGGCCGGTGATCGGCCGGGATCAGCGGCCTGATGCCGCCCTCGCCGCGCAGGGCCAGGTTGTGCGGCAGGTATTCCTTGATCGCCACGGCAACGCCCGCCGGGTCGGTGGCCAGATAGACAATCGAGAATCCACCCAGCGAAAGTTGCCGTTCGATGCGGTAATCGTCGAGCTGGAAGCCCGCGGGAAGGGGATGGTTGGGATGATTGGCTTGTTGCGCCATTGCGGGGAAAGCTATGATGTGGCCTTCAGTCATTCTCAGCGTTTGCCGGCGGGCTGTAAAGCCGGCTTCCGATGTCAATGTCACCATTTCGGGATTCCCATGATTTACAGCATGACCGGTTATGCCGCCAGAACGCGCGACGTCGAACGCGGTGCTCTGCACATCGAGCTGAAAAGCGTCAATTCGCGCTACCTCGATTTTCATTTCCGCATTTGCGACGAGTTGCGCGTCGTCGAACCGGCGTTGCGTGAGTTGATCGGCGCCCGCCTGTCGCGCGGCAAGGTCGAGTGCCGGGTGAATTTCGTTCCGGCTACCGCGCGCGCGCAGCAACAGAGCCTGAATGCTGAACTGCTCGCCCGCCTGAAGGGTTTCGATGCCATGGTGCGTGGCGAGTTGCCGCAGGCGGTGCCGCTTTCTGTCAATGACGTGCTGCGCTGGCCGGGCATGTTCGGCGACGATTCGCTCGACATGACGGCGCTGGTTCCGGCCTGTCTGGCCTTGGGCAAGGACGCGCTTGACGATTTTTCCGCCAGTCGCGAACGCGAGGGCGAAAAGCTCAGCGCCGTGATTCTCGAGCGGGTGGCCCGCATGCGCGAACTGGTGTGCGAAGTCGCCCCGCGAATTCCCGCAGCGCAGGCGGCGTTCCAGGAAAAACTCAAGCAGCGTCTGATCGATGCGATCGGCAGCATCGATGACGAGCGCGTTCGCCAGGAAGTCGCCGTCTTTGCCGTGCGCATCGACGTGGCCGAGGAACTGGCGCGCCTGTCGACGCATCTCGACGAGGTCGAGCGTGTGCTGAAGACCGGCGGCGCGAGCGGCAAGCGTCTCGATTTCCTGATGCAGGAACTCAACCGCGAAGCCAACACGCTGGGCTCCAAGTCGGTGGTCAGCGAAGTCTCGCAGACGGCGATGGATCTGAAGCTGCTGATCGAACAGATGCGCGAGCAGGTGCAGAACCTGGAGTAACCGTGCGCAAGCCCTCCGGCGGCCGTCGCCGTTACTGGCTCGCATTTTTTGCGCTGGCGGCCTGCCTGCTCAGCGAGGCCCTGCTGCGCAGCGGTGCACTCAACCCGGTCGACCAGCGCCTGCAGGATTTGTGGTTCCAGTGGCAAGGCCAGCGGGCCGAGGCGCGGCACGTGGCGATTGTTTCGCTCGATGAAGAAACGCTGGCGGCGTATCCCGACGATCCGCTGGTCTTCTGGACCGACCGGCTGGCGTTTGCCGTGGCCCGCTTGCGCGAGGCGGGCGTGCCGGCCGTCGGGCTCGACATCCTGCTCAGCATCAGCCCGGAGCGCTGGCTCGGCAAGTTCGGCGGCGAGTTGCAAAGCGCAGCGCGTGACTACGATCAGGCCTTTCGCCAGCAAATCAACAGCGGGCAACTGCTGCTCGTTGCAACCAGCGCAGGTTCGGGTGCGCTGCCAACCGATTACCTGCTGCCGAGTCCGGATTACCTGCTGGCGCTTCCCGGCTTCGACATTCCGGGTCATGTCGGCCTGGCCGATTTGTTCGACGAAGGCGACGGCGTTGTCCGCCGTTATCGCGTGGCGCCGGTTGTCGCAAGCAAGCGCCCGCCTGCCGAGGCGGGGGTGCCGGTGCTCGGCCTGCCGTCGCTGCTCGCATTGCGTGTTGCTGGACTGGATCCGCAGGCGGCAAACTGGCGGCTCGCCGGCCGCGACGTGTCGCGCGAGCAGGCGCCGCAGCCGATCCCCTATCTCGGACCGCCCAACACCTTCCCGCGGGTCTCGCTCAAGCAGCTGTTCGCCGAGGATGCCTTGCGCGACCCGGCGGTTGCCGCATTGCGTGGCAAGGTGGTGTTGATCGGCGCCGGCGCGGGGCTTGGCGACGAGCACTTCACGCCTTACGCGACGAGCCTGTTTTCCGGACATGGCCGGCTGATGAGCGGCGTCGAGGTGCACGCCAATGTTCTCGAGTCGCTGCTTTCCGGCAGCCGCCTGCACCCCTTGAGCGACGGCGCGCGGCTGACTTCGCTGTTGCTCCTTGCCGCGCTGGCGGTTGCGCTTTTCGTCATGCTGCCGGCCTGGCTGGGCGCGCTGCTCTGGCTGGGGTGCGTCGTGCTGCTGGCTCTCGCCGCTTTCGTTGCCTTCCGTTTCGGGGTTCTGGTGCCTGTGGCGGCCTATGTGCTGGATGGCTCGCTGGTCTTGTTCGGGGTCATCGGCTGGCGGCTGACCGGCGAAGAGCGCGAGCGGGCGCGGGTACGGCAGATGTTCGGTCGCTACGTTTCGAGTCAGGTCGTTGAGGCCCTGCTGCAATCGGGCAATCGTCCGGAGCTCGGCGGCCAGGCGCAGGAGATGACGGTTCTCTTCTCGGATATCCGGAATTTCACGACGATCAGCGAGCAGCTTTGCGCCAAGGAGGTCGTCGAGATGCTCAATACCTATTTTGAGCGTGCCTGCGCGGTGCTGCTGGCCGAGGGCGGCAGCATCGACAAGTTCATCGGCGATGCGATCATGGTCGAATTCGGCTCACCCCTGCCCCTGGAAGATCACGCGCTGCGCGGCGCGCGTGCGGCCGTTGCCTTGCGTGCCGTGGCCGAGGAATTCGCGCTCTGGATGGAACAGCGTTTTCCGGACCGCGACCTGCCCGGATTCGCCGTCGGCATCGGCCTGCATAGCGGCGAAGCGGTGATCGGCAACATCGGTTCGCCGACCCGCATGGAGTTCACGGCGATCGGCGATACGGTCAATCTCGCGTCGCGGATCGAAGGGATGACAAAGGAGTTGTCCTGCGTTATCTTGGCCAGCGAATCGACGATCGACGCTGCCGGCGAGTCTGTGCGCTGCGGTCGCAGCGAGATCATCCGGGTCAAGGGGCGCGCGGCGCCGGTTCGGGTGCATGAAATTCTGGATGTAAAAACAAGAGGGCCGGACGATGCGTAGAATGGGGTGGCTGGGCGTGGCGCTGATTTTCCTTTCCGTCGGCGTGTCGGCGGCCGAGGTCGGGCTGGTGACGGCGCTGTCGGGCGTGGTCAAGCTGCAGGAGGAGAAGTCTGCCGCCAGCGTGCTCGGCGCCTTCGTCAAGTTGCGCGAGGGAGACCGGCTGACCCTGCAGGGAAACGTCCGGTTGCAGATCGTTTTTTTTGACGGGGGCCGCGAGGAGACCTGGCTGGGTGCCGGCACTCTGGCCGTCGGTCGCGAATCGAGCCAGGTCGTCAAGGGCAGCCTGCAGTCGGCAATCCGGACGCTGCCGGCGATTCTCGTCAAACAGCTGGCAAAAACCCCGTCATCCGACGGCCCGGTCAAGGTCGGCATGATTCGTATGCGCTCGATCCAGCCC
The DNA here is from genome assembly GCA_049295655.1 of Rhodocyclaceae bacterium. Lineage (GTDB taxonomy): Bacteria > Pseudomonadota > Gammaproteobacteria > Burkholderiales > Rhodocyclaceae > CAJBIL01. Next base: position 8,772 of record JBAQRB010000186.1, read on the forward strand.
GTGACTTCGCTGGAACCGGTCGAAGCGGAGTACGCCGAATTGCGCAAGCAGGCCGCGGCAGACGACCGCAATCCCGAGCTTTACCTGCTGGCGAGCTATTTCGAGTTGCGCGAATTTGAAAAGCTCGACGGCGTCCTGAAGCGGCTGGATGACGCGAATCCTGGCGACGCGCAGCTTGCCGCGCTGAAAACGCATTATTCGCAGGCGGTCAGCAAGGCGAAGATGCCGGATGGACGCTGAGCAAAAATACCCAACGAAGGAATCAACGAGGTCGGTCATGGCAGGGAATCTCTATATCGTCACGGCGCCATCGGGCGCTGGAAAAACAACGCTGGTCCGTCTGCTGCTCGAGAACGATCCCGGCATTCGCCTGTCGATCTCCTGCACGACCCGGATGCCGCGAAACGGCGAGGCGGATGGCCGGGAGTATCACTTTCTCGACGTGCCGGATTTTCTCGCCAGGATCGAAAGCGGCGATTTTCTCGAGTGGGCCGAGGTGCATGGCAACTATTACGGGACGTCGAGAAGCGGGATCGAGGGCGAGATGGCGGCGGGGCGCGACGTGCTGCTCGAGATCGACTGGCAGGGGGCGCAGCAGGTGCGCAAGCTGTTCCCGGCGGCGATTGGCGTCTTCATCCTGCCGCCGTCGGTGGACGAACTGGCGTCGCGTCTTTCCGGACGCGCGACCGACAGTGCCGAAACGATTGCCCGCCGCCTGGCCGCGGCGCGAGACGAGATGCGGCATATGGCTGAATTCGACTATGTTATTATTAACGACGACTTGCAGCAGGCGCTCACCGACCTGCTGTCGGTGGTGCGCGCATCGCGGCTGCATTACGCGGCCCAGTGCCAGCGCCATTCCCAACTGTTTGCAGCACTGCTCTGATTAGGATATCCCCATGGCACGAGTAACCGTAGACGATTGTCTGCATCGCATTCCGAACCGTTTCCAGATGACGCTGGCGGCAACCTATCGCGCCCGTCAGATTGCTGCCGGTGCGACGCCGATGGTCGATGCGGACCGGGACAAGCCGACCGTCATCGCCCTGCGCGAACTTGCGCTTGGCAAATTCGGCGTGGAAGTCCTCAACCGCGGTCAAGGCTGATCGTCCGGGCAGGACGCGTGGCGTGCAATGATGACCAAGGCCGCCGCCGGCACGCTTCATGCCCCCTCCGCTGTCGAGCCGCCCGTCGCGTCGGCTTTCCAGACCTTCATCGACAGCCTCGGCTATCTCAAGCCTGAGGAAGTAGAACTCATCCGTAGCGCCTATCGTTTCAGCGAGGCGGCGCATCTCGGGCAAAAACGCCTTTCCGGCGAACCTTACGTCACGCATCCGCTGGCTGTGGCCAGTGCGCTGGCCGAATGGCACATGGATGCACAGGCGGTGATCGCCGCGCTGCTCCATGACGTGATGGAAGACACGGCGGTGACCAAGGCCGAGATTGCCGAGCGCTTCGGCAAATCGGTTGCCGAACTCGTCGATGGCCTCTCCAAGCTCGACAAGATCGAGTTCCAGTCCTACCAGGAAGCGCAGGCGGAAAACTTCCGCAAGATGCTGATGGCCATGGCGCGCGATCTGCGCGTCGTGCTGATCAAGCTTGCCGATCGCCTGCACAATCTGCAGACGATGTCCGCCGTCCGCGTCGACAAGCGCCGGCGGATTGCCCGCGAAACGCTGGAAATCTACGCGCCGATCGCCAACCGGCTCGGTCTGAACAAGCTTTTCCGCCAGTTGCAGGATCTTTCCTTCGAGCACATCCACCCGATGCGCGCGCGTGTTCTCGAGCGTGCCGTGCGTGCGGCGCGCGGCAACCGGCGCGAGTTGCTGTCGCGGATTCTCGACGGCATCGAGAGCAAGATGCACGAGGCCCACATCGACGCGCAGGTGTTCGGCCGCGAAAAAAGCCTTTATTCGATCTACCGCAAGATGGTCGAAAAACACCTGAGCTTTTCGCAGGTGCTCGACATCTACGGTTTCCGGGTCGTCGTCGGCGACGTGCCGACCTGCTATCTGGCGCTTGGCGCGCTGCACGCGCGCTTCAAGCCGGTGCCGGGCAAGTTCAAGGATTACGTCGCGATCCCCAAGGCCAACGGCTATCAGTCCCTGCATACGACGCTGATCGGTCCCTACGGTACGCCGGTCGAAGTGCAGATCCGTACGGTCGGCATGCACCATGTCGCACAGGAGGGCGTCGCATCGCACTGGCTGTACAAGGACAGCGAAGAGTCGGGCGCCGATCTGCAGCTCAATACGCATAAATGGCTGCAGTCGCTGCTCGAGTTGCAGAGCACAGCGGGGGATTCGTCGGAGTTCTTCGAGCACGTCAAGGTCGATCTCTTTCCCGACGAGGTTTATGTCTTTACGCCGAAGGGCAAGATCATGGCGCTGCCGCGCGGTGCCACGGCGGTCGACTTCGCCTACGCGGTGCATACCGACATCGGCAACCGCTGCGTTGCGGCGCGCATCAACTACGACCTGATGCCGCTACGAACCGAGCTGGCCAACGGCGACCAGGTCGAGGTGGTGACCGGCGCGCACGCCAACCCGAACCCCGTCTGGCTCTCCTACGTGAAGACCGGCCGCGCGCGCAGCAAGATCCGTCATTTCCTGAAGACGATGCAGCACGATGAGTCGTCGGCCCTCGGCGAGCACATGCTCAACCAGGAACTGCGCGTGCTCGGCGTCGAGCCGTCGGATGTGCCGGCCCTCAGCTGGGAGCAGCTGATCCGCGATTCCGGCGGCAAGGCGATGCGTGAAATCTATACCGACATCGGTCTTGGCCGCCGGCTGGCCGCGGTCGTCGCCCGTCGTCTGCTGGCACACGAGGATGCACCGTCGGCCGAAGACAGCATGCCGACCTCGCTGCTCATTCGCGGGACGGAAGGCATGGCGATCCAGTTCGCTCCGTGTTGCCAGCCGATTCCCGGCGATCCGATCGTCGGTTCGATCCGCAAGGGGCAGGGCCTGATTGTCCATGTCCACGATTGCCAAGCCATCCGCAAGTCGCGCAGCAGCGAGCCGCAGAAATGGATCGACGTCGAGTGGGCGCCGGAGCCCGGCAAGCTCTTCGATGTCCGTATCCGCGTCGCCGTGAAGAATGCCCGTGGCGTGCTCGGACGCATCGCGACCGGCATCTCCAACGTCGGCGCCAACATTGAAAATGTCAGCATGGACGAGAAGAGTCCGAGCGTCTATACGGTGCTGCACTTCGTCGTCCAGGTTTCCGGCCGGACGCACCTGGCGCAGCTTCTGCGCAGTCTGCGCCGGTCACCCGAAGTCGTGCGCATCACCCGCGAGCGGGAGTGACGCTTTGAAGGTCCTGGTGCTCGGTGCGGGCGTCGTCGGCGTCAGCAGCGCGTGGTACCTGGCCAGGGCCGGGCATCAGGTGACGGTGATCGACCGTCAGCCGGCCGCCGGGCTCGAGACCAGTTTTGCCAACGGCGGCCAGATATCCGTTTCGCATGCCGAGCCGTGGTCCAATCCGCATGCGCCGTTGCGCGCCCTGTCTTGGCTGGGGCGCGAGGACGCCCCCCTGCTTTTCCGTCTGCGCTGGGACGCTGCGCTGGTCGACTGGGGCCTGCGTTTCCTGCGCGAATGCACGCCGGGGCGAACGCGCGCCAACATGCGCAACATCGTTGCGCTGGCGCTCTACAGCCGCAGCCAGTTGCAGGCGCTGCGCGCCGAAACGTCGATCGCCTACGATCAGTTGCAGCGCGGCATCCTGCACTTTTATACGGATCGGCATGAATACGCTGCGGCGATCGAGGCGGCCGCGCTGATGCGCGAGTTCGGCTGCGAGCGGCGGACAGTCGGCGCCGACGAGTGTGTCGCGATCGAGCCGGCGCTGGCTGCGGCGCGGCCGCTGCTGGTCGGCGGCGACTACACGGCCGCCGACGAATCGGGCGATGCGCATCGATTCACGCAACAGCTTGCGGCACTGTGTGCGGCGCGCGGCGTGACTTTCCGCTACGGCGTGGAGATTGAAAAACTGTTGTCGGCGGGCGGTGCTGTCGAGGGCGTCCTGATCAAGACGGCGGGGGCTGAAGAGCGCCTGACGGCCGATGCCTATGTTGCGGCGCTGGGCAGCTACACGCCGCTTCTTTTGCGTCCGCTCGGCATCCACCTGCCGGTTTATCCGGCCAAGGGCTATTCGGCGACGCTGACGCTCGACGAGGCGAGCGTCGCGCCGAGCGTCAGCCTCACCGACGACGGGCACAAGATCGTTTTTTCGCGCCTTGGCCAGCGCCTGCGGATCGCCGGGACGGCCGAATTCAACGGCTACAATACCGAGTTGAACACCGTGCGCTGTGCGGCGCTGATGCAGCGCGCGAACCTGATTTTCCCGGAATTGCGCCCGTGCGGCGAGCCGCAGTTCTGGTGCGGGCTGCGTCCGGCAACGCCGTCGAACGTGCCTTTGATCGGGCGTTCGACCATCGGCAAGCTGTTTCTCAATACCGGGCACGGCACGCTGGGCTGGACCATGGCCTGCGGCTCGGGCGCGGCATTGGCCGATATTGTCAGCGGACGCGTGCCGGAGCCGGAGTTCGGGTTTCTGTAGCGGCATAACCAGCAGTCGGGAGGCAGCATGAGTGCAGTCATTTACGAAGTGCAGGGCGAGATCGCCACGCTGACCCTTAACCGGCCCGAAGCGCTCAACGCGCTCAATTTGGCGATGATCGACGATCTGGCGGCAGCCACGGCGCGTGCCGCATTCGACCTGGCGGTCAGGGTCGTCGTGCTGCGCGGTGCCGGCGAACACTTCATGGCGGGCGGGGATCTGAAGTGGTTTCGCGAGCAGCTTGCCTTGCCGCCGCAGCAGCGCCAGCCGCGTTTCGAGAGCCTGATCGCCGCGGTGCATGCGTCGATCCTCAACCTGAAGGGGATGAACAAGCCGGTGCTCGCAGCCGTGCATGGCGCCGTCGCCGGCTTCGGCCTGTCGCTGATGATGGCTGCCGATCTGGTCGTGGCGGCCGACAACGCCTATTTCACGCTGGCTTACAGCAACATCGCGCTGTCGCCCGACGGCGGCGCGACCTGGTCGCTGCCGCGTCAGGTCGGCCTGAAACAGGCGATGGAAATTGCGCTGCTCGGCGATCGCTTCGATGCGCCGCGTGCCCGCGAACTGGGCCTGATCAACCGTCTGGTGCCGCTCGCCGAGCTTGAGGCGGAAACTCAGAAGCTGGCAAATCGCCTCGCCAGCGGTCCGGCCGAAGCGCTCGCGCGCACCAAGGCGCTGCTCAATCAGTCGCTCGACAACCCCCTCGAAAGCCAGTTGCTTGCCGAGCAGCGCTCATTTGCCGCGTGCGGCGCGCATCCCGACTTCAACGAAGGGCTGGCCGGATTTTTTGAGAAGCGCAAGCCGCGCTACGCGCGGGGGCAGGGGTAGAGAGTCAGGAGGACAGCATGAGGGGTGATGAGCGCGAGGAGGGCGGCGCGGGGCTTCTCTTCACGCCGCACGCTTCACTCTCTCCGGGTCTGATCGATACCCACTGCCACCTCGACGCGGCCGAGTTTGCGCCGGATCGTGATGCGGTGGCCGCCAGCGCCCATGCCGCCGGGGTCGCTGGCATTGTCGTCCCGGCCGTCACTGCCGGGAATTTTGCCGCCGTGCGGGCCTGCTGTGTGCGCTATCCGTATTGTGTTCCCGCCTACGGCATCCATCCGCTTTTTGCCGCTGGCGCTACCGCGGCGGATCTTGTCACGCTGCGCCGCTGGCTGGAGCTTGAGTTCGCTGGTGCGCATCCGCCCGTCGCGATCGGCGAAATCGGGCTCGATTTTTTTGTTCCCGGCTTCGATGCGGCGCGCCAAGAGCATTTTTTCGTCGAGCAGCTCAAGATCGCCCGCGACCTCGGCTTGCCCGTGCTGCTGCACGTGCGGCGCTCGCAGGATGTGATTCTCAAGCATTTGCGTCACGTCTTCGGTCGTGCCGGCACGATCGGCGGCATTGCCCACGCCTTCAATGGCAGCCGGCAACAGGCCGACGCTTTTCTCGGCCTGGGCTTCAAGCTCGGATTCGGCGGCACGCTGACCTTCCCGCGTGCGCGACGCATCCGCGATCTGGCGGCGACCCTGCCGCTTGATGCGATCGTTCTCGAGACTGATGCGCCTGACATGTCGCCAGAGTTCGTCGGGCGTGCCCGCAATTCTCCCGAATACCTGCCGCGCATCGCCGCCGTCTTTGCCGGATTGCGCGGCATTTCCCCGGCGCTGGCGGCACGTACGACTTCCGCGAATGCGCTTGCCGTTTTGCCCGCCTTGCAACGCGCCACCCTGCCGTAGGAGGGGCGGGGGCTGCGTGAGCTGGCGGCTGCGGCCAACTTTCCTCTCGGGCAACAGAAAATCATTCTGCGTGGAATTCACGTACTGTCGCTAGGGATTTTTTTCCACTATTGATTTGCGTCAAAAAAATCGGGCCTCGCACGGACTAGAGTAGCTGCCTGACTGAACGCTGGCTGAACAGCGGTCAATCCCCGCTGAGCGATTGGTGCCCGGCGGGAATTTGGAGTGCTTTGAGTCAATGAATATTTCCAGTGTGCTGGTCAATGCCCGACCCGAAAAGGTCAAGCAGGTGCAGGACGGTCTGCTGGCGCTTACCGGTGTCGAGGTGCATGCGGCAACTGACGATGGCCGAATGATCGTGACGATCGAGGCGGACTCCGATCAAGCAGTTGCAGATATGTTTGCCACGATCAATCACCAGCCGGGCGTGCTTTCGGCGGCGATGGTCTATCACCAATATGAATCTGATCCTGATGAGGAAGCCTGAGATGAAACTGACTTTGACGCGTCGTGACTTTATCAAGAGCAATGCCGTTGCCGCTGCCGCCGCAGCTGCCGGAATCACCGTTCCCGGTCTGGCCGAGGCCGCCGCGCCGAAAAAGGACGACGGCGTACGCTGGGACAAGGGCGCATGCCGTTATTGCGGCACCGGCTGCGGTGTGCTGGTCGGCACCAAGGGCGGCCGCATCGTGGCAACCCAGGGCGACCCGGACGCACCGGTCAACAAGGGCCTGAACTGCATCAAGGGTTACTTCCTCTCGAAAATCCAGTACGGCAAGGACCGCCTGACGCAGCCGCTGCTGCGCATGAAGGACGGCAAGTTCGACAAGAGCGGCGAGTTTACCCCGATCTCCTGGGACGCCGCGTTCGACATCATGGCCGATAAGTGCAAGGCGGCGCTCAAGAAGGGCGGGCCGCGCAACATCGCCATGTTCGGCTCGGGCCAATGGACGATCTGGGAGGGCTATGCCGCTGCCAAGCTGATGAAGGCCGGTTTTCTGACCAACAACCTCGATCCGAATGCGCGCCACTGCATGGCGTCGGCGGTGACCGGCTTCATGCGCACCTTCGGGATCGACGAGCCGATGGGGTGCTACGACGACATCGAGCAGACCGACGCCTTCGTGCTGTGGGGCTCGAACATGGCCGAGATGCACCCGATTCTCTGGTCGCGCGTCACCGACCGCCATCTGACCGCCAAGCACGTCAAGGTGCATGTGCTGTCGACCTTCGGCCACCGCACCACCGAGCAGGCCGACAACGAGCTGATCTTCAAGCCGCAGAGCGATCTGGCGATCCTCAACTACATCTGCAACTACATCATCCAGAACAACGCGGTCAATCAGGACTTCGTTGCCAAGCATGTCAATTTCAAGCGCGGCGTGACAGACATCGGCTACGGCCTGCGTCCGAACCACCCGCTCGAAAAAGTCGCGATGAACAACGGCTACCCGGGCGAAGACGGCAAGCCGAAGGGCAACCCGATGGCCGCCAGCCCGATGTCGTTCGACGAGTTCAAGGCCTTCGTTGCCGAATACACGCTCGACAAGGCGCATGAAATTTCCGGCGTGCCGAAGGAGAACCTCGAAGCGCTGGCCAAGGCCTACGCCGATCCGAAGACCAAGGTCGTCTCGTTCTGGACCATGGGCTTCAACCAGCATACGCGCGGCACCTGGGTCAATAACATGATCTACAACGTGCATTTGCTGGTCGGCAAGATTTCCGAGCCGGGCAACAGCCCGTTCTCGCTGACCGGCCAGCCTTCCGCCTGCGGTACGGCGCGCGAAGTCGGTACTTTCGCGCATCGTCTGCCGGCCGACATGGTGGTGATGAATCCGAAACACCGTGAAATTGCCGAAAAGCAGTGGAAGCTGCCGGCGGGCGCGATTCCGGACTGGATCGGCGCGCACGCCGTGGCGCAAAGCCGCCTGCTGAAG
>JBAQRB010000187.1:0-25604 GCA_049295655.1 Rhodocyclaceae bacterium
CGCGCGGCGGCCGGCAGGATGGTGCTCATGTCGACGGCGACGATGCCCGGCTTGTGCGCGGCAACCACCCCCTGTTCGCCGAGCATCACCTGTTCGACGTCGGGCGCATCGGCAACCATCGAGATCACCACATCGACCGCGCGCGCCACTTCAGCCGGGCTGCCGGCGCCGGTCGCGCCGGCGTCGAGCAAGGGCTGCATCGATTCGGCGCGCCGCGCCCAGACGGTGACTTGGTGCCCGCCCTTGACGAGATTGAGCGCCATCGGGCGCCCCATGATACCGAGGCCGACAAATCCGACTTTCATTGCAACTCCTTCCGGCACGTGCCTGATTGCTGAAAAATCCAGTTTAGCAAGAAAAAAGCGCGCCGCAGCGCGCCCCGAAATCCACTCCGCTACGCCGAGCGGGCTTACGCCCGGAGCGCAGCGGTCAGCGAAGCCACCTCCTCGGCCGAGTCCCTGAGAATGCCGCTCAGCGTTTCGTCGTCGATCGACATATCGATATCGACAGCCATGCCCTGGCACCCCATGCCGGACATCTGGCTGAGCGGCGACTCGACCGGCGAGAGCTCGTCGGCGAGCAGCAGCGTGTCGCCGAGCGACTCCGGCGGCAGCGCGAGATAACCGCCCCACAGCGTTTCGACCGCGGCCAGGACGTTGTCGGGAACGCCGAGCACGCGCAGCACGGCGCGTCCGACATCGGCTTCGCCCTGGTCGTGCCACTCGGTCAGATCGCCGGCAAAGAGCCCGGGAAAGGCGCTGGCGCGGGAAATCAGATAGAAACCGCCGACTTCATGCACGATGCCGGCGAAAAAAGCGGCGTCGGGATCCTGATGCGTGACGCGCTGCGCGATGACGCGCGCCAGTGCGGCGACGTGCGCCGTGTGCTCCCACAGGCGAACGGCCAGCGCGCGGTGTTCGGGAACCTGCGACATGTTTTCCATCTGGCGAACGATCAGCGCGGTGACCAGCATGCGCAGCGTCTTGAAACCGAGCCGCGAAACCGCGTGGTGCACGTCGCTCGAGGCGCGGCCCGAGCGGTTGTAGGCCACCGAATTGGCAATCGCCACGACGCGCGCCGAAAGGATCGGTTCGGCGGAAATCAGCTTGGCCAGCTCGTCGAGCGAACAGTCCGGGTCGTCGAGCGCACGCTGCACGCGCAAGTCGATTTCGGCATTGGTCGAGAAAACCATGTCGCCGCGCGCGGCGTCCGCGGCAATCGCTGCCAGCGCTTTCTGAACGTCCATGTCTCCCCCGCCTTTTTTGCTGTTTTGTGCCGACGATTATAGCCAGATATCGATTCGACACGAACGGCAGCAAAGACGGCAGCAGGAACCCGGCGAAGCGACCACGGTGCGGCAATTTGTCACTTTCGCCACCACGCGCCAACAAGGACAATCGCCCGGTTTTTCAAAAGCGCAACCACAACCGGCAAAGAGGGGATTCATGAACAAGAGGGTCAGGCGCTTGCCAAAGGCAAGAATCGTTTTCCAGCAGACGCTGATTTCCGTGCTCGTCACGACCTGCTTTGAGATGGCTCATGCCGAAGAAGCCGTGCAGCTGAAAACAATCGTCGTCTCCGGCCAGGCCGAGGAGGATGCCGTCGGTTTGAAGAAAAAATCAGCGACGGGCAGCCGTCTGGGCCTGAGCATCAAGGAAATCCCCGCGACGGTGTCGCTCGTCGATCGCGAGATGATCGAGGCGCGCGGCGTTGCTTCGACACAGGAAGCGCTGAAGAGCGTTCCGGGCATCACCACCTCCTCGGCGCCGGGATCGCCGGGCGCCGTCTATTACCGGGGCTTTTCCGGCGGCAGCGTGACGCAGCTGTTCAACGGCATCACGGTCCAGTACGACGCGATTGCCGCCCGCCCGATCGACAGCTGGATTTACGACCAGGTCGAAGCGATTGGCGGCCCCTCGACTTTCATGTACGGCGCGGGGGCGGTTGGCGGATCGATCAACTACGTCAGCAAGATAGCCAACCGCGAGGGCAATGCGACGGAGGCCAAGGCCGGTTACGGCAGCTACGGTTCGACGCAACTGGCCGTCGGGAGCAACCAGAAAGTCGCCGACAAGCATTATGTCCGCTTCGATGTGAATCGAAACGCGATGAACGGCTGGAGCGACCACAGCAAGCGCGAAGCCTGGCAAGCAGCCACCTCGTGGCTCTGGGACCTGACGCCGAATGTCAGCCACACGCTTGCGCTCGAATACCAGAAGGAAACGGTGGATCGGCCCTACTGGGGAACGCCCCTGCTCAAGCCGGTTGCCGGGAAAATATCGATTGACGAAGGCACGCGCTTCAAAAATTACAACTCGCAGGACGGCTTGTACGAGCAGGAGGTCCGCTGGGCGCGCTCGATCCTGGAGATCAAGGCCAGCGAACAATTGCGCTTCAAGAACACCCTCTATCATTACGATGCCCTGCGCGATTACCGGAACGTCGAAACCTACGCGTTCAATGCCGGCAATAGCGCGGTTTCAAGGGGAAGCCCCTATCTGCAGCGTCATGACCAGACGCTGAACGGCAACCGCTTCGAATTCAACTGGGACAGCCAGCTCTTCTCGCTGCGTTCGGACTGGGCCGGCGGCATCGACTACAGCCGCAACGAGCAGACCCGCTTCCCTTCATCAGCAAGCGCAACGGTCAGCACGGTCAATCCGTACAACTTCACGACGGGCAATTTTTTTGACGAAAGCGGACTCAGCAAAACCTACACCCCGGACAAGACGGTCAAGGTCAACACCCTCGCGCTGTATCTCGAGAACCGCACCAAGCTGACCAGGGACCTGGCTTTGCTGACCGGCCTGCGCCACGACGACCTCGATCTTGAGGTCACCAATTACCGGGCGGTCAATGCGCTGAACCCGGCCTATTTCAAGCGCAACTACCAGCCCGTCACCGGCCGGGTGGCCCTGGCCTATGACCTGACGCCCAATGCCAATGCCTATGTCCAGTACAGCACGGCGGCGGATCCACCAGCCGGCATCCTGACCACCGCATCGTTCGCGCAGGTGAGGGATTTTGATCTGGCGCGCGGCAAGCAGTGGGAAGTCGGGAGCAAGTTCTCGTTCAACGATGGCAAAGGCAGCGGTACGCTTTCGTACTTCAATATCGAGCGCAAGAATATTGCCGTGACCGACCCGGCCGACCGGAACAACACGATCCCGGTTGGCAAGCAGACCTCCCGCGGAATCGAACTCTCCGCTGCCTACAAACTCACCTCGAGCCTGCAACTCGCCGGCAACGTCTCGCATGTACGGGCCGCATACGATGAGTTCAACGAGACGGTCGGCAGCACCGTCGTCTCGCGTGCCGGCAATCGTCCGACCAATACCCCGGAGAACGTCGCCAATCTCTGGCTGACCTACAAACCGGATGCCCACTGGGAAACCGGCGCCGACTACCGCTATGTCTCTTCACGCTATGCCGATACGGCCAATACGATTTATCACGACTCGTATCAGCTGCTTGGCGCCTTCGTGACCTACAAGCTCGATCGCAAGACGAAGATCACGCTGCGCGGGAAAAATCTGAGCGATACGATCTACGCCGAGAATCTGGGAACCAGCATGGTTTATCTGGGCGCGCCGCGGACGATCGACCTGTCGATCCATACCAGCTTTTAATGTTCGACCAACGCCCGGAAAAGCTTTTCCGGGCGCTTTTATCGGATTCAATCAAGTGACCGGAAAACGCTGGCTTTTCCTTGCCCATCGCTGGATGGGCATTGTTTTATGCCTCTTCATGGCCCTCTGGTTCCTGTCCGGCGTCGTGATGATGTACGTTGGCTATCCCAAGCTGACCGCGCAGGAACGCCTGCAGGCCAGCCATCCGCTGTCGCTGGCGGCATGCTGTGCGGCACAGGACAGGCTGCTCGGGAGCCTGCCGTCCGACGCCAGGCTGAAGTCCCTGCGCTTCGGCATGGTGGCCGATCAAACCCGGCTCTTTGCCGGTACGGAAAAGAATCGCGTCATCGCCATCGATGCCCGCAGCGGACTGCCCGTTGCCCGCGTTGATGCAGGCAGCGCCAGAGCGGCCGTCAAGGCATTCTCGCCCGACGCGGAAATCGAGAGGATGGAAGTCATCGACGAGGATGCGTGGACGCATTCAAAGGCGCTCGCCCCCCATCGCCCCCTGTTTCGCTTTACCTTGCGCCACCCCGAACTCGCGCGGCTTTATGTTTCCGGCGTGACCGGCGAGGTGATCCGGGACGTTTCGATCGTCGAGAACGACTGGAACTGGATCGGCGCCTGGCTGCACTGGCTTTATCCGTTCAGGGGCGGTCTGCTCGATTCGCTGTGGGCCGATATCGTTATCTACAGCGCGCTGATCGGGTCGCTTGTCTCGCTCGTCGGCATGGCGCTCGGCGCGATGCGCTGGCGCAACCGACGCTACCCGAGCGGCAGTCACAGCCCCTACCGGAATTTCATGATGCGCTGGCACCATGTGATCGGACTGTTCTCGGGCGTGTTCATTCTGGCGTGGGTGGCCAGCGGCCTGTTTTCCGTGAATCCCTGGCGGATTTTCGATTCGGGAGCGCAAAAGCCGCTTGACCGGTCGATCAGCCCATCCACCCTGTCGAAGCATTTCGACCTGCCGGCAACGATCCAGTGTTTTTCCAGAAACGGAATCGATCCGCGGGAACTGGAATGGATCCGGTTTGGCGAGCAGATTCATGTCCTTGCCAAGAATGCCGAGAATCAGGCCTGGTCACTGCGCGATCCCGCCACCTGCCGTATCACGCCGACGTATACCGAAGAGGAAATCCGCGCGGAGGGGGTGCGTCTGATGCCGCATGCCGGGCTCAAGAGCAGCGAACTGCAGACTGGGTACGACTGGCATTACTACGCACGGGCGGCACACACGATGACCGGCGGTTTTGAAAAACCGCTGCCGGTTCTGCTCCTGAAATTCGACGATCCCCATCAAACCTGGCTATACATCGACATGAAGACATCCCGGCTCGTCCAGCGGACGGACGATCACACCCGGGTCAAGCGCTGGCTGTTCAGTTTCTTCCACAGCTGGGACTGGAAGGGCCTGCTCGATCATCGCCCGCTCTGGGACGTTTTACTGATTGCCGGCAGCTGCGCGGGATTTTTCGTCAGCGTGAGCGCCACGCTGCTCGGATGGAAACGCCTGCGGCGCCGAGGCTAACGCCCGCAGGAAACCCCGTCGCTCTTCTTCATGCCGAGCCTGACCATCATCATCTCGGCCGGACAGAAGCGCGTGAAGCCGCTCTGGAAGAGGTTGGCGCCGACGAAGGCGGTGAACCACAGGAAGTTCTTCGAGACGAAGAGCGGGCTGGCCTCGACGCCGAGGGCGAGCGAGATGAGGATGAAACTGCCGGCCATGATGCGAATCGCGCGATCGGTGGTCATGATGCGAACTCCTTTCTGAACGCTGCGTAACAAAGCACCGGGATCACCACCAGCGTGAGCAGGGTGGAGACGAGGATGCCGAAGATCAGGCTGATCGCCAGCCCGTTGAAGATCGGGTCGTCGAGGATGAACAGCGCGCCGAGCATGGCGGCCAGCCCGGTCAGCGCGATCGGCTTGGCGCGCACGGCGGCCGACTGGATCACCGCTTCGGCGAAGTCCATGCCGCTGCCCGCCTGCTGGCGGATGAAGTCCACGAGCAGGATCGAGTTGCGAACGATGATGCCGGCCAGCGCGATCATGCCGATCATCGAGGTGGCCGTGTACTGGCTGCCGAGCAGCGCGTGGCCGGGCATCACGCCGATGATGGTGAGCGGGATCGGCGCCATGATGATCAGCGGCACGAGGTAGCTCTTGAAGTGCGCGACGACCAGCAGGTAGATCAGGATCAGGCCGACGCCGTAGGCGATGCCCATGTCGCGGAAGGTCTCATAGGTCACCTGCCACTCGCCGTCCCACTTGACGCTGTAGCCGGCGTAGGGGTCGGATGGCTGCCGGATGAACCACTCGCCGAGCGTGCCGCCGGCCTTTTCCAGCCCGTCGAGCGATTTCCCGGCAATCTCGCCGCGCGCATCGAACATGCCGTAAAGCGGCGAATCGAGCTTGCCGCCCATGTCGGCATAGACATAGACGACGGGCAGCAGATCCTTGTGATGGATCGTCTTCTCGCGCGGCAATTCGCGCACTTCGACGAGCTCGGAGACCGGCACCAGCTGGCCGGCCTGCGAACGCACCTTGAGCTTGAGCAGCGCGTCGAGCGAACTTTGCTTCTCGGCGGGCAGCATCACGCGCACCGGTATCTCGAACTTCGACTCGGCGTTATGCACCGGCGTCACGTCCTCGCCGGAAAGCCCCATGCGCACCACGCCGACGATGTCGCTTTGCGCGACGCCGAGCAATGCGGCCTTGCTTTGCAGGACGTGCAACACGGTTTTCCGGGTATCGGCCTGCACCGAATCGTCGATGCCGACCAGATCCGGCGTTTTTTCGAGGACCTTGCGCACTTCCTTGGCGACGGCGATCTGGCCCCGGTAGTCCGGGCCGTAAATCTCGGCGACGATCGGCGACATCACCGGCGGTCCCGGTGGCACTTCGACAACCCTGGCGTTGCCGCCGGCGCGGCGGCCGATCGCCTCGACGGCGTCGCGCACCGAAACGGCAATCTCGTGGCTCTTGCGCGAACGGTCCTTCTTGTCGGCCAGGTTGACCTGGATGTCGCCCCACTCCGGCGCGGCGCGCAGGTAGTACTGGCGCACCAGACCGTTGAAATTGATCGGGCTGGCCGTGCCGGCGTAGGCCTGGTAATTGGTCACTTCCGGCACCTTGCCGATTTCGCTGCCGATCTCGCGCAGGACACGCGCGGTGTCCTCAAGCGGCGTGCCGACCGGCATGTCGAGGACGATCTGGAATTCGCTCTTGTTGTCGAACGGCAGCATCTTCAGCACGACCAGCTTGAGCGCGGCGAGCGAGACCGAACCGAGGATCAGCAGCAGGATGGCCAGAAACAGCTTCCGACGCGCCGCGCCGCCGCCGACGCGATCGAGGAAAGGCGAGAGCAGGCGGCGGAACAGGCGATCGAGCCGGGCGTTGAGTTGCGATCCGCCGTGCCCGCCAGCGGCGGCATGCGGCGTTTTGCCGAGCAGGCGTGCGGCCAGCCACGGCGTCACGACAAAAGCGACGGCCAGCGAAATGAACATGCCCATCGACGCGTTGATCGGGATCGGGCTCATGTACGGCCCCATCAGGCCGGTCACGAAGGCCATCGGCAGCAGTGCGGCGATCACCGTGAAGGTCGCGAGGATGGTCGGCCCGCCGACTTCGTCGACGGCGTGCGGGATGATTTCAAGGAGCGGCTTGCTCGGATGCAGCGCCTGCCAGCGGTGGATGTTCTCGACGACGACAATCGCGTCGTCGACCAGGATGCCGATCGAGAAAATCAGCGCGAACAGCGAGACGCGGTTCAGCGTGAAGCCCCAGGCCCACGAGGCGAACAGCGTAGCGGCCAGGGTCAGCGTCACCGCAACGCCGACGATCAGCGCCTCGCGCCGGCCGAGCGCGAAGAAGACGAGCAGGACGACGAAGGCGGTGGCGAAAACCAGCTTGCCGATCAGCGTCTGCGCCTTGTCGGTCGCGGTTTGACCGTAGTTGCGCGTCACGCTCACTTCGACGCCGTCGGGAATCACCGTTCCCTTGAGCGATTCGGCGCGGGCGATCACGCCATTGGCGACGTCGGCGGCATTGACGCCGGGCTTCTTGGAGACCTGCACGGTGACGGCCGGAAACTCGCCGTCCTTGCTGCCGAACCAGACGTACTTCGACGGCTGGTCCGGGCCATCGTCAACGCGGGCGACGTCGCCCATGAAGACCGGTTTCCGGGTTTTGGCATCCCCACGAACGGCAACGACCAGCTGCCGGACATCGGCCGCCGATTCGAGATAGGTGCCGGTCTGCACCAGCACTTCGCGGTTGCCGGCGACAAGACTGCCGGAGGATTGCAGCGCATTGCCGACCTTGAGCGCCGCCGAGAGGTCCTGCGGCGTGACGCCAAAGGCGTTCATCCGCTCGCTGTCCATCACGACGCGGATCACGTGATCGGGGCCGCCGAGCGTGGACACGTCGCGCGTCCCCTTCACTCGCTTGAAGTCGACCTCCGCCGAGCGGGCGACCTGCTGCATCTCGAAGGCCGAGCGGTCCGGATCGGCGGTCCAGAAAGTCAGCGAGACGATCGGCACATCGTCGATCCCTTTCGGCTTGATCACCGGTTCCAGCACCCCGAGATTGGCCGGCAGCCAGTCGCGATGCGAGTGCACGGTGTCGTAAAGACGCAGCACCGCATCGTTGTACTTGATGCCGACGTCGAACTGCACGGTCACCACGGCCATTCCCGGCCGCGATACCGAATAGACGTGCTCGATGCCCGACATGCGCGACAGCACCTGCTCGGCCGGCGTCGCCACCAGATTCTCGACGTCTTTCGCCGATGCGCCGGGGAAGGGGATGAAGACGTTGGCCATCGTCACGTCGATCTGCGGCTCTTCCTCACGCGGCGTGACGAGGGTGGCGAAGATGCCCAGCAACAGGGCGACGAGCGCCAGCAGCGGCGTCATCTGTGAGTGCTGGAAGTAGCTGGCGATCCGCCCGGAAAGCCCCAGGTCGTTGTGATTGGCACGCTCCATCGGCTTACTTCCCGCTGCCGCTGGGTGTTTTCAGGGCGATGGCGGCCTTCACAGGATCGAGCACGACGCGCTCGCCCGCCTGCAGTCCGGCCAGCACCTCGATCTCGTCGCCGCCGAGCGGATCGCCGAGACGCAACTGGCGCAAGGCCAGCCCGCCCTGCCCGTTCTGCACATAGACCGCCGCCACCTCGCCGCGGCGCACGACGGCCGCTTGCGGAACGGTCATCTTGTTGGCGCGGCCGATCACGAAATGGACCCGCGCGAACATGCCGGGAATGACATCCCGGATCCCGTCCGGCAGCGTGACGCGAACCTGCGAGACGTGGGTCGCCGCATCGGCGGTCGGCAGCAGCAGCACCGCCGTGGCATCGACCCACTTGCCCAGCTCGGGAAATTCGACCCTGGCCTGCTTGACCGTGCGCATCTGCGGCAAGCGGTATTGCGCAATGCTCGCCGTCACGCGCAGGCCATTCGGGTCATAGATGCTCAGCAAGGGCTTACCGGGCGAGGCCATCTCGCCGAGTTCGGTCAGGCGCTGCGCAACGATGCCGGACATCGGCGCGCTGACCGTCGCATGGCCGACGCCGACGCTGGCCTGCCCACGCGTCGCCTGCGCCGCCTCGAAATCGGCCCGCGCCTTGTCGAGCGCGGCGGCGCTGATGAAGTTCTGCTGCCGCAGGTTCTTCAGGCGCTCGTAATTGGCCTGCGCGTTAATGAATTGCGCCGACGCGCCCGCTGCGGCTTCGGCCGCTTCGCGCGCATCGATCCGCATCAGCAGGTCGCCCTTCCTGACCGCCTGACCGGCATCGACATGCACCTCGGTCACCCGCCCCGGAACCTGCGCCGCCAGCGTCGCCTGCTTCACCGCCTCGACCACGGCTTCGGCCGGCAAGGTCAGATCGACCGGGTGCGGCTGCACCAGCACGCTGGGCAAACCCTGCGCCGTTACCGAAAAGGAGATGAGCAAGGCTGCGCTCGCGCAAAGCGGCGCCAGCCAGCGAATCAGGGGGCTTGTATTTTTATCCATGAATATAAGAATATACTGATATGCAGGCAAAAACAAGATGCCCTGCTGCGGCAAGCCTGCCGATGGCCGGAGCAGGACGGCGTTGACGATCAGCGCTTGCCGGCTGGCTGCGTGGCCAAATCCAAAGCGTCCCACACCGCTTCGAGCGTGGACAGCATTCCCGCACTACGCGGCTTCGGGTACGCGGCAAAAATGGCAATAACCAGTCGCTGATCGAAATCGATGTACAGACTGTTGCCATAAGGGCCAAGGATGGCAACCCGGTTGGCTGCACCGCCAAGGTGCACGAAGCCATAGCGTACTTCACTGCCTTTTTTCAGCCCCGCCAAAGCCGGCAAATTTACTTTTTTCGCGCCCCCCGAAGCCATCAGTGTCTCGATGAACCAGCCCGGTATCTTGCTGCGGTTGCCGCTATTCCTGGCCTCGACCAGCATTTGCCCGAAGCGTGCGAAATCGCGCAGCGAGAACGCCAGCCCACCGGACAATTCGTTGCCGAGAGGATCGGTCAGCCAGAATACGGGATTCTCCGGACGAAGCTTGCCGAGCAACTCGTCGCAAAAAACCTGCGCCACGGGTTCACGGTAAATCTCGGCCAGTACCCAAGCGAGCAATTCGCCATCAGGACCGGCATCAAGCGGGCTGATCGGCACATCGCTGAAATCCTTGTCCCAGCGCTGCGGCTGAGCGAGCCATGCCCGAACCCCGCCGCCGGCATTTCCTGGCGTCCAGCCCCCCGCGGCCTGCCAATCCGCGATTTCCCGCGCTGACCAGTCAAAACGGCCACTACCTTCAAGCAAGCGCTGAATCGACAGCTTGCGCAACCCGCCCTGCGTACTCAGTGCCGGAACATAACGGATGATGGACTTGTCCTGGGAAAGCTTGCCCTGTGCAACGGCCATCGCGCCGAGCAGTGAGAGTACCGGTCGGGTTCCCTCAAGCAACAGGCGCGGCTGCTGCGCCGCAACGCCATTCCAGTATTTTTCGCTAAGGACCTTGCCGTTACGCACCACGAGCAGAGCATCCGCATACAGGCGGCGGTCAAGCAGAAAGCCAAGATCGCGCGGCTGCCGATCGAGCCGGTCGATTGCCTTTATCCTTTCCAGATCAAGCTGCTGCGGCGCGGTGCGCAGAACGGCAGGTGCAGCCGGGCTGCTGATTTTGAGCAGTGGCATGAACTGGTTGGCCGATTGCAAGCCGATGCGCAAATTTTCCGGCGCCAGCCAGTTGTCCTGATCGAGCAAGGACTCGGCCCGCTCAGGCGCCTTGCCGAGATTTTCGATGACACATCGGTCGCTGGCGTATAGCGGCAAGGCTAGCGAGGCAAGGGTCAGCAGCGGCACTTTCAACCAATGCTTCATCACGGGCTCCCCTTGAGGTTCATTCCGGTCAGGCTTGAAAAGCGCATACCCGCTTCCCGCACCACGTCATTCAGGTTCTGGTGCAGCACCTGCCGCTCTTTCAGCCAACCGGCATCGGTACTTTTGGCAACCAGCGACTCCTTGAGCAACTCGATCCAGCGCGAGCAGCCGAGTACCTCGGCATCCTCGGCCAGTACGGCAAACAATTCCTGGGCCACCTCCTGCAGCGGCACCTGGCGCTGCAGGAGCGGATCGGAAAGCTGCGCAGCGAAGCCATAACGACACGCCTGGAACTTGTTATAACGGGCGACGTGCAAGTACAAGGCAGTGGCAAGTGCCGGCCGGGTTCGCAGAAGGTAGTGCGCGAGGCTTTGCGCCAGTGCAGCCAGTGCGGTGGCTCGCTCAATCGTCAACGGCGTATCGCAAACCCGGATTTCCACCGTTCCGAATTCAGGCTTGGGTCGAATGTCCCAGTACAGATCCTTGATGCCATGGACGATGCCGCAAGCCTGCAGGAAGGAAAAATGCTCGATGAACTGCGCCCAGTCACGCAGCTCGGGGCACTGCCCGCTCAAGGGGAAGGCGGAAACCGCATTCAGCCGCGCGGACTGGAAAAAGGAATCGACGCCGTCGACAAACGGAGAAGAAGCCGACAGGGCAATGAAAATCGGCATGTAAGGCGCGAGCGCCTGGGTCAGCCAGATTGCCTCGTCGGCCGACGTGCACCCGACATGAATGTGCTGACCGAATACCGTGAACTGCTTGGCCAGGTAACCGTAACGGCTGTAAAGCTCGTCAAAACGCTCGCCGGGACAAATCCGGCGCTCCGGCCAGGAATGAAAGGGGTGCGTACCGCCGCCACAAACGACAATATTGTTGCGCGCGCATTCGGTGAGCAGCGTCTGCCGCAACCCGTCCAGATCAGCGGCGATTCCGTCCGCCGTGGCGCGCGGCAGGGTGCTGACCTCGATCATGCTTTCGGTGATTTCCAGCTTGATCTCACCAAAGCGGCCATCGTAGTCGATGCTCCCGAGAAGATCGGTCGCCCCTCGCGTCAGATCGAAGTCGCGCGGCGAGACCAGTTGCAATTCCAGTTCGACGCCCAGCGTCAACGGCGCGCTTTGTTTGAAATGCGCGAGCTGATTGTTCATGCAATACCTCCCTTCGCCCTGTCGCCGTCCTCGACTGTTTCTCCCGACTGGATCAGCGCATAGCGGCACAAGGCCGGGCCGACAATATCCATGATTGCAGCGGCAAGGAGCGGCAACGCCAGTGCCGAGCGACCGATCTCGGGATAAAGGCCGGCCAGTTCATAGGCCATGAATACGGCCGTAGCCGACAATGGCTGAATGCCGATGCCCACCATCAGTCGCTTGGCAAGCGGCAGGCTACCGCCGACCCAGGCCAGTGCTGTCACCTTGGCCAGCGCCCGGACGAGCAGCAGGCCGATCGCCTGAACACCGTTCAGCCAAGTGAAATCTTGCCAGGGCAGCGAAGCCCCGACCACGACAAAAAGGATGATGGCCAGCAGCCAGTGCCCGTCGGGGAGCGTGGTGTAACTAAGCGTTCTTTGCTCGTCACGAAAGGCGAGCATCGCCCCCATCAGAAAAAGCGTGAGAAAAACCGGCACGGCGAGCATGCGGGCGACACCAACGGCAAGCAGTGCGCTCGCCACCAGGATGAACACCTGCGCCAGTGAGCGTTTTGGCAACAAGGCACCAACCAGCAACGCAAGGCGTGCTGCCAACCAGGCCAGGAGCAATGCTCCCAGACAAACCCACAAAGGATGAACAAGCGCATTGAGCCAGTCGTCGCTGTGTTGGGCATGCACAACACCGAGCACGACGGCAAAGACGATAAATGCAGCAGCCGACCCCAGCGCTGTGTGCAGGATAATGCGTTCGGTAACCAGCCCCTGCGCGCGGGCCTCCTCGACCGTGAGCAAGACGACGGCAGGAGCCGACGCCATGGTCACTGCGGCAGCAGCCGCAGCCCAGGCCGGCGTCAACCCGACAACGAGATAGGCAAAGAGGAAAATCGCCAGGAAGGAGAGGCTGACGTCGCCCAGCGTTCCGCGCAGCAAATCCCGGTTGTGCAAAAGCCACCGCAGATCGAGACGCCTCCCGATCTCGAGCATCAACAGCCCGAGTGCCGCATCGGCAATCGGACGGGCCTGCGCCAGCGCCTCGATACTGATCCAGCCGAGCAGTGAAGGGCCGAACAGCGTTCCTGCAAGAACATAACCAATAACTTTCGGCCAGCCGAAGTGAGCGCGCAACCATTCGCCAACCAGCAGGCCAACGACCAGCAGCAGGCTGAACAGCGCCAGCGAATCAAGCTGATCGGGAAATGGCGGCAGAAAAAAGAGTCTTTCCTGCAAAGCCTCCCAGCTGGCGCGCAACGGAGAAAAAATATCCGTCAGCATTGCAACGAATCCCGATTATCCGGCATTGCCTGCCCTTCCCAGTTGATCAAGAGCACGACCCGGAGCACGGTTAAAGACACAGCCAAGATCACGCAACAAAGCAGAAGCCAAACCATGCCGGAAACTCGACTCACCAGCGCCGACCTCGTGCTGCTTGTAGAAACTCATCGAGAATCGGCGTGCAGTCGAGCAAGTGTTCGCTGCCGGCCGGGTGAAACTCCGGATGCCATTGCAGGCCGAGAACGTACGGCTTTCCCTCAAGGCGAATCGCCTCAATCACGCCGTCCTGCGCGCTGCGAGCCTCGACTCGCAAGCCACGCCCCAGCGCCTTGATCGACTGATGGTGAATCGAGACAACGGCGCCGCCGGTCTTGCCGGGATAGAGGCGAGCAAGGCCGGAATCGTTGGACCACTCGATGGCATGACTATGCCGGTCATAGTCGGAATGAACGTGCAGCTGCGCCGCCTCGATCTGCGTCGCGATGTCCTGATATAGCGTTCCTCCGAACGCGACGTTGATCAGTTGGGCACCGCGACAGATACCAAGTACCGCCTTGCCGGCTTCCATGAATTCATGCAGCAACTCCATTTCGTAGGCATCACGAACCCGATCGCCGGCCCAGTCGGGATGCAGGGGGTCTTCCCCATAACTCTGCGGGCTGATATCCGCGCCACCTTGCAGGATAAGGCCGTCCAGATACTCGGGATAATCCGAAAGGCGAATGCTGCTGCGATGAACAATGCCATCACCACTGACGGCCGGAATCATGAAAACCATCACATCACGCGACATGACCCAGTGCGCAACAGACTGCTCCAGATACTGCAAAGACTTCGATTGCAACCCCGTCGCGCCGGCCTGAGGGTGATAGATCCGCGCGGAAAGGCCAATACGCAAAGGGCGTCGACTCATGATGATTTTGCCTCCTCTTTCAATATCGGCCTATCGCCGACTTCTCTTCTGGAAACACTGCCCGTCAAATCAAGACTCATATTGGCATTGTAAACTACATTGCTCGGCAATATAATTACCCTTTCCTGACCACACAACCCTGACGCAAAACCATGCTCTCCCAGCCAGCCAATCCGCCCCAGCTCACACTGGACGTCCTGCAGCAATTCCGGGTGATCTACGGCAGCATGCGGCACTATTTTCGCGAGGTCGAAGAACGCTGCGGCCTTTCCGGATCGCAAATGTGGATACTCCAGGAAGTCCAGCGCACCCCGGAAATCGGCATGACGGAGCTGGCGAGACGCCTTGGGATACATCAATCGACGTGCAGTCAGCTGGCTGAGAAACTGGTTGCACAGGACTGCCTGATAAAAACACGCCCGCACGAAGACCAGCGCAGAATCCGCCTTTGCCTCACCCCCAAAGGACTCGACGCAATTGCCGCACTCCCCGGCCCCGCCGAAGGCATCCTTCCCGAGGCGCTTTCAACTATGCCTGGCGTCGCGTTAAAAACATTGCAAATCAATCTTGATGAGCTGATTCGGCACCTGCCCGGAAAAACCGACGGCTTCGCCACAACACCACTGGCCGACATAGTGAAAGATCAGGACAACAATGGTATTTATTGACGACAAGCCGCTGCCACCCGAGCAGCCCACCTACCAGACTACCGGTTCAGCATTTCGTTTTGGCTGCGTGCTGGCGTGCGCCGTGTTACTCGCCGGATGCGGTACAAAACGGGAGAACATCCAGCCAGAGGCCGAACCCGCGCCAATCACCCAGCCTGTTGTCCCGACGAAAATAGCAGCAGCGACAGCAGCGCCCGCCGCCGCCCCGGACAAGACGCCAATAGCACAAGCCCCCACGCTCCCGGTTTCAGACGAAAACAACATCTATTTCGTGCAGGGCGCCCATAGCGTAACGGCGACAGAAAAGGCAAAACTCCGAAAACATGCCGAGTATCTGGCGGCCACCCCGAAGGAAAGACTAAATCTGATCGCCCATACGGATGATTTTGGAAGCCGCAGCTACAACCTGGCAATCGCCGAACAGCGACTGTCGGAAGTCAGGAGAATACTGATAGCCTACGGCGCTCCCGGCAAACAGATCCGCCGCCATCGTGGCGAAAGGGAAAGAGTGCCGGCGACCTGTCGGTCGAGCGAATGCCGGCAACAGATGCGCCGGGTTGAACTGGTGTTCGGACACCAGCACTGATCATGCTATCGCCAATTTATACCGGCGCTTGCCAGATGTTGCGGCAACCTGTTTCGCGAATCCACCACGAGGCGATGGCGCCGATCGTCGCCGATCCGGCGAGCAGCAGCAGGCCGACGTGGAAATCCTCCGCCGTGTAGAGCCGCGCGCCGCTGGCGGTCAGCCCGCCCTGCCAGTGCAGGTCCATCGCCCAGCCGACCAGCGGCTGCAGCAAGGCGCCGGCGAGAAAGCCGCCCATGTTCGTCACGCTGGTCGACATCCCCGACAGCAGCGGCGGATTGACCTCCTTGGCGCAGGCCCAGGTCAGCGTGAAGCTCGCGGTGCTCAGGCCCATCAGCGCAAACAGCGCATAGCTCGCGGCGAGCGGCAGGCTCAGACCGAAAAGCCAGACCAGCCAGATCGCGACAAAGACATGGCTGCTCACGATGAGCACCGGCTTGCGCCGGCCGATCCGGTCCGAGAGCATGCCGATCAGCACGCAGCCGAAGGCGAAACCGGCGAAGTAAAGGCTCAGGTGATTGGCCGCGACATTGCGCGTCATGCCGTACACCTGGGTCAGGAAGGGCGTCGCCCACAGCCCGGCAAAGGCAAAGAAACTGCCGGCGATGCCGAAGTTCACGCAGGCCGCCGGCCAGGTCGCGCGGTTGCGGAGCACCGAGAGCAGGCCGACAATCACCACCGTCCGATCGAAATGCGGTTTGCCGCCCGGGCTGGCCGTGCCGCTGTCGGCGCTCTCCGGCCGGTCGCGCACCAGCAGCCAGCAGGCCACGCCGAGCAGGACCGAGACGGCCGCCACCCCGACAAAGACGCCGCGCCAGCCGGTGGCCTGCGCCAGCCAGGAAAGCGGCGCCCCGGCAAGCACCGAGCCGAGGTTGCCGACCAGCATCGAGAGGCCGACCAGGCTGGCGAAGTGGCGCTCGTCGAACCACACGGCGATGATCTTGAGCATGGCGATGAAGGTCACGGAAACGCCCAGCCCGATCAGCGTCCGCCCGATCAGCGCCATTTCCAGATTGGGTGCCATGCCGAACAGCAGACTGCCGACGCCGCCGACCAGGCCGCCCAGAAACAGGATGCGGCGCGGCCCGAGCGTATCGACCAGGATGCCGGTCGGCACCTGCATCAGCGTGTAAACGTAGAAGTAAGTGGCCGCCAGCACGCCCAGCGACGATGCCGTGCTGTTGAATGCCGCCACCAGATCCTGCGCGATGCCGGCCGGTGCGAAGCGCTGGAAAAAAGACAGCACGTAGGCGGCGGCGACGATGGAAAGCGCGAGGACACGGCGACGACGCTGTTGCGGATCAAGGTTGCGCATGAAGGTGTCCAGGTATGAGTGTTCCGGCGTGCCTGCGGCCCCCGCATCGCAGAGGATTGGCGCCGGCCGCCACTATATTCCATGAATCGACCGTCAAGGCAGCGCCGCGTAGCAACAACCGAAACCTTCCGACTGCTGGATTATTTGACGACGGTCACCGGAATATCGCTCAGGCGAATCACCTCCTGCGTCACCGAGCCGATCAGTATCTCGGCCAGCAAGGACTCGCCGCGCGCGCCCATGACGATCTTGTCGCACCGGGTCTCGTGCGCCAGAGCAACCAGCGACTCGGCGATATTGCCGTGCAACAGCCGCCGCTCGTACGCGATTCCCGCCGCATCAAGCAAGGTAGCTGCCGCATCCAGCGCATCATTTCCCCTGGCATCCTGCAGGGCCTGGATTTCAGAGTCCTTCAAAAAGCTGCGCACTTCCCAGGCCTCCGCCGGCAGGCAAACGTTGGCGAGCACGACGGCCATCGGCGCGCCGCCCTGTGCGAGCTTGATGACGTGCAGGGCAGCGTGCAACGATGCCTTGGAACCATCGACGGGAAGCAGGGTTTTCAGCATTCAAAATCTCCTCAAAACAAATACGAGCCAGAAAGGGTGCAAAAACATACGTAAAACCGGGCAAAAATCCGCTCGACAGCAATGCCTTGCGCTGAAACTTGCTCATCCCCGGATAAAAAAATACTATCACGCCCTTCGCCGTCCGCAGCGAACAGCATGCCAGAGAACGGAACCCGCCCATGAACGCACTTTCATCCATCCGCCGCCACTGGCTTCTTGTGGCGCTGACCATCCTGCCCGGACTGGCCTACGCAGCCGAAGGCCCGCTGCTCGGCGGCATACCCGTCGACTTCATCCTGTTCGGCCTGACCCTGCTCGGGGTCGCGCTCTTCCACCATTACGTGCTGCAGGTCGCGCTCGGCGGGCTGGCCGTCATCACAGCATACAAGGTGATTTTTACCGGCTTCAAGAGCGGAGCAGGACTGGCGGGTTTCGGCGGCCACATGGCGCACGAATGGGTGCTGATCGCCAACCTGTTCTGCCTGCTCGTCGGCTTTGCCCTGCTCGCACGCCACTTCGAGGATAGCGGCGTCCCCGAACTGCTGCCCAAGCTGTTGCCGGAAGGCTGGCTCGGCCCCTTCATGCTGCTGGTGATCATCTTCGTTCTCTCCGGATTCCTCGACAACATCGCCGCCGCGCTGATCGGTGCGACAGTCGCCGCCAGCGTCTTCAAGCGCAAGGTGCACATCGGCTATCTCGCGGCGATTGTCACGGCGTCCAACGCGGGCGGCGCGGGCAGCGTGGTCGGCGACACCACCACCACGATGATCTGGATTTCGGGGGTCAATCCGCTCGATGTTCTTGAAGCCTATGTCGGTGCCGCCTTCGCCCTCCTCGTCTTCGGCATTCCGGCGGCGCTGCTGCAGAACCGCTACGCCGCCATCGTGCGCAACGACGAGGAAACGCACACCATCGACATGGCGCGCGTCGGGATCGTGATTTTCATCCTGATCGCGGCAATCGTCACCAACGTCACCGTCAACGTGAAATTCCCGGAACTGGCCGACCACTTCCCCTTCCTCGGTGTCGCCGTGGTGCTCGCGCTGCTCGTCGCCACGCCGCTGCGCAAGCCCGAGTGGAGCCTGTTGCCGGGAGCGGTGAAGGGGTCGATCTTCCTGCTCGCGCTGGTCACCTGCGCGTCGATGATGCCGGTCGAGAAGCTGCCGCCGGCCTCGCTGCTCACCACGCTGGGCCTCGGTTTCATTTCATCGATCTTCGACAACATCCCGCTGACCGCGCTGGCGATCAAGCAGGGCGGCTACGACTGGGGCTTCCTCGCCTACGCCGTGGGCTACGGCGGCTCGATGCTGTGGTTCGGCTCATCGGCCGGCGTCGCCGTCGCCAGCCTCTTCCCGGAAGCGCGCTCGGTCGGCCAGTGGCTGCGCCACGGCTGGTTCATCCCGGTCGGCTACGTGGTCGGCTACGCAGCGCTGACCCTCATCGTGGGCTGGCATCCGCCGGCCTGATCCGCCCCCGCCCGTGACGCACACGCTCGAACGGCTGCGCGCCGGAAAACTGCTCGGCACCCGGCGCCTGAAACTGGCCAATGGCCTTGCCGAGTTCCCGCGTGAAATTTTCGACCTGGCCGACTCGCTGGAAATCCTCGACCTGTCGGGCAACGCCCTGTCGTCGCTGCCCGACGATCTGCCGAGGCTCGGCAAGCTGCGCATCATCTTCTGCTCGGACAACCAGTTCGAAGCGCTGCCCGAGGTATTGGGCCGCTGCCCGCGCCTGGACATGGTCGGCTTCAAGGCCAACCAGATCCGTGAGGTTGCGGCCGGATCGCTGCCGGCCAGGCTGCGCTGGCTGATCCTGACCGACAACCGGATCGAAACGCTGCCCGCCGAAATCGGCAACTGCCGGCAGCTCCAGAAGCTGATGCTCGCCGGCAACCGGCTGCAGACGCTGCCTGCCAGCCTGGCCGCCTGCTCCCGCCTCGAGTTGCTGCGCATCGCCGCGAACCGGCTGCGCGAATTCCCGGACGTTCTGCTCGCCCTGCCGCGCCTGGCGTGGCTGGCCTATGCCGGCAATCCGTTCTGCGCGGCGCATGAGCTGAGCGCACTGGCCGGGACAGCGATTGCCGAGATCGACTGGAGCGAATTACGCATCGGGCAGCCGCTCGGCGAAGGCGCATCCGGGGTGATCCACCAGGCCGAGCACCACCATGCCGACGGCCGGCGAGCCGTTGCCGTCAAAGCCTTCAAGGGCGCGCTGACCAGCGACGGCTTGCCGCGCAGCGAGATGGCGGCCTGCATCGCGGCCGGCGAGCATGCGAACCTGATCCCGGCGCTGGGCAAGGTGAAGGGGCACCCGACGGCTTGCGACGCGCTGGTGATGCCGTTGATCGATCCTGGCTTTGGCAATCTGGCTGGGCCGCCCAGCCTCGAATCGTGCACGCGCGACATTTACGCGGCCGAACTGTCTTTCGCTGCTGATTCGCTGCTCGAGATCGCCCGGGGAATCGCCTCGGCGGCAGGGCACCTCCACCGGCGCGGCATCCTGCACGGCGACCTGTACGGCCACAACATCCTGCACTGCGGCCGTGGCCAGCCGCGCGCCCTGCTCGGCGACTTCGGCGCCGCGTCGTTCTTCGCACCCGGCACAGTGCAGGCGAACGCGCTGCAGCGGCTTGAAGTGCGCGCCTTCGGCGTCCTGCTCGCGGAACTCATCGACCGCTGCGAGGTTCCGGCTGAGACGGCGGTCACCGAGACCTCCCGGCACGTTCTGACGCGCCTGGGCGACCTGAAAACCGCCTGCCTGGACGACGAGGCAGCGCGCCGGCCGCTGTTCGACGAGATCGAACGGACGCTCGCCAGCCTCGCGGGATAGCTCGGTCAGCTTACCTGCTGCCGCTCGCTGCCGGCTTGCCTGGCCGTTTTCCGCTCACTTATTTTTTCCCACCCAGCGCAGCCATCGCCTCGACATGGCTGCGGGCCGGCGCCGCCTTGCGCGCAGCCACGTAGCCCTGCAGCATTTCGCTGATCGGCTTGCCGGCCTTGCCGAAAGTCGCCAGCGCCTCAAGCAGTTCGAGCGCGGTCGCCGAGACATGGATCGAGTCGAAGAGATGGCCGGCGTAGCGCGAGCAGGCCGCCGCGATCGCCACCGGCTCCTCGTGCGACACCTTGACGGCCTTGTCGAGCAGCTTGCGCGTCTGCGCCACGCGCGGATCGTTCTCGGCCAGCTCCTGCCTGACCGACATCGCCGTCAGACGCTGCGCCAGCTCGTCGGTCGGCGGCGGGTTGGCGGCGGCAAGCGCCGCGCCGGAGACGAACACGGAAAAAAGCAAGGAAGCGAGCAGTCTGTTCATGGTCGGGAAATCCGTCAGCGGGGAAGGGAAGTAAAAAAAGACAGCGGAAAAGGGCTGCGGCGATTATAGGTGCGGCTCAAAGCCCGCCGGCAAGAACCAGACGCTCGGCGGCGCTCAGGTTTTCACGCGAACCGATCAGGATCAGCACGTCGTCGGCCTGCAGCACGGTCGTGTCGTCGGGCTGCCCGGCACGCACGCCGCGCCGGCGCAGCGCCTCGACGACCACGTCTTTACGACCGAGCGCCAGCTCGCCGAGCGTCCGTCCGACCGCCCAGGCCTGCGGCTCGACGACCAGCGCGATCTTTTCCTCGGACTGGCGCAGCAGGCGGTCGCTTTCGCCGCGATAGAAGCTGCGCAGCGAAGCGTAGCGCTCGGCGCGCACCGCACGCACCTGCTCCATCGTGCGCTCGACCGGAATGCCCAGGTGGGTGAGCATCTGGGTCGCCAGCATCAGCCCGCCCTCGAGCACTTCGGGAACGACCTCGCTGGCGCCGAGCGCTTTGAGGCGCTCGATCTGGCTGTCGTCCTGCGCCCGCACAATCACCGGCAGGCCGGGACGCAAGGCGGTGATCACGCGCAGCGCCTTCTCGGCCGACGCCTGTTCGCTGTAGGTGACGACCGCCGCGCGCGCGCGGTTGATCCCCGCCGCCATCAGCACCTCGCGCCGGTCGGCGTTGCCGAACACGACGTTCTCGCCGGCCTCCTGCGCCTGATGGATGCGCGCCGTATCGACATCGAGGGCGATGAAGGGAATCTGCTCGCGATCGAGGAAGCGCGCCAGGCTCTGCCCGGTTCGCCCGAAGCCGCAGAGGATGACGTGGTCGCGCACATCCATGCTGTGCACCGCCACGTCGTGGATGGCCTCGGCGCGGTGGGCGAATTCGCCGACCGAAAGGCGCCGTCCGAAGCGCGAGGCGCGCGCGATGAGCAGCGGGGCGACAAACATCGAGAGCAGGATGGCCGCCATCGTCACCTGGAAAACGTCGCCCGGCAGCAGGCGGCCGTCGTTCGCCAGCGAAAGCAGCACCAGGCCGAACTCGCCGCCCTGCGCCAGCTGGATCGAGGTGCGCAGCCTGACTTCGAGCGTGTTGCGCAGCATCCAGGTGAGCAGCATGACGACGCCGCCCTTGGCGAGGACCAGCAGCAGCACGGCCAGCAGGACCGACGGCAGATGCGCGAGCACGTAGTCGACGTCGAGCATCATGCCGATGGTCACGAAAAACAGCCCAAGCAGCACATCGCGGAACGGCCGGATGTCGCCTTCGACCTGGTGCCGGTAGGGCGTCTCGGAAATCAGCATGCCGCCGACGAAAGCGCCGAGCGCCAGCGACAGCCCGAACGCCGAAGTGAGCCACGACAGGCCGACGACGACGAGCAGCACGTTGAGCATGAAGAGTTCGGACGATTTGCGCTGGGCGACCGCGTCGAACCAGCGGCGCATCAGCTTCTGCCCGAAAAAGACCATCACCGCCAGCACGCCGGCCGCCTGCACCGCCGCCAGCGTCAGGACGTTCGCCAGATCGCCGGAGTCCCGGGCGAGCGCCGGCAGGACGATCAGGAAAGGCACGACGGCGAGGTCCTGGAAGAGCAGCACGGCCATCGTCTGCCGCCCGGGCAGCGAGTGCAGTTCGAGACGTTCGGCGAGCAGCTTGCTGACGATCGCCGTCGAGGACATCGCGCACGCCGTCCCGATCGCAAAGCCGATCCGCCAGTCCTGCCCGAAATGAAAGATCGTGACGGCGGTGGCGCCGAGCAGGGTGATCAGCACCTGCGCGCCGCCGAAGCCGAAAACCAGGCGGCGCATCGCCTTGAGCCGCGCCAGGCTGAATTCGAGGCCGATCGAAAACATCAGGAAAACGACGCCGAATTCGGCAAAGGCCGAAACCTGCTCGCTTTCGGCAAAAAAGGCCGCGCCGTGCGGCCCGAGCGCAATGCCGACCGAGAGGTAGGCCAGCATCGACGGCAAGCGGAATTGCCGCACCAGCGCCACGGCGAAGACCGTGACGGTGAGCAGCAGCAGGAGGGATTGGAGCGTTCCGGACATGGGCGGGAGAGTAGCAGCAACCGGCTGTTGCTGCCAGATTTGCCGGCAGATTTGCCGAGTTCTGGGATCAGCGCGCGGCGGACCGATCCCAGTACGCGGCGTCGCCAAAAGTATGCTTCAGGCGGTCCATGAACAGCCGCACGCGCAAAGGCAGGTGCCTGCGATGCGGGAAGACCGCGTAAATGCCCATCGGCGGCGCGGCGTAGGCATCGAGCAGCGACACCAGGCGGCCGCTGGCCAGCTCGCCGCCGACCTCCCACATCGAGCGCCAGGCCAGCCCCTCGCCGGCCAGCGCCCATTCGTGCAGCACCGCGCCGTCGTTGCACTCGAAGCTGCCGGCGACCTTGAAACTCGCCGCTTCGCCGCCCGGCGTCTCGCACAGCGTCCAGCCGCGCTGCTGGCCGAGCGACAGGCAGTTGTGCGCCGCCAGATCGGCCGGCACCTGCGGCGCGCCGTGGCGCTCGAGGTATTGCGGGCTGGCGACCACCACCCGGCGCATTTCGCCGAGCTTGCTGCTGGCGAGGCTCGAATCGGCCATTTCGCCGATGCGCACGGCGCAGTCGATGCCTTCGTTGAGCAAATCGACCAGGCGGTCGGTCAGGTCGAGCGTCACGCTGACGCCAGGGTTGGCCTGCATGAAGGCGGCGACCTGCGGCGCGACGTGCCGGCGGCCGAAACCGGCCGGCGCCGAAACCTTCAGGTGGCCGCTCGCTCTAATACTGCCGAGCGAGACGGCAGTTTCGGCGTTCGCCAGATCGTTCAGGATGCGCTGACAGTCCTCGAGGAAGGCCTGCCCCTCGAAGGTCAGCGTCAGCTTGCGCGTCGTGCGCAGCAGGAGTTTCACGCCGAGGCGCGCCTCGAGCGCGTCGAGCCGCCGGCCGATCACCGCCGGCGTGATCCCCTCGACCAGCGCCGCCGCCGAGAGGCTGCCGCGCGTCGCCGAATTGACAAAGGCCTCGATCTGCTTGATCTGATCCACTGCGCCGATTCGATACTAAAAGTAAAAGATACTTTGATTCTAACCGCACTTATCTTTCACTGCAGCATCGAATAGAATTCAGTAATTGCTGGAAACCGTTTAACCACAACGGGCACGACGGGCAGCGCGCAGCCTCCCTGAAGAGGGACAACGAAAGTCAAAAAACGTTTGTTTCTTTGCCTAAAAAAGGTTTCGTTGTGTTCGTTGTGCCCGTTGTGGTTAATTAATTTTTCGACCTACCCCTTTCACAGGAGCCATCGCATGAGCCTCAATTTGCCCGCCGGCATGCAGATCAACGCACCGATCCAGCCCGCCTACGAAACCATCCTGACGACCGATGCGCTGGCCCTCGTCGCCAAGCTGCACCGCGCTTTCGAAGGTCGTCGCCAGGAGTTGCTGGCTGCCCGTATCGCGCGTCAGGAACGCATCGACGCCGGCGAAATGCCCGACTTCCTGCCGGAAACCGCGCACATCCGCGCCGGCGATTGGAAAATTGCGCCGCTGCCCAAGGCGCTCGAGCGCCGCCGTACCGAAATCACCGGCCCGGTCGAAGCCAAGATGATCATCAACGCCTACAACTCGGGCGCCGATTCGTACATGACCGACTTCGAGGATTCGAACAGCCCGCAGTGGGACAACCAGATCCAGGGCCAGGTCAATCTCTACAAGGCGATCCGCCGCGAGCTCTCGTTCAAGAACGAGGCCGGCAAGGAATACAAGCTCAACGACAAGATCGCCACGCTGCAGATTCGTCCGCGCGGCTGGCACCTTGATGAAAAACACGTCACCGTCGACGGCCAGCGCGTCGGCGGCGGCATCTTCGACTTCGCCCTCGTCTTCTTCCACAACGCCAGGGAACAGATCGCGCGCGGCGCCGGCCCGTTCTACTACCTGCCGAAGATGGAATCGCATCTCGAAGCCCGCCTGTGGAACGACATCTTCGTCATGGCGCAGGATCATATCGGCCTGCCGCAGGGAACGATCAAGGCGACCGTGCTGATCGAGACGATCCTCGCCACCTTCGAGATGGAAGAAATCCTCTATGAGCTGCGCAACCACTCGTCCGGCCTCAACGCCGGGCGCTGGGACTACATCTTCTCGTGCATCAAGAAGTTCAAGAAGAACAAGGACTTCTGCCTCGCGCAGCGCAGCGCGATCACGATGGAAGTGCCGTTCATGCGCAGCTACGCGCTGGCGCTGGTCAAGGCCTGCCACAAGCGCGGCGCCCCGGCGATGGGCGGCATGAGCGCGCTGATCCCGATCAAGAACGACCCGGTGGCCAACGACAAGGCGCTGGCCGGCATCCGCCACGACAAGACGCGCGACGCCAACGACGGCTTCGACGGCGGCTGGGTCGCGCACCCGGGCCTCGTCTCGATTGCCGCCGAAGAGTTCCAGAAGGTGCTCGGCGACCGTCCGAACCAGTGGGAAAAACAGCGCGACGAGAACTTCGTCGCCGCCGACTTCCTCAATTTCCAGCCCGAACAGCCGATCACCGAAATGGGCCTGCGCAACAACATCAACGTCGGCATCCACTACCTCGGCAGCTGGCTTGCCGGCAACGGCTGCGTGCCGATCCACAACCTGATGGAAGACGCGGCAACCGCCGAAATCTCGCGCTCGCAGGTCTGGCAATGGGTCGTTTCGCCGAAGGGCAAGCTCGACGACGGCCGCAAGGTCACCGTCGAGATGGTTCGCCCGATGATCGCCGAGGAACTCGCCAAGGTGAAGACCTTCGTCACGGCGCAGGGCGAGGACACCGCCACCTACGATCAGGCCGCGGTCATCTTCGACAAGAT
>JBAQRB010000188.1:0-4212 GCA_049295655.1 Rhodocyclaceae bacterium
AACGAACGCCACTCCTGCTCACTGCGTTGTACCCACTTACCTTGCCTTCTTCCCGCCATCTCTTGCGCTCCCGTAGATCAGTTCATTTCGGAAGCTATTGTCCTCATCGCGCGCCCGGCGGGAAGCACGCCGGTGGCTTACCGGTTACGCTTCAACACGAATTTCAACATCCTGTTAAATTGGAATTCACCGGCCTGAGCAGCTTTTTGCGCAAGTCCGATGGAATGGCGGGGTGGGCCTCATACGGGGGCCGTCTTGGCAGTGAAAAAGGCCCAGAACAAGAGTACTGCAGGGCATGCAATCAGCAACAAAACCAAGAACTTTACTAATCGGCGCCGCCACTTCGGTATTTCAATAGGGACGCGACGGAAAGCTTGCTTGCTAGATTCTGAGGCAAAGATGCCGAGGAGTGCTGCAAGAAACGGTGCTACCTTTCCTCCTACGAGGCGCTCCATCATTGGTGCACCGTCCACGATCTCTGTGTCAAGAACATCGCCGCCAAATAGAAGAGGCGGATTCTTTTCGCCGATGTAGATGACTTGGATTCGGGCACCGAGACCTGGGTCAAGATGTGTCCATTTCAAGGCCAGCCTTGGTGCGACTTGGTCTACCGACTGTTCTAGTTTGAAGGCAGATATATCTGGCTTGTTTTCCCGAACAATGGAGTAGTCGAGAATCGTGGTGCTTTTTGGAAACTGAACAAAGACTGGAGTCCTCGCGTCACTTGTTTCGATTGGAAGCCTTCCATGGTTCCAAAACGAAAACTCTAGAACGTGGACGTCACCGTCGATTTGTTTGCCGCTCTTGTCAATTAGATGGAGCTTTGGAGACGAATTGGCTTTGCTATAGATTTGGCTACTCTGATGAGCGAGATAGTACGGTTCGCGCTTCTGTTTGGCCTCGAGATAGAAGTAGACACTCAGTGCCAATGAAACCAATGCAATTGCGGTATTCAACAGATTGAATGGCTTTCTTATTTCTTCGACAAGAGACATAGCTGTGAGTCCTATCTTTAATGGCAAGCGCGCAGCATGAGAGAGGTCCAACGTTCAAGATAAGGGTACCGTAGCCTGAAGCGCGAAGGGAGCCTGCAAGCGCAGCTTGCAGGCAACATGTTTGACTGCAAGGGTTTAAATATCCTGATTGCAGCTGCAAAGCGATTGTTTATTAACGCCGTCATTGGCCTGTTCACGCTTTCCGTGGCGAATATACTTCTGCGCTCGATGTGCTCCCTGGGGGCTGGCAATGTAGCACAGATACCGCCACGGCATATTTCGGGCGCATTGGCTCCTCGACGGTTCGGCGCAGCCCAGATCTTTGGCATCGGCTAACCCAAAGCGCCGCCTCATCGTCAGGCAATCGGCCTGCAGCCCAATGAATACGGACATCTTGCTCAAACGGCCGGGATGTTCGCTGCGCCGTGCGGGGGAGGGCTGCTGTTTGTCATTCGGTGTGCAGCGACGCCAAATCGCCATATCGACCCTGTTTCCGTCCATATCCGTATCGGATGGATCAAGGCGTCGAGGCCGTTGATGGCTTTATACTTCGGAAAAAAACATCTGACCCCGACGAGAAGAAGTTCATCGAAATGGATAGTTCCAAGCCCTACGAGGTCGTGCCTGTCAGCTGGCACAAAGACCGCACGCCGGCATCCGTTCAGCTCGGCCAATCCGGTTTTCGGAAGGCGTCAAACAACCGTGCAGCTTGAGTTTCTCGCGGGCATCGATCTGTTCAGCACGCCGCTTGCTGCCGGTTTGGTCAAGGAATTTGTCGTGGGTTCGTCGAGGGATTCCGGGTGGAAACACGCTCAAAGGAACCGTTTCATGAACGCGCAGGAACGCGAACAGCGCGGGAATGCTGAACGTGGGCCGGATTTGCTGTATAAGGCGGCAGGCTGAATCGGCTGCGGGCTGGTTGGTGACGGATTGCCGGGCGGCAAGTCTGGCGATTCGGCGCGGCAATGGGTGACGAGGCAGAATTTTTGTGGCTGCCTCGGAAAATAATGAGGGATATAACGATGATGAAGGTCAAAAAAGCAGTTTTCCCGGTCGCCGGTCTGGGGACGCGTTTCCTGCCGGCAACCAAGGCGAGTCCGAAGGAAATGCTGCCGATTGTCGATAAGCCGCTGATCCAGTACGCGGTCGAGGAGGCCGTCGCGGCAGGGATCACCGACATGATTTTCGTGACCGGGCGCAGCAAGCGCGCGATCGAGGACCATTTCGACAAGGCCTACGAGCTGGAAAACGAGCTGGCGCTGAAGAACAAGACCGAGATGCTCGACTTCGTGCGCAACCTGCTGCCGAAGAACATCAACTGCATCTACATCCGCCAGGCCGAAGCGCTCGGCCTCGGCCACGCGGTGCTCTGCGCCAAGGCGGTGGTCGGCGACGAGCCGTTCGCCGTGCTGCTCGCCGACGACCTGCTCGACGCCGAGCCGGCCGTGATGAAGCAGATGGCCGAGCAGTACGACGACTACCATTGTTCGGTGATCGGCGTGCAGGATGTGCCGCGTGCCGATACCAAGAGCTACGGCATCGTCAAGGCCAGCCCGGTCGCCGATCGTCTGGAGCGCATCGAGGCGATCGTCGAGAAGCCCAAACCCGAGGACGCGCCGTCGACGCTGGCCGTGGTCGGCCGCTACATCCTGACGCCGCGCATCTTCCATCATCTGGAGAACGTGACGCCGGGTTCGGGCGGCGAAATCCAGCTGACCGACGGCATCGCCGCGCTGCTTGCCGAGGAGCAGGTGCTGGCCTATCGTTACGCCGGAACGCGTTACGACTGCGGCTCGAAACTCGGTTACCTGCAGGCAACCGTGGTATTTGGCCGGCGCCACCCGGAAGTGGGCGCCGGATTTACGGACTATTTGAAAAATCTGGATTGAGCATGACCGACACCCAACAGGCCAGGGAGATCCTGGCGAGCGCCGACCTGATTCATTCGGCCGAAACGGTCGCCGCGGCGGTGACCCGCGTCGCCGCCGAAATCACCGAAAAGCTGCAAGACACCAACCCGCTGCTGCTCTGCGTCATGAGCGGCGGCGTGCCGTTCGCCGGCCAGCTGATGATGCAGCTGACCTTTCCGCTCGATTTCGACTACCTGCACGCGACGCGCTACGGCCAGGATACGTCCGGCGGCGCCTTGTCATGGCGCGCCGCGCCGTGGACGCCGGTCAAGGGGCGCACCGTCCTGATCGTCGACGACATTCTCGACGAGGGGCTGACGCTGGCCGCGATCCACGAACGCATGCTGCAACTGGGCGCCGCCGCCTGCTATACGGCGGTCGCCACCGACAAGCTGAACGGCAAGAAAAAGCCGATCCACGCCGATTTCGTCGCGCTGACCGTTCCCGACCGCTTCGTCTTCGGTTACGGCATGGACGCGCGCGGTGCCTGGCGCAACCTGCCGGCGATCTACGCGCTGAAGGAAGAAAACTAGCATGCTGGCGATTATCGGCGGCAGCGGCCTGACCCAGCTGTCCAATCTCGACGTGTCGCACCGCGAAGTGGTGCGCACCCCTTATGGCGAGCCTTCGGGCGCCATCACCTTCGGTCAGATCTGCGGGCGTGAAGTCGCCTTTCTGGCGCGCCACGGCTACGGCCACACGATTCCGCCGCACGAGGTCAATTACCGCGCCAACCTCTGGGCCTTGCGCGAGCGCGGCGTCAGCCGCATCGTTTCGGTGGCCTCGGTCGGCAGCATCCGGCCCGACCTCAAGCCCGGCGACGTGGTGGTTCCGCACCAGATCATCGACTACACCTGGGGGCGTAAATCGACTTTCCACGACGGTCCGGATTGCACGGTGACGCACATCGATTTCACCGAACCTTACGACCGCGAGCTGCGCGAGAAACTGATCGCCGCGGCGGCCGCGCTCGGCATTCCGCTTAGCGATTCGTCGGTCTATGCGGCAACGCAGGGTCCGCGTCTCGAATCGGCCGCCGAGGTCAACCGCCTCGAGCGCGACGGCGCCGACCTGATCGGCA
Organism: Rhodocyclaceae bacterium; assembly: GCA_049295655.1. GTDB lineage: Bacteria > Pseudomonadota > Gammaproteobacteria > Burkholderiales > Rhodocyclaceae > CAJBIL01. The sequence goes on from JBAQRB010000188.1 coordinate 3,987, forward strand.
TGACCGGCATGCCGGAAGCCGCGCTGGCCCGCGAGCTGGACGTCCGTTATGCGGCAATCAACGTGGTCGCCAACTACGCGGCAGGCCGCGCCGACAGCCGCGACGGCATCAGTTTCGAGGCGATCCAGGGCGTGCTGCACGAATCGATGGGGCGTGTCCGGGCCATCATCGAGCAGATGGTGGGCTGCAATGGTCAAATCTGTTCTTAGGATGGGCGATCCGCGCC
>JBAQRB010000189.1:0-8900 GCA_049295655.1 Rhodocyclaceae bacterium
CGGCATCATCACCTACAAGCTCGCCGCGCACGCCGCCGACCTCGCCAAGGGCCACCCCGGCGCGCAGATCCGCGACAACGCGCTGTCCAAGGCGCGCTTCGAATTCCGCTGGGACGACCAGTTCAACCTCGGCCTCGACCCCGACAAGGCGCGCGAATTCCACGACGAGACGCTGCCCAAGGAATCGGCCAAGGTCGCCCACTTCTGCTCGATGTGCGGACCGCAATTCTGCTCGATGAAGATCTCGCAGGAAGTGCGCGAATTCGCCGCGACGCAGGGCGTCGACGAAAACGACGCGATCCTCGAAGGGATGAAGGTCAAGGCGATCGAGTTCGTCAAGGCGGGGGCCGAGGTGTACCGCAAGGTGTAATTCCTATAGCATCGGTGGCTTACACTCATTGTTTTCGTTCGTGGCCAACCATGCAAATTGCGGCTCTTCCCACTATTGAGGATTTTGCTTTCCGTGCTCAAGATGACTCCAAAACGCGCTCGGAAGAGCGGGGGCGCATTGAGAATTTGCTGATGGATGAACGCCCGCCTCTGGTGGGCGTTACCTTGTATGCAAAATACTTGTCAGGCATTCCGGTAGCGGACGGTGATGATTGGCAGAACCGCCACAACAATTTCGTGACAGAAGAGCTCGAGATTGGGCAAGAAGAAACATCTGAGCCTTGGACATTCCGCGCTGACAATGTAGCCAATCATCTCCCCTTGGTCGATCGGCGCATCAACTTGATTCGGGTGGAAGATGTGCGTTGGCCTTGCGATCTTTCCCACATTACGTTTGAGGAACTCCAGGAAAAATTGAAGGTTTGGAGGGGAGGCGATGCCGCAGCCCGTGCTCAAGCAGGAGATTTTCTGCAACGCTTCCTTGCTACTTGGAATGAAAAGCGGGACAAGCGCCCATTGTTCGCCACCACTGAACTGGAAGTGGACGATCTCTTGGCAGATACCTCTAACAGTCTGGCGGAGCGCTTGCGGGACAGGCTTGGACTAGGGCATTACTCGCCAATCGGCGGGTCGCCCCCTATCCCGGTACTGATCATGCGCTATCCTTTGGAAGAATCTCTTGGAGATAACAGAGTGCCTGCCGTCCCGACTTTGCTGGATGGAAAACTCAACGACCACTTCTTTCCCAGCCCATTTCCAGGAACGAATGCCGATCCTATCCCTGGCCTGGGCCATTCCTTGAATTTGGCCCCAGTCATTAGTGAAAACGATTACCGGCTAGGGGTGGAGCTGCTGCATCCTCATTTTGATTACCGCCTCGAGCATTTTTTCTGGTCCGGCCATATTGCCAATCCGGTAACCATGCCCTTGGAGCGTGCGAGAAGTTTTCACTTACCCTGGCTGCGCCTGCAACGGGACCGAGACGATTTTGGCGCTGGTGTCGTAGGAGTTGCACTATGACTGAAGTTGCTCTACAAGCGGAACACCCGGCCCTCTCTCGCTGGCGTGCCCGGTTTGTCAAAGATTCTGCCGCTGCCTTGAGCCAGGCTCTAGCGGGTCAGATTTCCCTTGGTCCTTATGACCAGGCTCAGTCTTCGGAGGCTTTGGCGCAAATTCTGGTTGAGGCGGACTACTTGCAGGCGGATCAGGCTCTGTGCCAGTGGTTAGGCGAGCGCTTGGGGTTGCCAGTGCCGGAAGGGCTGATAGGCAAACGCTTTGCCAATGCTTTGCAAGAGGCTTTCCGACTTGCGTTGTTGTTGCGTTTCAAGACGACCCGCGCGTGGTGCATTCAGCACCACGGCGAGTTGCGCCATTGGCTGCGGGGTTTTTATTTTGGTGCAAGCCGCGACCCGGAGGCAGCCCTGCTTGCCCTGCTGGTGCAAGGGCAAGCGAATCGCGGACTTTTGCCTATGTGGCTATCCTTGGCACGTAAAGGCCGACCGACTCCCCTAGTTCGTCAGGCTCTGGCCGGACTGCGTTTTCTTCCCGCCGACGACCAAGGCAAGGTGGAGCGCGGCTTGCCCCGAGCTCTGCTGCAAGGCCTAGTCGAGTACGGCAACGCCCTAGCGAGAACGGGCGACAAAAAAGGAGATGACTGGTTTCTGGAAGTGGATTTCCTTGCTGCTGCGTATCCCATGAGCAAAGATGCGTGGGGACGAAAGTTTCGGGAAGTGGTAGCACATGCTAAACCAGCGGATTGCGTCAAAAATTGGCTTGACCAGCGATATCCCCTGGCGCTTAAACCATTCGAGAGCGGTGCGCGCAAAGGGCCGCTGGAACCACCTTATTTTAAGGCCATCGAACCCTTGTTACAGAAGGCAGATACTGAGTTCGAGCAGCTCAAACCGAGGCTGATGCAATTGGTCGAGGATAGTCGTCACTACTGCCGGGAGAGCGGCGATAGTTCCTATCTTGTGCGCTCCTTTTGTTTTGCCGGAGATCGTTTGCTTAAGGCTGATCCCGCTTGGGCGAGGGAACTGGCCCATGAGGCAGCTATCTGGGAACCGAATAATCCCAACTGCTGGTCGGTGCTTTCTCGCGCCTTGGAGGCGGAAGGCGACTGGCGTCGGGCTGAGGCAGTGTACTGGCAGGCGCGGCGGCGATTTCCTGAAAATGCCCATGTTCACAGCCAACTAGCACATGCCCTGCTGCTGCACGGTCAGGCTGATTTGGGCGAAGCGGTCTATCGCCAAGCCATCCAGTTATTCCCTGGCGATCCCATCTGTCGCAACGATTTGGCTCATACCCTGCGCATCATCGGTCGACCGGAATATGCATTGGATATCTACCGGGAAGCACAGGAGTTATTTCAACGCAATACGTTTGCCGCCAATGCCATTACCGATATCCTGATTGATTTGAATCGCCTGGATGAGGCTGAAATGGCTTTAGCTTGGGCAGAGCAGATTTTGCCAGGCGATGATGACAAGAACGAGCGCATCGTTAATGCGATCCGCGCCCGTTTGAAAAAGGCTCTGGCCGGTCAGCCCAATATCGCCAAGACACTACAGCCTCGTCCGGAAATCGCCGGCGGTAGCCTCTCGGCTTTTGCTGATATTTCAGGCAGCGATTTTTCCTTGGCTCCGACTCTAGGTCAGGCCACGCTATGGCGTCGGCAGGCCAATGGTGGCTTAACGCTGGCAGGAGACTTGGTTGCCGGGCTGCCGGAAGGGCCGGAAAAGCTGGTGGAGCACGGACTGTGGTTGGCGGCCCAAGAGAGCTGGGTGGCGGCAGCAGGTTATTACGATCAGGTCTGGAAGGGCTTTGAGGGTGATGGTGTGCTTCGAGTACATCGCCAACGAGCTCATGCCCGATGCGGCGAGAAAGTGGATTGGAGTACGGAACGGCGTCAATACCCAGAACTCATCAGCGTCATCCTGACAGAGGAACAGGGTCGCCCTCCCGCCATCCAGTTACCCCTGGATGAGGAAGGCATTTCCCAAGAGCAACGCCGAGACGCTTGGTTTGCAGACCTAGTAAACCGGAACGATACGAGTCTTACAGATTGGGTAGAGGAAGACTATTTGGCGGCTAAATACGCTGCGTAGCATTGAGCCATCATCCCGAACAACATCAACCACCCCAAATCCGAGCCGATGATCGTCGGCCGCAACTTCCTGACCAAGATCAACGCCAACATCGGCAACTCGGCGCTCGGATCACCCCGGGGCGCAGATCCGCGACGAGACGCTGCCCAAGGAATCTGCCAAGGTCGCCCACTTCTGCTCGATGAAGATCTCGCAGGAAGTGCGCGAATTCGCCACGACGCAGGGCGTCGACGAAAACGACGCGATCCTCGAAGGGATGAAGGTCAAGGCGATCGAGTTCGTCAAGGCCGGCGCCGAGGTCTATCGCAAAATCTGATCCGCACCGCTTGCTGCGGTGCCGGCACATGCCTGGAGAGCCAATGAATACGCCACTCTCCGGGCAGCCGGCCGGGGTGGCGGGCGAGCGTATCCGCTCGTCCGCGCCTCCCGCTCCGCTTTCCTGCCGACCGGCCTGCGCCGCGTGCTGCATCGCGCCGTCGATCAGCACGCCGATGCCGGGCCATCCGCAGGGCAAGCCCGCCGGCGTTCCCTGCGCCAACCTGACCGCCGATCTGCGTTGCGGGCTGTGGGGCAGTCCGCAACGGCCGGCGTGCTGCGGCGGCCTGCAGCCGGCGGCGGAAATGTGCGGCGACTCGTCAGCACAGGCCTTGCGCTGGCTCGACGCACTCGAAAAAGAGACGCGGCCATAGGTTAAACTCGCCTTTTTGCACCGAAAGCCTGCCTTGGACCTGCTTCTCCTGCTCAAAGCCCTGATTCTCGGCGTCGTCGAGGGCGTCACCGAGTTCCTGCCGGTCTCGTCGACCGGCCATCTGATCCTCGCCGGCGACCTGCTCGACTTCAACGACGAACGCGGCAAGCTCTTCGAGATCGTCATCCAGTCCGGCGCCATCCTGGCCATCTGCTGGGAATACCGGGGCAAGCTCGGCGAGGTCGTGCGCGGTCTGCCGCGCGAACCGGCGGCGCAGCGCTTCGCGCTCAACCTGCTGGCCGCCTTCATGCCGCTTGCCGTCCTCGGCCTGCTCTTCGGCAAGACGATCAAGGCCTATCTATTCAATGCGCCGGCCGTGGCCACCGCGTTCATCGTCGGCGGCCTGGTGATCCTCTGGGCCGAGCGCCGCGCGCATACCGTCCGCGTCGACTCGGTCGACGACCTGACGCTGCTCGACGCCATGAAACTCGGCCTCGCGCAGGCGCTGGCGCTGATTCCAGGCACCTCGCGCTCGGGCGCGACGATCATCGGCGGTCTGTTTTTCGGCCTGTCGCGCCGCGCCGCGACCGAGTTCTCGTTCTTCCTGGCCATCCCGACGCTGATCGCGGCGACGCTCTACCAGCTCTACAAGGAACGCGCGCTGCTCTCGTTCGACGACCTGGGGATGTGGATCGTCGGCTTCATCGCCGCCTTCGTCTCGGCTTTCTGGGCCGTGCGCGGCCTGCTGCGCTACATCAGCACGCACGACTTCACGGTCTTCGCGTGGTACCGCATCGCCTTCGGCATCGTCGTTCTCGCCACCTGGAAGCTCGAGATCGTCGCCTGGACGAGCACCTGAACGCGTGAGCGCCGCCATCCTCTATCTGCACGGCTTCCGCTCGTCGCCAGCGTCGTGGAAAGTTCGCCTGCTCGGCGAACACATGGCCAGCCAAGGACTCGGGCAGCGTTTTGCCTGCCCGGCGCTATCGCATGTCCCTAGCCTCGCCGTCGCGCAGGCCGAAGCGCTGATCGCCGCTGCCGACGGCCCGCTGACGCTGGTCGGCAGCTCGCTCGGCGGTTTCTACGCGACCTGGCTCGCCGAAAAATACGATCTACAGGCCGTCCTGATCAACCCGGCGGTGCTCGCGCCGCTCTCGCTCGCCGAACACCTCGGCACGCAGACCAACCTGCACACCGGCGAGACCTTCGAATTCACCAGCGGCCACATCGCCGAGCTGCGCGCGCTGGAAGTCGCGCAGATCACGCCGGCGCGCTACCTGCTGCTCGTCGAGACCGGCGACGAGGTGCTCGACTGCCGCCATGCGCTGGCGCGCTACGCCGGCTGCCGCCAGATCGTGTGCGACGGCGGCGACCACAGCTTCACCCGGTTTCCCGATTTTCTGCCGCAAATACTTGAATTCGGCGGGTTATAATTCCGCCGATGCACGTATTATTCGAAGAAGACGGCGCCTTCAAAACAGCCACCATCCTGACCGACAACGACACCACGTTGCAGGTCGAGACAGCCTCCGGCAAGCGTGCCAAGATCAAGTCGGCAAACGTCCTGTTGCGCTACCTTTCTCCAGCGCCGGGCGAATTGCTTGAAATGGCCGAAGCCCTCGCCGAGGGAATCGAGCAGGAATTTCTCTGGGAGTGCGCAGCAGATGGCGAGTTTTATTTTTGTGATTTTGCCGACGACTACTTCGGACACAAGGCCGCCACGGTCGAAGCGTCTGCGCTGCTGCTTGCCCTACATTCAGCACCCATCTACTTCCATCGCAAGGGCAAAGGCCGCTTCCGCAAGGCCCCTGCCGACATTCTCGCGGCTGCTCTGGCCGGTCTTGAAAAGAAGCGTCAGCAAGCGCTAGCCATCGAGCGCATGGTCGACGAACTCAAGGCCTTCGCACTGCCGCCGGAGTTCCCGCCGCTGCTCGACCAGCTGCTCTACAAGCCTGACCGCAACCGCTTCGAGACCAAGGCACTCGAAGCCGCGTGCAGCGAAACCGGGCTTTCGATCCCGCACCTGCTGGAAAAATGCGGCGCCATCGGCTCGGCGCACGACTACCACTTCCGGCGCTTCCTGCTCGAACACTTCCCGCGCGGCACGAATTTTCCGGACGCCGAGTGGCCGGCAGCACCGGGCGGACTGCCGCGCGCCAACGTGCAGGCCTTCTCGATCGACGACGCGGCGACCACCGAAATCGACGACGCCTTTTCGCTGCAGGCGCTGCCCGGCATCGGCTGGCGGGTCGGCATCCACATTGCGGCGCCCTGCCTGGGCTTCGCCCCCGGTAGCGTGCTCGACGCGATGGCCCGCGAGCGCCTGTCGACGGTCTATATGCCGGGCAACAAGATCACCATGCTGCCCGACGCCGCCGTCGAGCGCTTCACGCTGGCCGCCGGCCGCGACTGCCCGGCGGTTTCGCTGTACCTGAGCGTGACGCCGGAATTCGAGATCAGCGGCCACGAGTCGCGCATCGAAATCGTTCCGGTCGTCGCCAACCTGCGCCACCACGATGTCGAGCCGCTGTTCAACGAACAGACGCTGGCCGACGGGCTGGCCGATTTCCCTTTCCGCGACGAGCTGAAAACGCTCTGGCATCTGGCCAACGCCTGCGAAGGGCGGCGCGGCAAGCCCTCGGCGATGCAGGGCAACAACGATTACAATTTTTCGATCGAAGGCGACCGGGCCGACCCGGAAGCCTGCCGTGTCGGCATCGACGAACGCCGCCGCGGCAGCCCGCTCGACAAGCTGGTCGCCGAACTGATGATCGTCGCCAACAGCACCTGGGGCGGCCTGCTCGCCGAAAAGGGGGTTCCGGCGATCTACCGCGCGCAGACCGGCGGCAAGGTGCGCATGACGACCTCGCCGCAGCCGCACGAAGGCCTTGGCGTCGCCCAGTACGCCTGGTCGTCGTCGCCGCTGCGCCGCTACGTTGACCTGATCAACCAGTGGCAGCTGATCGCCTGCCTGAACGATGCGACGCCGCACTTCGGCGCCAAATCGGATGCGCTGTTCGGCGCGATGCGCGATTTCGACCTGACCTACGCGGCCTACGCCGAATTCCAGCGCGGCATGGAGCGCTACTGGTGCCTGCGCTGGCTGCGCCAGGAGGGCGTGCAAACGATCGAGGCGACGATCCGGCGCGAGAACATGGTCAAGCTCGACCATCTGCCGCTGCTCCAGCGCGTGCCTTCGGCGCCCGACCTCAAGCCCGGCCAGCGCATCCGCGTCGCTATCGAGGCGATCGACTACCTGACGCTGGAGCTTTCCTGCCGCTACCTCGAAACGCTGGCCCCGGCCGGCACGGAAGCGGAAGAAGAAGCCGGGGACAGCACCGTCGAGGCCTGCACCGCCGGTTCCAGTGAACCCCCCGATGAAACCGCGCCCGAACCACTGGAGGCCGCCCGCTGACGTGAGCGCGATACGCGTCCGATCCTGGGTGACAGCGGCCCCCGAGCGCAACCTCTGGTTGGCGCTCGGCGCTTCGCTGTTCCTGCATGCGCTGCTGCTGTCGCTGCACTTCAGCTTTCCCGACGCCTCGCGCGCCTTCCAGGACAAGGCGCTCGACATCATCCTGGTGAACAGCAAATCGGCGCGCAAGCCCTCCGACGCGCAGGCGCTGGCGCAAGCCAACCTCGACGGCGGCGGCAACACCGAGCAGAAGCGCCGGGCGACGACGCCGCTGCCGCCGTCGGCCAGGCAGCAAAGCGGCGCCGACCTCGAGCAATCGCAGCGCCGCGTGCAGGAACTGGAAGTGCAGCAGCAGCGGCTGATCACCAAGGCGCGCAGCACGAGCAGCGCGCCACCGAAGGCGGCCAAGGAAGCGCAAGCCGAACCGACGCCGACGCTGAGCGGGCGCGACCTCGCGCAAAGCGCACGCGCCATGGCGCGCCTCGAAGCCGAAATCTCCAGGGACGTCGACGAATACAACAAGCGCCCGCGCAAGAAATTCATCGGCACGCGCGCCGACGAGTACCGCTTCGCGCAGTACGTCGAGGACTGGCGGCTCAAGGTCGAACGGATCGGCAATCTCAACTACCCGGAAGCCGCCAAGGGCAGGCTCTACGGCAACCTGCTGCTCACCGTCAGCATCCGCAGCGACGGCGGCATCGACAAGGTCGAGATCAACCGCTCGTCGGGCCACAAGATCCTCGACGACGCCGCGCGCCGCATCGTTGCCATGGCCGGCCCCTACGCCGCTTTCCCGCCGGACATCCGGCGCGACACCGACATCCTTGAAATCACGCGCAGCTGGAGCTTCACCAGCCGCGACAACCTCGAAACCCGGGCCCGCTGAAACCATGACCGACCGTTACTGCGTCTTCGGCAACCCGATCGGCCACAGCAAGTCGCCGCTGATCCACGCCGCCTTCGCCCGCCAGACCGGGCAGAACATCGGCTACGAAGCGATCGCCGCGCCGCTCGCCGACTTCGCCGGCGCCGTGCGCGCCTTCATCGAAGCCGGCGGCCGCGGCGCCAACGTCACGGTGCCGTTCAAGGAAGACGCCTTCCGCCTGTGCACCCGGCGCACGCCGCGCGCCGAACTGGCCGGCGCGGTCAATACGCTGGTCTTCGGCGGCGACGGGAGCGACGGAAACAACGAAATCCTCGGCGACAACACCGACGGCGCCGGACTGACGCGCGACCTGACGATCAACCTCGCCTGCCCTATCGCCGGACGGCGCGTCCTCCTGCTCGGCGCCGGCGGCGC
>JBAQRB010000190.1:0-3289 GCA_049295655.1 Rhodocyclaceae bacterium
CCGCAGTTTGCTGGGCAGTGCGACGCGTATTGTCGCCTCGTCGCCCAACTACGCCAAAAGTAGCAAGATCCTGCGCCAATACCCGGACAAGCTCACGTGTATTCCCCATTGCCTGGAAGACACCCGCCCCCCGCCTCAGGAAGTGACTGCTCGCTGGGAGGCGCAACTTGGCCGAAATTTCTTTCTTTTTGTCGGCGTGCTGCGCTATTACAAGGGACTGGATTTCCTGATCGCTGCGGCAAGCCGGGTCAAGGCGCCCATCGTCATTATCGGCGATGGCCCGGAAGGCGAAAAATTACGGCAGGCCGCACAGCATGGCGGCCTGCCCCATGTGCACTTCCTTGGCGCGCTGCCGGATGCCGACAAGCTGGCCCTTTATGCGCTGTGTCGCGCCGTTGTTTTCCCTTCGCACCTGCGCTCCGAGGCCTTTGGCATCACGCTGCTCGAAGGCGCCCGGGCAGCCAAGCCGTTGATCAGCTGCGAGATCGGCACCGGTACGACGTGGGTTAACCGTCATGACGAAACCGGTCTGATTGTTCCACCGGCCGATCCTGAAGCACTGGCGCAGGCAATCAACAGGCTGGCCGCCGACGACGAACTTTGCGCCCGGTTGGGCCGCGGTGCCCGGGCGCGCTGGCAGCAATGCTTCTCGCCGGAGCCCATCGGCACCGCCTATCGCCAGCTGTATGACGAGTTGCTGGCCGCCCCGACCGCCATACCCGATCGACGCTGAGGCAAAGGCTTATCCGGCATGGGAAACGGGGAAAAGCACAGGGGGAACCGCAGGAAAAACCGGCTTTCGGCGATCTGGGCGGTACGCATGGCCATCGCCTTGGTCGCCTGTGCGCTGACATTCTTCGTCGAATGGCAACGTCCCGAACTCACCGTCCGCCTCGATGAGGGACTGCGCGATACTTTTCTCCAATTCACGGCAAATCAGCACCCTGAAGAGCGGCTGGTCGTCATCGACATCAGCGAGACGGCACTGAGTGAAATCGGCCCCTGGCCCTGGTCGCGCGAACAGGTCGCCGATCTCGTCGAAATCCTGCTTGGCACTTACGGTGCCCGCTCGGTGGGGCTGGACATCGTTTTTCCCGAGGCGGGAGAAGCCGCGGGCGATGCGCGGCTGGCGGCACTGGCCACGCATGCACCATTGGTTCTGGCGCAGATATTCGACTACACGCCTCGGCTGTCGGCAATTCTCCAGGGAACCCTGGCCGGCGGGCAGCAGGATCCAGTGCAGGAGATCGGCGCTTTCAGGGCCTATGGCCATATCGCCAACCATACCGGGCTGGCCGGGGCGCGCTGCATCGGCAACATCGGCTACCTTCCCGACCGCGACGGGGTGGTGCGCCACATCCCGGTACGCACACGCTACGCCGAGCGCGATTACCAGCATCTGGCCAGCGCGTTACTGGCGTGTCCCGAGCCGACAGGCCCCAGCGCTGCGCTCGCGCGCCCGCAAGCACTGCCGCAAGTGGGTGATGCCCTCGGGCTGTGGCGGGTTCCCTACCGCCATGCGCTGTCGGCCTATACGGTCATCCCGGCGACCGATATCCTGCGTGAAAGCGCACCACGCGCACTGATCGAGGGGCGCTACGTGCTGGTCGGCTCGTCGGCACTCGGTCTCGGCGACCGGGTCAGCACGCCGCTGGCGCCGCTCAGCGCCGGCGTCATGGTGCATGCAGCCAGCCTCTCGGGCTTGCTCGACCTGTCCGAAGGCGCGTTGCGCCCGCCCTGGCCGGGACGCGCAGGGTTGCTGATCTGGAGCGTACTCAGTGTGACGCTGGCGATGGTCTGCATCGCCCGATTTTCGGCCTGGGGCAGCGTTCTACTGCTGCTGGCGCTGGTTTTCTGCTGGCTGACCATCGCTTTTGCCGGGGTTGCCCGACAAGCCGAATGGTCGGTGACAGCCCCCCTCTGGGCTTACTTCCTGCTGCTCCTGGCCGCGGTTCCACATGAATGGTGGCAAGCGCAACGCAGGACCAGGCGGCTACTGAACACATTTTCGCATTATGTGGCGCAGCCAGTGCTTGACGAGATCATCCGCCTCGGACTGGCGCACAGCCTGGAGCCCACCCTGCGCGAGGTGACCGTGCTGATCGCCGACATGGAGGGCTATACGCGCACGACCTCGTCGCTATCGCTCGAGGATGCGGCAACCTTGACCAAGGATTTTCTCGCCTGCCTGACACGCCCGATACTCAATGGCCATGGCACGCTGGACAAATATACGGGCGACGGATTGGTCGCTTTCTGGGGCGCACCGCTGCCCTGCCAGGATCAGGCCGATCGTGCCGTCAGTGCGGCACTGGAAATTCTCGCCGAAGTCGATGCGTTCAATGCCCCACGCCAGCGCGCGGGGCTTGTGCCGATCCGCGTGCGCATCGGCATCGAAAGCGGCAGCGCACTGGTCGGCGACCTGGGTACATCTTTCCGCAGCACCTATACCGCGGTCGGCGACTGCATCAATTTCGCATCGCGCCTCGAGGCCGCGGCGCGCGACCTGCCGACCCAGCTGCTCATCGGTTCAGCCGCCAACAGCCGTCTGCTCAAGCACAAAACGACCTCGCTCGGACAAATCACGCTGCGCGGCACACAAAGCACGATCGAAGTGTTTACCGTGTACCCGGTGTAGGTAAGCAGACTGCTCAACCTCCCGAAACGCCACTCCCCGAATACGATGAACTCCGACCACCTGCAACAGCTCGTCACCCGCGTCATGCCTTACGGCAAGTACAAGGGGCGGCTGCTCGCCGACCTGCCGGGGCAGTACCTGAACTGGTTCGCGCGCGAAGGCTTTCCGTCCGGCGAACTCGGCAAGCTGCTGGCCTTGATGCAGGAGCTCGACCACAACGGGCTGTCGCACCTGCTCGACCCGCTGCGCAAACGCTAGGCGCGCGCCCTTACGCGTCCTTGCGCCAGTCGCGCAGCGTTTCCTTGCGCGGCGGCAGCGGGGTCGGCTTGTTGCCGCGGTCCTTGAGCAGCGGAACCGCGCCGCCGACGATGAACACCAGGCAGATGCCGAAGATGATCCAGCCTTCGTTCATCAGGACGCCGCTTCGATCTTCTCGGAAAGCGCCAGCCATTTTTCCTCGTGGCCGGCGAGTTCGTCGTCGATCTTTTGCAGCTCGCCGCCGAGCTCGCCGATTTCCTTGGGCGGCAGCGGCGCCGACAGGCGCGCTTCGAGCGCGTGCTTCTTCGTCTGCAGGTCGAGCATGGTCTGCTCGAGCTTGCCGAGGTCGCGCAGCAGCGGCTTGAGCTGGTCGCTGACCTTCTTGTTGACCAC
>JBAQRB010000191.1:0-23800 GCA_049295655.1 Rhodocyclaceae bacterium
GCCGGGCAAGCCGGGCGACCCGGTTCCGCAGAGCGGCGACAAGCCGCGCTTCGATTTCTACAAGATACTGCCCGGCAACGCCGATGCGATCCCCGACCCCAAGGAAGCCAAGCCGGCCGAAACCAAGGGCAAGGCCGACAAGGAGAACGCACTCAAGGAGCCGCTCTTCCTGCAGGCGGGTTCCTTCCAGAATGCCGGCGATGCCGACAACCAGAAGGCCAGGCTGGCGATGGCCGGTGCCGAGGCGGCGATCCAGCAGGTGATGGTGCAGGACAAGGTCTGGTTCCGCGTTCGCCTCGGTCCGTTCAACAAGATGGACGAACTGAACCGGATGCGCAGCGACCTGGCCAAGCAGGGCATCGAAGCCAACGTAGTCAAGAAGGATTGAGCAACCATGGAGATCAGCATGCACAAGACGATGAACACGCGGATGACCGGCTGGCTTGCCGCCGTTGCGATTGCCCTCGGCGCACTGGCCCTGCCGGCGACGGCCCAGACGGCCGGCCGTGAATACGTGCCGATCGAGCCGGCGCAGGCGACCGACAATGCGGCGAAAATCGAGGTCATCGAATTCTTTTCCTACGGCTGTTCGCACTGCGCCGAGTTCCACCCGACGCTGAGCAAATGGTCGGCCAAGCTGCCGTCCGAGGTGAGTTTCCGGCGCGTTCCGGTGTCGTTCGGGCGTGCGCAGTGGGCCAATCTCTCGAAGCTTTTCTATGCGCTCGAAGCGACCGGCGATCTGGCCAAGCTCGATAATGCCGTCTTCCATGCGCTGCATGAAAAAGGCCTCAAGCTGTATGACGACAAGAGCATTGCCGAATGGGTCGGCGCGCAAGGCGTCGATGCGAAGAAGTTTGCCGATGCCTACAATTCCTTCGGCGTGATCAGCAAGGTCAAGCGCGCCGACCAGCTCGCGCAGGCGCACAAGATCCAGGGCGTTCCGTCGCTGGCGGTCGAAGGCCGTTACCTGATGGTCAACGAAGGCATCAAGGACTACACCGACCTGACCGCCCGCACCGACCGCGTGATCGACAAGGTGCGCGGCGAGCGCAGCAAGAAGAAATAGGCCGCCAGCCGTCGCCTTTTCCGGCGCCGGTCACGAATCGCCCGCGCCGCAAGGTGGCGGGCGATTTTTTTGGGGAGGAAGAATGAGCGCAGCGTTGAAGGTCTTCATCACCGGCGCCTCGTCGGGAATCGGCTGCGCACTGGCCCGCCATTACGCGGCGCCGGGCGCGGTGATCGGGCTGGCGGCGCGCCGTGCGCCGCAACTGCAGGCCCTGGCCGACAGCCTGTCGGGTACGACGGCTTGCTATCCGCTCGACGTCACCGACGCCGGTGCGTTGCGTGCGGCCGGCGAGGACTTCATGGCGCGCTTTGGCGTTCCCGACATCGTGATCGCCAGCGCCGGCGTCTCGGTCGGCACGCTGACCGAGTGCGCCGAGGATCTCGACGCGATCCGCCGGGTGATGGACGTTAACCTCTTCGGCATGGCCGCGACCTTCGCCCCCTTCGTCCATGCCATGCGTCTGGCCGGCGGCGGGCGGCTGGTCGGCATCGCCTCGGTGGCCGGCATCCGCGGCCTGCCGGGGGCTGAGGCATATAGCGCGTCGAAGGCGGCGGCGATTACCTATCTCGAGAGCCTGCGCCTTGAGATGCGCGGTTCCGGGGTCCGCGTCGTGACGCTCTGTCCCGGCTACATCGAAACACCGATGACGGCGGTCAATCCTTACCGCATGCCTTTCCTGCTGCCGGCGCCGGAAGCGGCGCGGCGTTTCGCCCGCGTCATCGCGCGCGGCACGAGCTACGCCGTGGTTCCCTGGCCGATGGGGATGGTCGCCAAGCTGCTGCGCCTGCTGCCGAATGCGCTCTACGACCGGCTGTTCGCCGGGGCGCCGCGCAAGCCGAGAAAGCTGTCGGTCTAGCCTTTAACGCTGCCCGCTGATCCGGAACTGGCCGACCTGCGCTTCGAGCCGCGCGACGACCGCCGCTTGCTCGTGGCAGGCGCCCTGTGTCTTGCGGGCATCCTCGGCGGTTTCCTGCGCGACGGCCGAGATGCCGGCCAGGCTTTCGGTAATGTGTTCGCCCATCTTGGCCTGATCTTCGGCGGCGTTGGCGATCTGCGTGTTCTGGGTGGTGATTTCAGTCACCGCGCTGGCGATGCGTTCGAGCGCCGTGCCGGCCTCGTTGGCCTGCTCGACGCTCAGCCGGGCGCGCTCGCGGCTGGTTTTCATGACCGACGCAGACGACTCGGCGCCGGCCTGCAGCGTCTGGATCTTGTCCTTGATCTGGCGGGTCGCTTCCTGCGTGCGCTGGGCCAGCTTGCGCACCTCGTCGGCAACCACCGCGAAACCGCGCCCCTGCTCGCCGGCGCGTGCCGCTTCGATGGCGGCGTTGAGCGCCAGCAGGTTGGTCTGGTCGGCGATTTCGTGGATCACTTCGACGATCCCGCCAATGTCGCGGCTTTCGCTCTTCAGATCGGTAATCACCCCGTCGGCGCAGGTGACGTCGTCGGACAGGGCCTGGATGGCGCTGACCGTGCGCTCGACGACGGCCCGGCCGCCCTGTGCCTCGAGGTCTGCCTGGTTGGCCGAGGCGACGGCGGCCGCGGCGTTCTCGGCAACCGCCTGGACCTGCGCCGCCATCTGGGTGACCGCCGTGAGCACCGCGCGTCCTTTGTCTTCCTGTTGGCGAACGCCTTCCGCCGTGTGCTGCGCCACATGCGAAAGCGCGGTCGACGAGCGCGCCAGCTCGGCGCTGCATTGCCGGACCTGGGTCATCGTCTGCTCGATCTTGCTGGCAAAGGAATTGAAGCACTCGGCGAGCGCGGTCAGCGAACCCTGGGCCTCGGGGATCAGACGCCGCGACAGGTCGCCGTCGCTGCCGGCGATGTCGCGCATGGCAGTGGCCGTGCGGTCGATCGCGCCGCTGATGCTGCGCACGATGAAGGACGAAAGGAAGCCGAGGGCGAGCAGGATGGCGCCGCCGACCAGCAGCAGCTTCTGCAACTGGTTGAGGAAGTTGGCTTCGACGTCGTCGACGTAGATGCCGCTGCCGACCACCCAGCCCCAGGGCTCGAATTTCTTGACGTAGGAGAGCTTGGGATAGAGTTCGCTCGTCGTGCCGCCGCCGGCAATCGGCTTCGGCCAGTCATAGGTCACATAGCCGTGTCCGGCGCGCTCGACGACCGCGTTGAAGGCGACGAAAAGGTTTTTGCCGGGCACCGCAACGACCCTGCCATCGAGGCCATCCTGCTCGCTGGTCGCCTTGTTGAATTTCGCATCGTCGAGCACCTTGCCGTCGAGCGCCGGGACGGCCGGGTGCGTCAGCATGGTCGGCGTCGGCTTGCCGAGGTCGTTGCCCCAGAAATATTCCTTGCCTTCGTAACGCATCGTCTTGAGCGCGGCGAGCGCCTGCCGGCGCGCATCTTCGGGCGACAGCTGGCCGCTCTTTTCGAGACCCTGGAAATGGCCGAGCAGCGAGAACGCGGCTTCGACCAGATGACGCGTCTTCAGCCCCTTTTCCTTGAGCAGTTCGGCCTTGCGGTCGTAAAGCTGGTAGGCATTGGCGCCGATCATGCCGATGAACAGCAGGCCGACGAGGATCCAGATCTTGGACGAGATTTTCAAACGGCTGAAGTAATGAAGCATTCTTCATCTCCTCGTGTGCGCCACAGCCGTGGGCGGGGTAAAAGTAATGCTGAAGCCTGGGCGCCGAGTGCAGCGTCCCTGCTTGTGCAAGCCAGAGTATTTCCTTGGCGCCATGATTTTTGGCGGGGCCGGCAATGTAGGGGCGAGTTTTATCGCTTTTGGCACCTTCCCGAGCCGGATCGATCGCTTGTTGCGCCCGGCGCCGGCGATTTTCCAGGCGATTAAGTTTTTTGCCGCCGCCAGCGCCATCCGGCCGGCAATTTGACGAAAATTGACCAAAATCAATCGTCTGGCGTGTGGTCTGGCTATACTTGCCGGCTTCGTACGACGAGAAATCCCCCATGCTGCGCCAGAAACTTCCCGAACTCATCTGCCCCGCCGGCAGCCTGCCGGCGCTGAAAACGGCGGTCGATCACGGCGCCGACGCCGTCTATCTCGGCTACAAGAACGACACCAACGCGCGCAACTTCGCCGGCCTCAATTTCGACCAGAAGTCGCTCGGCGAGGGCGTGCGCTACGCCCAGTCGCGCGGCCGCCACGTGCTGATGGCGATCAACACCTTCGCCCAGCCCGGCCGCGTCGCCGACTGGCAGCGTGCCGTCGATGGCGCCGCCGATCTCGGCGTCGATGCGGTGATCCTCGCCGACGTCGGCCTGCTCGACTACGCGAGGAGCCGCTACCCCGACCTGCGCCTGCACCTTTCGGTGCAAGGCTCGGCGACGAGCTACGAAGCGGTCAATTTCGCGCACCGCGAGTTCGGCGTACGGCGCGCCGTGCTGCCGCGCGTGCTGACCCTCGCGCAGGTCGAACTGGTGATCAAGAACACGCCGGTCGAGATCGAGATCTTCGGTTTCGGCAGCCTCTGCGTGATGAACGAGGGGCGCTGCTGGCTCTCGTCGTACGCCACCGGCGAGTCGCCGAACACGGTCGGCGCCTGCTCGCCGGCCAAGTACGTGAAGTGGGAAAAGTCGCCGGGGCAGATGACCACGCGCTTGAATGGTATTTTGATCGACCGCTTCGCCGACAGCGAGTCGGCCGGCTACCCGACGCTGTGCAAGGGGCGCTTCGAGGTCAATGGTGAGACCTATTACGCGCTCGAGGAGCCGACCAGCCTCAACGTTCTCGAGATCCTGCCCGAGATCGCCAAGATCGGCGTCTCGGCGATCAAGGTCGAGGGGCGGCAGCGCAGTCCGGCCTACGTCGCGCAGGTCACCAAAACCCTGAGATCGGCTCTGGACGCGCTCGCCAGCGATAGTGAGCGCTACCACGTGCGGCCCAACTGGCAGGCCGACCTGGCCAAGGTCTCCGAAGGCAACCAGGCGACGCTCGGCGCCTACAACCGGCCGTGGAGATAAACGAATGAAACTCGCCCTTGGCCCCCTGCTCTACTTCTGGCCGAAACAGGAAGTCTTCGAGTTCTACGCCGAAATGTCACAGGATCCGGCGATCGACATCATCTACGTCGGCGAGGTCGTCTGCTCGCGCCGCCAGCAGATCCGCGTCGCCGATTGGGTCGGTCTGGCGCGTGACCTGACCGATGCCGGCAAGGAAGTGGTCGTCTCGGCGCAGGCGCTGCTCGAGTCGGAAAGCGACTTGAAGGCGTTGCGCCGTCTCATGGATGAGGCCGGCTGCAAGGTCGAGGCGAACGACCTCGGTGCGGTGAATATCGCCGCCGGCCGCCCGTTCGTCGCTGGCCCGCACCTCAACATCTACAACGAAGCGACGATGGC
The DNA here is from genome assembly GCA_049295655.1 of Rhodocyclaceae bacterium. GTDB lineage: Bacteria > Pseudomonadota > Gammaproteobacteria > Burkholderiales > Rhodocyclaceae > CAJBIL01. The sequence continues at coordinate 5,378 of JBAQRB010000191.1, forward strand.
GACCTACGCACGCTACGGCATGCAGCGCTGGGTGCCGCCGCTCGAGGCCGACCGCAAGGCGATCGAGACGCTGCACCGCAGCCGCCCGGCAGGCGTCGAGACCGAGGTCTTCGTTTTCGGCAAGCTGCCGCTCGCCTTCTCGGCGCGCTGCTTCACGGCGCGGCACTACAACCTGAACAAGGACGACTGCCAGTTCAAGTGCCTCGACCACCCCGAGGGGATGACGCTGAAGACGCGCGAAGGCCAGCCTTTCCTGGCGATCAACGGCATCCAGACGATGTCGGCACAGACCTACAACCTGCTGGGCGAAGTGCCGGACATGCTGGCCATGGGCATCGACATCATCCGCATCAGCCCGCAGCCGCAGCACACGGCGGCGATCGTCGCCGCTTTCGACGCGGCGCGGCGCGGCGAGCCGGTCAGCCCGGATACCACCGGCTGGGCGTCCGAAGGCATGGTCGATGGCTACTGGTTCGGCGACGCCGGCATCGTGCAGCGCCAGCAGGGCGCACTCGAACAACTGCAAGGAGCGCAGCAATGAGCCAGGCTTTCACGATTCCCCGTTTCCGCCTGCCCGGCTTCGTCTCGGCGATCGGCGCGCGGCTGCCGCAATGGCCGCACGCCGTCGCGCTGACCGCTGGCCTGAATGCCGTGGCCAAGCTCGGCCTGCTGCCCGAAGACAGTCTCGAACTGCTCGAGAACCGCACGTTCTTCGTCGAGGTGCTCGATACCGGCGGCCGCGCCTGCTTTACCTACCGCAGCGGCCTGTTCCGCCCGGTGTTCTACGCGCCCGAAGAAGCTGACCTGACCTTCCGCGCCAACCTCTCGGCCTTCCTGCAGTTGCTGGCCCGCCAGGAAGACCCCGACACGCTGTTCTTCAACCGCGAACTGTCGATCGAGGGCGATACCGAACTCGGCCTCGTCGCCAAGAACATGCTCGACGCCGTCGAGTGGCCGAAGCTGCCGAGCCTGCCGGTTTTCCGGCACTGAAACAGCGTTAACCACAACGGGCACAACGAACACAACGAAAGACATTGTTTTTAAAAATGTTTTGTTTCTCGTTGTGTTCGTTGTGGTAAATCGTTTTTCGAAAAATCACTCCCGCCCCGCCAGAAAGGCCGCAAACGCCTCGATCGGCAGCGGCCGGCTGAACAGGTAGCCCTGGTAGGCGTAACACCCCTGGCTGGCCAGCAGGTCGCGTTGCGCCTCGCTCTCGACGCCCTCGGCGATCACCGCGAGGCCCAGGCTTTGCGCCAGCGCGACGACCGTGCGGGCAATCGCCGCGTCGTTCGGGTCGGTCAGGATGTCGCGCACGAAGGACTGGTCGATTTTCAGCTGTTCGAGCGGCAGGCGCTTCAGATAGGAAAGCGACGAATAGCCGGTGCCGAAATCGTCGAGCGAGAAGCCGACGCCACGGGCTTTCAGCCGGCTCATCTTGGCGATGATGTCCTCGACGTCGTTGAGCAGCAGGCTTTCGGTCAATTCGAGCTTGAGCTTTTTCGGGTTGGCGCCGGTCTCGTCGATGATCGCCAGCACCTGCTCGACGAAATCCGCCTGCTGCAGCTGACCGGCGCTGACGTTGACCGCCAGCGACAGGTCGGCAGTCGCCGCGGCGCTCGCCCAGGCGGCCAGCTGGCGGCAGGCAGTGGCCAGCACCCAGTGGCCGAGCGGCAGGATCAGCCCGGTCTCTTCGGCGAGCGGGATGAAGTCCAGCGGTGCAACGAGGCCGCGTAGCGGATGCTGCCAGCGCACCAGCGACTCGGCGCCGGTCACCCGGCCCGTCGCATCGACCTGCGGCTGGTAATGGAGCAGGAACTGCCCGTCTTTCAGCCCTTCGCGCAGGTCGGCCTCGAGCGCGGCGCGCGCGCTGACCGCCGCCTGCATCTTGGGGTCGAAAAAGCGCAGCGCGTTGCGGCCCGCCGCCTTGGCCTGATACATCGCCAGGTCGGCGCGCTTCATCAACTCCTCGATGCCGTTATGCGGCGCGGCAAACAGCGTGATGCCGATGCTCGAGCTGCTGCGATACTCGTGCCCGTGCAGGCTGTACGGCTGGCACAGGGCGGCGAGGATCTTTTCGCCGACGGTTTCGGTCTGCGCGGCGGCCTCGCCGATGTTTTCGCTGAGATCCTCGAGCATCACGACGAACTCGTCGCCGCCGAGCCGGGCGACCGTGTCGCCCTCGCGGAGGCAATCCGACAGGCGGCCGGCGACTTCCTGCAGCAGCAGGTCGCCCTTGTCGTGGCCCAGCGTGTCGTTGAGCGTCTTGAAGTTGTCGAGGTCGATGAACAGCAATGCGCCTTCGCGCCCACTGCGTGCGCTCGAGGCGAGCGCCTGCTGCAGGCGGTCGACCAGCAGACGGCGGTTGGGCAGCAGGGTCAGCGGATCGTAGAAAGCGAGATTGCGGATCTGCGCCTCGGCGGCCTTGCGCTCGGTGATGTCGGCATGCGTCCCAACGTAGTTGGTCACCGCGCCGTCGCTGCCCCTGACCGCCGTGATCGTCATCCAGGTCGGGTAGACCTCGCCGTTCTTGCGCCGGTCCCAGATCTCGCCCTGCCATGTGCCGGTGGCATTGATCGCCGCCCACATCGCGGCATAGAAGTCGGCATCGTGACGGTCGGAGGCAAACATGCGCGGGTTCTGGCCGAGCACTTCTTCGGCCGAGTAGCCCGACATCCCGGCGAAGGACTGGTTGATGCGCAGGATCCGGTTGTCGGCGTCGGTGATCAGCATGCCTTCCTGCGACTCGAAGGCGGCCGCCGAGATGCGCAACGACGATTCGAGCTGCTTGCGCTCGGTGATGTCGGTCGAGATGCCGCACAGCGCGTAGATCTTGCCGTCCTGGTCGCGCAGCGGCAGTTTGACCGACAGATAGGCGGTGGTGACTTCGCCACTGCTGCTGGTATTGACCTCCTCCTGCGCGACGCGCTCGCCGTTCTCGATTACCCGGCGGTCGTTGCTGCGCAGATTGGCGGCCGTCTTCGCGTCGAAAAAGCTCGCGTCTTCGTGACCGACAATCTCGTCCTTCGTCTTGCCGAACAGTTCGCGCACGCTGCGGTTGGCGTACTGGTAGCGGTAGTCGCAATCCTTGATGTAGATGTAGGCCTCGACGCTGTCGAGAATCGTCGCCAGCCGGCTTTCGCTTTCCTGCAGCGCCTGCTCGGTCTGCTTGCGGCTGCTGATGTCGCGCGCCACGCCGAGGACGCCGACCAGCTCCCCGCCGGCGCCGCGGATCGGCGTCTTGGTCGTTTCGACGAGGACCTGGCGGCCGTCGTCGGCAAAGGTGATCCATTCCTCGTTGATGCTCGGCCGGCCGGCTTCGATCGCCTTGCGGTCGTGCGCGCGGAAGAAGTCGGCGAGTTCCTGGTCGACGAAGTCGTAATCGGTCTTGCCGACGATATTGGCTTCGGCGGTACCGAAGAAGCGTTCGAAGGTCGGGTTGCAGAAACGATAGACGCCTTCGCCGTCCTTCATCCAGACGAGGTCGGGGATCGTTTCGAGCAGCACGCGCAGCCGCGCGTGCTCGGTTTCGAGCTGCGTCGTACGTTGGGCGACCCGGCGGCGCAGGCTGCTGCCCCAGAGCAGCAGCAGCGCGCCGATCAGCAGCGCGACGCAGAGGGCGGAAACGAGATAGCGGACGTAGGGCGAACGCTCGAGCTGGCTGCCCATCCACTTGTCGCGCAAGGCCTGCCGTTCGGCCTGCGTGATCGCCGAGAAGCCGCGCTCGAGCAGCGCCATTGTTTCGCTGTCGCCTTTGTGCACGGCGCGGTGGAATTCGCCGGTGTACAGCACGAAAGCCTTGTTGAACAGGCCTTCGGCGTGCTCCCGATAGAGCAGGTAGTTGGCCGGCGGCTCGTCGAGGCAGAAGATCCGCACCTGCCCGGCGATCGCCGCCTGCACCAGCGCTTCATAGCTGCTGTGCTGCTGCAGGTTGACGACGCCGGCCTGCTGCAGCGTCTCGATGCAGGCGTCGCCGGCCTTGACCCCGACCAGGAAACCTTTCAGGCTCTCCGCTCGGGTGATTCCGCCGATCCCGGCCTGGGTATAAATCGATACCGGAATCCGCGCGTAGGACGGGGTGAAGTCGAGCGTCCGTTCGCGTTCGGGCGTCTGGAAAATCGTGTCGATCACCCGCGCTTCGCCACTGCGCATGCGCGACTGCGCCTTGTCCCAGTCGCTGGCCAGCAGTTCGACCGGCACACCGGTCCGGCTTTCCCAGAGCTTCCAGAGGTCGACGAGGTAGCCGTGCAGCGTACCGGCCGAATCGCGGAAGACGTAAGGCGGGTAGTTGTCATCGAGCGCAACGCTGAGCGACTCGCCGGCACCGGCTGCAGCGTGACTCGCGCCCGGGATCAGCAGCGCGCAGAGCAGCAACAGCGCGCGACCTGCAACGCGGAACCATTCAAGCTTCAGAAATGCCATGGGAACGCTCTTCAATTTCAATCGATGATTATCGAATCGCCGGTCTGCCGCCGGAGCGATCTGCGTCTTTTCAGGCGCTTCGAGACTAACATCCCTGTTCTGCTCAAGCTCAGCGATCGCTGCGCTTGAGCAGATCCTTCAGGTTGGCGAAAGGCTGCGCGGTGGCGCGCTCCTTCGGCGCGCCCCGGCTCGCCCCCGGACCGGCCAGGCGCGCCGCCTCGGCGTCGAGTTCGCGCGCGTGCTCGTTGTCGTGGCAGTAGAGGCAGAGCAGCTCCCAGTTGCTGCCGTTGGCCGGATTGTTGTCGTGGTTGTGATCCTTGTGGTGCACGGTCAGTTCGCGCAGGTTCTCGCGGCCGAACTCGCGGCTGCAGCGGCCGCAGATCCACGGGTAGAGCTTGAGCGCCTGTTCGCGGTAACCGCTCTCGCGGGTCTGCCGGTTGCGGATGGCGTCGGCGACGACGCGGTCGAGGCGAGAGGCGGGCGGTTTGCTGGCGGGCATGCGAAGGTCCGGTGGTGTGGGTGGTGGAACAGGGTTGGCTGGGCGGAGTTTCGGCCCGTCCGGGCGATTATCGCGAGTGCATCGGGCGCTGGCAAGCGTGTCGCCTACACATGGAGCGCGACCAGCGGCACGGTCATTTCGGCGGCGCTGACCCCGCCGTGCACGCCGAGCATCGTGTAGCGCTTTTCTCCCGGCAACCAGTCCTTGATCGTCCAGTTGTCCTTCATCACCAGCGTGTAGTCGCCGACGCGCGAAGCCAGGCGCGGATGATGCGGCGGCGGACCGAACCAGCCGGCGGCGATCAGGTCGATGCTCAGGCGCAGATCGATGCAGTGGGCGAAATGCCGGCGGACGTAGTTCTCGAAGGCCGGACGCTTTGCCTCTGCAGCATAGCAGTAGGCGGCACGGCGCTCGCCGCACAGCGGCCGGCTGAGCAGCGCGGCGAACTGCGGGTGATCGTCGAGAACGAGCACGCGATCCGGCGGTGAGTCGATGAAGCCGTGGTCGGCGGTAGCCAGCAGCCAGCTGTCGCTGCCCTGCACGTCGCGAACGAACTCGCCGAAGGCGCGATCGAGCGCCGCGAGCGTCTGTTGCGCCTGCGCACTGTCGGTGCCGTAGCGGTGCGATTGCGTATCGAGATCGGCGTAGTAGGCGTAGATGTAGCGCGGTGTCTGCGCCTCGTGCAGCAGGCCGGCCAGGCGCGAAAACATTTCGGGCAGCGACTGGTAGGCGAGCGTTGTCGCCCCGCGCGAATGCCAGGCGTTGAACGGGCTGCCGGCGATGGCCTGCGGCGCCAGCACCCAGCATTCGCGGTCGAGCTGCTCGAACAGCGAGGCGTAATCGAAGAGGCGCGCCGACAGTTCTTCCGGGGCCATCTTCGCCGCCTCGCAGCGCGGCGTCAGCGGCAGGATGGCCAGCGTCTGGCCGATCTCCTCGAGATGCATGTGCCAGCCGGTCAGGCCGTGCTGCGCCGGGGCGAGGCCGGTCATGAAGGTGGTGATCGCGCTCGCCGTCGTCGACGGGAAGACCGAGGTCATCGTTCCGCTGGCGTGGCGCTGCAGATTCGGGCAGGCCGGATGCCGCTCCAGCGTGCGCTGGCCGAGTCCGTCGATTACCAGCAGGACGATGTGGCGCGCCGTGGCAAGGGTTGCCGCAGGCAGCGCCGTCAGTTGCGGGTAGGCCGCGTCCCGGCCGCCGCAGGCCGTGGCGATGCTCTGCATCAGGTTGACGATGCTGCCGCCGTGATAGTCGGGCAGCCGGGTGTTCGGGCAGGTATCCATGATGACGATGATTGTACGTCAACGAAAAAAGGGGCTTGCGCCCCTTTTTTCCTGCAACCGGCCAAGGGCTTACTTGGCGGCTTTTTTCTGCGTGTCGAGACGGAACTTGACGTAGGAGCCCGGTGCGTCCTCGAGCACCTTGAGCGCGCCCGTACCCGGAACGCGGGCGGGAACCTTCTTGTCGCCATTGGTCTGGCCGGTTACCCACTGCTGCCAGTCGGACCACCACGAGCCCGGATTGTGCGTCGCGGCTTCGAGGAAGGCATCGGCCGATTCCGGCAGTTCGTCGTTGGTCCAGTAGCCGTATTTGTTGGCGACCGGCGGGTTCACGATGCCGGCAATGTGCCCCGAGCCGCCGAGCACGAACTTGACCGGCCCGCCCGGAATCTGTGCGCCGATGTAGGTGCTCTTCCACGGTGCGATATGGTCTTCGATCGTCGAGATGAAGTAGCACGGCGTCTTGACCTTGGAAATGTCGATCTTGACGCCGGCCAGTTCGATACCGCCCGGCTCGCGCAGCTTGTTGCCGAGGTACATGTTGCGCAGGTAGAAGCTGTGCATCGCGGCCGGCATGCGCGTCGAATCGGAGTTCCAGTAGAGCAGGTCGAACGGGAAGGGGTCCTTGCCGAGCAGGTAGTTGTTCACCACGAACGACCAGATCAGGTCGTTGGCGCGCAACATGTTGAACGTGCCGGCCATTTCCGAGCCTTCGAGGAAGCCGGTTTCGGCCATCCGCTTTTCGAGGCCGGCGACGGCGCCTTCGTCAAGGAAAATGCCGAGTTCGCCGGGCTGCGAGAAGTCGATCAGCGCGGTGAAGAAGGTCGCCGACGCGATGCGCTTGTCCTTCTTGGCGGCCATGTAGGCCAGCGTGGACATCAGCAGCGTACCGCCGAGGCAGTAGCCGGCCACGTTGATTTCCTTCTCGCCGGTGGCTTGCTCGACCGCATCGATCGCCGCCAGCGAGCCTTCGAGCAGGTAGTCCTCGAAGTTCTTGTGTGAGAGTCTTTCGTCTGGGTTGACCCACGACATGATGAAGGTCGTATGGCCTTGGTCAGTCGCCCATTTGACGTAGGAGTTCTTCTCACGCAGGTCGAGGATATAGAACTTGTTGATCCAGGGCGGGATGATCAGCAGCGGCTTCTTGAACTGGTCCTTGGTCGTCGGGTCGTACTGGATCAGCTGGATCAGGTCGTTCTGGAATACGACCTTGCCCGGCGTCGTGGCGACATTCTTGCCGAGTTCGAAGGCTTCGGTATCGGTCATCCGGATGCGCAGCTGGCCGTCGCCGGCTTCCATGTCCTGCAGCAGGTTGCTGAAACCCTTGACCAGGTTCTGGCCGTGGCTCTTCACCGTTTCGCGGAAGACTTCCGGGTTGGTCAGCGCGAAGTTGGTCGGCGACAGCGCGTCGATGTACTGGCGCGTGAAGAAATTGACCTTGGTCTGCGTCGCTTCGTCGAGCCCGTCGGCTTCGGCGACCGTATCGTGCAGGTGGCGGGCGGCGATCAGGTAGGACTGCTTCATGAAGTCGAAGAGGAAATGGCCTTCCCAGTCTTCGTCCTTGAAGCGCTTATCGGTCTTCTCGGGCGAGGCAATCGGCGCAAAGGCCGGCATGCCCATCATTTTCAGCGTCGAGTGCTGCCACAGCGAGAAGTAGTCGCGCATCATCTCCATCTGCGTCTGCGCCAGCTTGTACGGGTTGGCCAGCAGGCGCGACGAAAGGTCCATGAACGCCTTGGCGATGCCGAGCTCGTCGGACGGCGTCGAGACGCCTTCGCGGGCCTTCTTTTCCATGAATTGCGTCAGCAGGCGCGAAGCGCGCTGGGCGACGTCGGCGTAGCTCTTGGCGACGTCCGCCGGATTGGGCATGGCCCGGTTTTCTTCAGTCTTTTGCTGCGACATTGATCGAGTTCCCTCTGAGGTTGATAAGCCGGCAAAATCTGCCCTAGGTCCTGATATAACGAATGACGCCGTCCCCGTCTTGTGTGCGCACGAGTTTTCCGGCGTGTTCGAGACGGTTCAGATGGGCAATTGCCTCGCCCATCGCAAACATCGTCTGGTGCGTGTCCAGTTCGCGCGCAAACAGCGTCGGCAGCAACTCCGCCGCGCTGCGCGCCGCCGCGCAACTCTCCTCCAGGACAAGCAGGCGCTCCTCATGGTGCGCATGCTGTGCGTCGATCCGCTGGTGGACACCGTAAAACGGCAGTCCGTGCGACGGAAGCGCCAGCGTTTCCTCGGGTAAATCGCGATAGCGGTCGATCGAGTCGAGATAATCGGCAAGCGAGTCGGCCATCGGCGTTACGGCGAAGACACTGATATTTGTAGATATTTTCGGCAGCAGCATGTCACCGGAAATTAGCACGCCAAGGCCGGCGCAGTAAAGCGCCGCGTGTTCGGGCGAGTGGCCGAAGCCGACGCGAACCTGCCAGCGCTGGCCGCCAATGGCGAATTCGTCGCCGTCGAACAGGCGCCGGTATTCTTCCGGCAAGCTCGGCACGCCGCGCCGATAACCGCCGCTGAGGCTTTCGAGCGCCGCACAGCGTTCGGCATCGAGGCCGTGCGCGCGAAACTGGCGCAGCATCGGCGCGGTGCCGTGCCCGCCGACCTCGTGCCAGACGGCATGGGCGCTCAGATACTCGCCTTGCGTCATGTGGACAGGCGCGCCGGTTTTCTCCTGCAGCCAGGCGGCGAGACCGAGATGGTCGGGGTGGAAATGGGTGACGATGATCCGCGTGATCCGTCCGCCGCGCGGCGTTGCGGCGAGTTCGCCGAGGATTTTCTCCCAGCAGGCCTTGACCGCATCGAGCGCGAAGCCGGTATCGACGATGGCCCAGCCGGGCTGCCCGGCGATCTCGTCTTCGAGCAGCCAGAGGTTGATGTGGTCGAGCGCGAAAGGCAGCGGCATGCGCAACCAGCGGATGCCGGGGGCCACCTCGAAGGTCTCGCCGGCAACGGGGGGCGATGCGAAGGGATAGTCTGGCAACATACGGGGGCGGATTGTAAAAACCTCGGGAATCTATAAACTTGGGCAGTCAGGAACGCCGATTTTAGTCGCCGTTCATTTCAGCAATATAACACTCGACCCGACATCAGGCAGGCTCCGTTGGACAAACAGGCGACAACCTTCAGCATTTCCGACCTGGCGCGCGAGTTCGGCATCACGCCGCGAACGATCCGCTTTTACGAGGATCAGGGACTGATTTCGCCGCGTCGCGAAGGGCGGACCCGCGTCTTCACCCGCCGCGACCGGACTCGCCTGAAGCTCGCGCTGCGCGGCAAGCGCCTCGGTTTCAGCCTGGCCGAGATCGGCTACCTGATCGGGATGTACGACACGGCGCGCGACAAGAACACCCAGCTCACCGAGTTCCTGAACGGGCTTTCGCAGCGCAAGGCGGCGCTGCAGCAGCAGCGCGAGGACATCGAAGCCGTCCTGCAGGAAGTGAGCGCTTTCGAGTTGCAATGCCAGGCGCTGCTCTCGGCGCGAGCGGCCAGGGAGAGCGGCGAAACGCTCGATCCGGCCGCCGAAAAGGGCGCTGCGTGAGTCGATTTTTTTGTAAATTTGTTGACGTTTACGTCAACGTAAATTTTAATGGCGCTTATGCACAAAGCTCAAGACCCCCAATTCGCCGAACGCGTTCGCGCCAGCTTCGCGCAACAGCCGGCCATGGCGCTGATCGGCGCGACGATGCCGGTGATCGAGGCCGGCTATACCGAGATCCACCTGCCGTACCGGCCGGAAGTCACGCAGCAGCACGGTTTCATCCACGGCGGCGTGGTCGGCATGATCGCCGATTCGGCCGCCGGTTACGCGGCGAGCACGCTGACCGCGCATGAAACCGGCGTGCTGACCGTCGAGTACAAGCTCAACCTCGTCGCCCCCGCGCAAGGCCAGTTGCTGATCGCCGAAGGTTCGGTGATCCGCTACGGGCGGACGCTGATCGTCACCAAAGCCGACGTGTTTGCCATCCACGACGGCCGCAAGACCTTGTGTGCGGTCATGCAGCAGACGATCATGGCCGTGCACGGCAAGAAATGAAAACCTGAACCAAAGGAGTGAGATCGATGAACAACCCGATGGCATACGCTAGCCTCGGTTTTGCCCACGGCGAAACCATCGACATGTTGCGCGACAGCATCCGCGCCTTTGCCGCCGCCGAAATCGCGCCGCGCGCCGAAGCCGTCGACCGCGACAACCTGTTCCCGGCCGACCTCTGGAAGAAGTTCGGCGAGATGGGCCTGCTCGGCATGACCGCCGACGAGGAATACGGCGGCACCGGCCTCGGCTATCTGGCGCACATCATCGCCATGGAGGAGATCTCGCGCGCTTCGGCGAGCGTCGGCCTCTCCTACGGCGCGCATTCCAACCTCTGCGTGAACCAGATCAACCGCAACGGCAACGCCGCGCAGAAGGCGAAGTACCTGCCCAGGCTGATTTCCGGCGAGCACGTCGGCGCGCTCGCCATGTCCGAGCCGAACGCCGGCTCCGACGTGGTCAGCATGAAGCTGCGCGCCGATAAAAAGGGCGATCGTTACCTGCTGAACGGCTCGAAGATGTGGATCACCAACGGCGGCGACGCCGACACGCTGGTCGTCTACGCCAAGACCGACCTTGCCGCCGGGCCGAAAGGCATCACCGCCTTCGTCATCGAAAAGGGGATGAAAGGCTTCTCCTGCGGCAGCAAGCTCGACAAGCTCGGCATGCGCGGCTCGAACACCTATCCGCTCTTTTTCGACGACTGCGAAGTGCCGGCCGAGAACGTGCTCGGCGCGGAAAACGGCGGCGTTCGCGTGCTGATGAGCGGCCTCGACTACGAGCGCGCCGTTCTCGCCGGCGGTCCGCTCGGCATCATGGCCGCGGCGATGGATGCGGTCGTTCCCTTCGTGCACGAGCGCCGGCAGTTCGGCCAGGCGATCGGCGAGTTCCAGCTGATGCAGGGCAAGCTCGCCGACATGTACACCACTTTCAGCGCTTGCCGGGCCTACGTCTATGCCGTCGGCCAGGCCTGCGACCGCGGCGACGGGGGGGGCAAAAGTGCGCGCAAGGACGCCGCCGGCGCCATCCTCTACGCCGCCGAGAAGGCGACCTGGATGGCCGGCGAGGCGATCCAGACGCTCGGCGGCGTCGGCTACACCAATGACTACCCGGTCGGCCGCCTGTGGCGCGACGCCAAGCTCTACGAGATCGGCGCCGGTACGTCGGAAATCCGGCGCATGCTGATCGGCCGCGAGTTGTTCGGCGAAACGCTTTAATTTAGTCGGCGCAGGCCGGCTTTAAGCCTGCCTGCGCTGATTGCAATTTTCTGAAACGCTTTAAGCAGGAGTTCCCCATGAATGATCCAGTCGTCATCGTTTCCGCCGTCCGCACCCCCCTGGGCGGCTTCCAGGGCGATTTTTCCAGCCTGACCGGTCCGCAGCTCGGCGCCGTGGCGATCAAGGCCGCCGTCGAGCGCGCCGGCATCCAGGGCGAGCTGGTCGAGGAAGTGATTTTCGGCAACGTGCTGCAGGCCGGCGTCGGCCAGGCACCGGCCCGTCAGGCGGCGCTCGGCGCCGGCTTGCCGCTGTCGGCCGCGTGCACCACGGTGCACAAGGTCTGCGGTTCGGCGCTCAAGTCGGTGATGCTGATGCACGACAACATCCTGGCCGGCACCTTCGCGGTCGGCGTCGCCGGCGGCATGGAGTCGATGACCAATGCCCCCTACCTGCTGCCCAAGGCGCGCGGTGGCTATCGTCTCGGCCACGGCCAGATGCTCGACCACATGTTCTTCGACGGTCTCGAGGACGCCTACCAGAAGGGCCGCCTGATGGGCACCTTCGCCGAGGAATGCGCCGAGAGCTACGGCTTCACGCGTGCACAGCAGGACGAATTCGCGATCGCATCGACCACCCGCGCGCAGAAAGCCATCGCCGACGGCTCGTTCGCCTGGGAAATCGCGCCGGTGACGGTCGCCGGCCGCAAGGGCGAAGTTGTCATCAGCAGCGACGAACAGCCGCCGAAGGCACAGATCGAGAAGATCGCCGGCCTGAAGCCCGCGTTCAAGAAGGATGGCACGGTCACCGCCGCCAACTCGTCGTCGATTTCCGACGGCGCTGCGGCGCTCGTCCTGATGCGCGCTTCGAAAGCCGCCGCGCTGGGCCTCGCGCCGATCGCCAAAATCGTCGGCCACACGACGCATGCGCAGGAACCGAACCTGTTTACGACGGCACCGGTGTTCGCCATGCAGAAGCTGTTCGCCAAGACCGGCTGGAGCGCCGAAAGCGTCGATCTCTTTGAGATCAACGAAGCCTTCGCCGTCGTCACGATGGCCGCCATGCACGATCTGAAGCTGCCGCACGAGAAGGTCAACGTGCACGGCGGCGCCTGCGCGCTGGGTCACCCGATCGGCGCCTCCGGCGCGCGCATCCTCGTCACCCTGCTCGGCGCGCTGAAGAAATACGGCAAGCAGCGCGGCGTCGCCTCGCTGTGCATCGGCGGCGGCGAAGCCGTCGCGCTGGCTGTCGAGATGATTTAAGAGCGAAATTTTTCACCACAACGAGCACAACGGTCACAACGAAAAACCTTGCTTTTGCTTCTCGTTGTGTTCGTTGTGACCGTTGTGGTTAACCGCTTTTTCCAGGACAACAAATGATCCTCACGCAAGAACAGGAAATGATCCGCGACTCGCTGCGCGCTTTCGCGCAGGAGCGCCTGGCCCCCTTCGCCGGCGAGTGGGACCGCAATCACACCTTCCCGGCCGACGCGCTGCGCGAGCTCGGCGAGCTCGGTGCGCTGGGCATGGTCGTCCCCGAACAGTGGGGCGGCGCCGGCATGGACTACATGTCGCTGGTGCTGGTGCTCGAGGAAATCGCTGCCGGCGACGGCGCGACCTCGACCATCGTCAGCGTGCAGAACTCGCTGGCCTGCGGCATCACGATGAAATACGGCAGCGACGAACAGAAGGAAGAATGGCTCAAGCCGCTGGCGCGCGGCGAGAAGCTCGGCTGCTTCTGCCTGACCGAGCCGCATACGGGCTCCGACGCGTCGTCGATCACCACCCGCGCCGAGCGCGATGGCAATGATTTCATCCTCAACGGCGTCAAGCAGTTCATCACCACCGGCAAGCACGCGCAGATGGCCATCGTCTTCGCGGTGACCGACAAGACCGCCGGCAAGAAGGGCATCTCTTGCTTCCTGGTGCCGACCGAGACGCCCGGTTACGTCGTCGCGCGCATCGAAGAAAAGATGGGGCAGCACGCCTCCGACACCGCGCAGATCCTCTTCGAGAACTGCCGCGTACCGGCTAGCGCGCTGCTCGGCGCCGAAGGCGACGGCTACCGCATTGCGCTGTCCAATCTCGAAGCCGGGCGCATCGGCATCGCCGCGCAATCGGTCGGCATGGCGCGCGCGGCCTTCGAGGCGGCGGTCAGGTACGCCAAGGAGCGCGAAACCTTCGGCCAGCCGATCATCGCGCACCAAGCGGTCAGCTTCCGCCTCGCCGACATGGCTACCCAGATCGACGCCGCCCGCCTGATGGTCTGGCGCGCCGCGACGCTGAAGGACGCCGGCAGGCCCTGCCTGACCGAAGCGTCGATGGCCAAGATGTTCGCTTCCGAAATGGCCGAGAAGGTCTGCTCCGATGCGATCCAGATCCACGGCGGCTACGGCTACGTCAGCGATTTCCCGGTCGAGCGGATCTATCGCGACGTTCGCGTCTGCCAGATCTACGAAGGCGCCAACGACATCCAGCGGCTGGTGATCGGCCGCGCGATCGCGGCCAACTGACATGGCACAACATCGTTTGCGCCCGGAAATTACCGTCGACAGCCTCAACGCGCGCGGGCCGGGGCATCTGCCCGGCCTGTTCGGCATCGAGATTGTCGCCATCGAGCCGGGAAAACTGCGCGCCTGCCTGACCATCCGCCCCGAAATGCTGGCGCCGAACGGCTTTCTGCACGCGGCGACGGTGATCGCGCTGGCCGATACGGCAGCCGGCTATGCAACGATCGCCCACCTGCCGGCCGGTGCCGACAACTTCACGACGATCGAACTGAAGAGCAATTTTTTCGCTACGCTGACCGAGGGCATCCTGCTCTGCGAAGCGAGCGCGGTACACACCGGGCGCAGCACGCAGGTCTGGGATGCCGAGATCACTGGCGAAGACGGCCGGCGATTGGCGCTGTTCCGCTGTACGCAGATGGTTCTCTGGCCGAAAACGGCCTAGACAAAGGAGAGGCTGCATGCCCGCACCGATCGAGTTCTACTTCGACTTCTCGTCGCCCTACGGTTACCTGGCCTCGGAAAAAATCGACGCGATTGCCGCACGATTCGGGCGCAAGGTGCGCTGGCGCCCGATCCTGCTCGGCGTCGTGTTCAAGCAGACCGGCGCCGTTCCGCTGACCCACGCGCCGCTCAAGGGCGAGTACGCGCTGCACGATTTTTCCCGCTCGGCGCGTTTCATGGGCATTCCCTACGCGCACCCGGCCACTTTCCCGTTGGCTACGCAGCACGCGGCGCGCGCCTATTACTGGCTGTTCGACCAGGAGCAGGGGCACGGCCTGGCGCGCAATTTTGCCCATGCCGCGTACCGTGCGTTGTTCGTCGACGGACGCGACATTGCCGATCCGGCCGTCGTTCTCGAACTGGCGGTGCAGCTCGGCGCGGACCGCGCTGCGCTGGCCGAGGCGCTCGCCGGTACGGCGCTCAAGGATCGCCTGAAAACCGAATGCGCGGCAGCGATCAAGAAAGGCGTTTTCGGTTCCCCCTACCTGATCGTCGACGACGAAGCTTTCTTCGGCGCCGACCGTCTGCCGCAACTTGAACGCTGGCTCGAGACAGGAGGTTTCTGATGCCCGTTCTGCCCACCCAGATCAACCCGCGCAGCGCCGATTTCCAGGCCAACGTCGAGGCGATGCAACGGGTCGTCACCGACCTGCGCCAGACGGTCGACAAGATTGCCCTGGGCGGCCCCGAAGCGGCGCGCCAGAAGCATGTCGCCCGCGGCAAGCTGCTGCCGCGCGAGCGGATCAATGCGCTGGTCGACCCCGGTTCGCCTTTTCTCGAACTGTCGCAACTCGCCGCTTACGGCATGTATGGCGGGGATGTGCCGGCGGCCTCGCTGATCACCGGCATCGGCCGGATCAATGGGGTCGAATGCATGATCGTCGCCAACGACGCGACGGTGAAGGGCGGCACCTATTACCCGCTGACCGTAAAAAAGCACCTGCGCGCGCAGGAGATCGCCGCCGAGAACCGCCTGCCCTGCGTCTATCTGGTCGATTCGGGCGGCGCTTTCCTGCCGCTGCAGGACGAGGTGTTTCCGGATCGCGACCATTTCGGCCGCATTTTCTTCAATCAGGCCAACCTCTCGGCCGCCGGCATCCCGCAGATCGCCGCCGTGATGGGCTCGTGCACGGCCGGTGGCGCCTATGTGCCGGCGATGTCGGACGAATCGATCATCGTCAAGAACCAGGGAACGATCTTCCTCGGCGGTCCGCCGCTGGTCAAGGCGGCGACCGGCGAGGTGGTCAGCGCCGAGGACCTCGGCGGTGCCGAGGTGCATACGCGCATCTCGGGCGTCGTCGACCATCTGGCCGAAAACGACGCGCATGCGCTGGCCATCGTTCGGCGCATCGTCGGCAATCTCAACTGGCAGAAGCGCCCGCCCGTGAGCCTGGCCGAACCGCGCGCGCCGCTCTACCCGGGCGACGAACTGTATGGTGTCATCCCGACCGACAGCAAGAAACCGTTCGACGTGCGCGAGATCATCGCCCGCATCGTCGACGGCTCCGACTTCGACGAATTCAAGGCGCGTTACGGAACGACGATTGTCTGCGGCTTTGCCCGCCTCTGGGGCTATCCGGTCGGCATCGTCGCCAACAACGGCATCCTCTTCTCGGAGTCGGCGCTGAAGGCCGCGCACTTCATCGAGCTGTGTGCGCAGCGCGGCATCCCGCTCATCTTCCTGCAAAACATTACCGGCTTCATGGTCGGCCGCAAGTACGAAAACGGCGGCATCGCGCGTGACGGCGCCAAGATGGTGACGGCGGTGGCCTGCGCCAAGGTGCCGAAGTTCACGGTGGTGATCGGCGGCTCGTTCGGCGCCGGCAACTACGGCATGTGCGGCCGCGCCTACAGCCCGCGTTTCCTGTGGATGTGGCCCAATGCGCGCATTTCGGTGATGGGCGGCGAGCAGGCCGCCGGCGTGCTCGCTACGGTCAAGCGCGACGGTCTCGAGG
Organism: Rhodocyclaceae bacterium; assembly: GCA_049295655.1. GTDB lineage: Bacteria > Pseudomonadota > Gammaproteobacteria > Burkholderiales > Rhodocyclaceae > CAJBIL01. The sequence goes on from JBAQRB010000191.1 coordinate 21,785, forward strand.
CGGCCGGCAAGACATGGAGCGCCGAGGACGAGGCCGCCTTCAAGGCGCCGATCCACGCCCAGTACGAAGCGCAGGGCCACCCCTATTACGCCAGCGCCCGCCTGTGGGACGATGGCGTCATCGACCCGGCCGATACGCGGCGCGTGCTCGGGCTCGGGCTGTCGGCTGCGATGAACGCACCGGCGGAAGAAACGAAATTCGGCATTTTCAGGATGTGAGGCAATGAGCATGAATCCTTACCACTCGTACCAATCGATCATCACCGAAGTCGACGGTCCCGTCGGCATCCTGACCCTGAACAAGGCCGAGCGGCACAACGCCTTCGACGAAACGCTGATCGAAGAGATCACCGCCGGCCTGCGCGAACTCGAGGCCGATCCGCGCGTGCGTGCGGTCGTCCTCTCGTCGACCGGCAAGAGCTTCTGCGCCGGCGCCGACCTCAACTGGATGAAGCGCGTCGCAGGCTATTCCGAAGAAGAGAACCTGCGCGATGCGCGCAAGCTCGCCGAGCTGATGCGCACGCTCAACGAACTGTCGAAGCCGACCATCGCCCGCGTGCAGGGGCCGGCCTACGGCGGCGGCGTCGGACTGATCGCCGCCTGCGACATCGCGGTGGCGACCTACGATGCGCTGTTCGCGCTGACCGAAGTCAAGCTCGGCATCCTGCCGGCGGTGATCAGCCCCTACGTGATCGCCGCCATCGGCGAGCGCTACAGCCGCCGCTACATGCTCACCGCCGAACGGCTGTCGGCAGCCGAAGCCTATCGCCTCGGCCTGCTGCACGAGATCGTTCCCGGCGAGGAGCAGCTCGACGAAGCGGTCGGCGAGATCGTCGATAGCCTGCTGAAGAACGGCCCGGCGGCGCAGGCCGAATGCAAGTCGCTGATCCGCGCCGTTGCCGGCCAGCCGATCGACGCGGTCACCATCGAGGAAACCGCGCAGCGCATCACGCGCGTACGTGCCAGCCCGGAAGGCAGGGAAGGACTGAACGCTTTCCTCGAGAAGCGCAAGCCGAACTGGATCGCCGGAAGCTGATGATGTTCAGCAAAATCCTCATCGCCAATCGCGGCGACCAGCCCCGCAGGGGCACAGCGACGAAGTCAAATTGCCTTGCGTGCGCAGCGCGCGCAGGCGGTTGAGCCGCCGGAGAGACCAATGTTCAGCAAAATCCTCATCGCCAATCGCGGCGACCAGCCCCGTAGGGGCGCAGCGACGAAGTCAAATTGCCTTGCGTGCGTAGCGCGCACAGGCGATTGCGCCGCCGGAGAGACCAATGTTCAGTAAAATCGTCATCGCCAATCGCGGCGAAATCGCCTGCCGCGTGATCAAGACGGCGCGCCGCATGGGCATCCGCACGGTTGCCGTCTATTCCGAGGCCGACGCCGACGCGCGTCACGTCCGTCTCGCCGACGAAGCCGTGTGCATCGGACCGGCTGCCGTGCGTGAGTCGTATCTCGTTGCCGAACGCATTCTCGATGCCGCCAAACGCACCGGTGCGCAGGCCGTGCATCCGGGCTACGGCTTCCTCTCCGAGAATGCGGATTTCGCCGACGCCTGCGCGCAGACCGGCATCGTCTTCATCGGCCCACCGGCCAGCGCGATCCGCGCCATGGGCTCGAAGTCGGAAGCCAAGAAGATCATGGGCGCCGCTCAGGTACCGCTGACACCGGGCTACCACAGCGACAATCAGGACGCAGACTTCCTCAAGACGCAGGCCGATGCGATCGGCTACCCGGTGCTGATCAAGGCGGCGGCCGGCGGTGGCGGCAAGGGAATGCGCCTCGTCGAAAAGAGCGCAGACTTTATCGCCGCGCTCGCCTCGTGCCAGCGCGAGGCGGCTTCGTCGTTCGGCTCGCAGCACGTGCTGATCGAGAAATACCTGACCCGCTCGCGGCACATCGAAATCCAGGTCTTCGCCGATACGCAAGGCAACTGCGTCTATCTCTTCGAGCGCGACTGCTCGGTGCAGCGCCGCCACCAGAAAGTGCTGGAAGAAGCACCGGCCCCCGGCATGAC
>JBAQRB010000192.1:0-1903 GCA_049295655.1 Rhodocyclaceae bacterium
GTACAAGGGCAAGGACGACGACGAGCACGCGCGTGCCGACCGTCTCTGGGACGAGAGCCGCGCCGGCGCCATCCAGCAGAAATGCGCCGGCAAGCCCGGCGAAGTCAGCGAGGAAGCCAAGCCCTCGACGCAGCTCTCGCCGCTCCTTTACGATCTGACCAGCCTGCAGCGCGAAGCCAACAGCCGCTTCGGCTTCTCGGCGAAATCGACGCTCGGACTCGCGCAGGCGTTGTACGAAAAGCACAAGGTGTTGACCTACCCGCGGACCGACGCGCGCGCACTGCCCGAAGACTATCTGCCGACGGTCAAGGACACGCTGACCATGCTGACCGGCGAAGGCGTCGGCAAGGGGCACGACGAAGCGGCAATCGCCCGCTACTCGCCCTTTGCGCACCAGATCCTGGCGCGCAACTGGGTCCTGCCGAACAAGCGGATCTTCAACAACGCCAAGATCTCCGATCACTTCGCGATCATCCCGACGCTGCAGGCGCCCAAGCAGCTCTCCGAACCGGAGCAGAAGCTGTACGACATGGTGGTCAAGCGCTTCCTCGCCGTGTTCTACCCGGCGGCCGAGTACCTGATCACGACCCGCATCACGCGCGTCGAGTCCGAGCCTTTCAAGACTGAAGGCAAGGTGCTGGTCAATCCGGGCTGGCTCGCGGTCTATGGCCGCGAAGGGCAGGAAGGCGACGACGGCAACCTCGTCCCGGTGCAGGCCAAAGAACGGGTCAAGGCCGACGAAGTCCTGCTCAACGCGCACCAGACCAAGCCGCCGGCACGCTACTCGGAAGCGACGCTGCTCTCGGCGATGGAAGGCGCCGGCAAGATGGTCGACGACGAGGAACTGCGCGCCGCGATGGCCGGACGCGGCCTCGGCACGCCGGCGACGCGCGCGCAGATCATCGAAAACCTGCTCGGCGAACAATACCTGAACCGCGAAGGGCGCGAACTGCAGCCGACGGCCAAGGCCTTCTCGCTGATGACGCTGCTCAACGGGCTCGGCATCCGCGAACTGACGGCGCCCGAGCTGACCGGCGACTGGGAATGGAAGCTTGCGCGCATGGAGCGTGGCGAGATGTCGCGCGACGCCTTCATGCAGGAAATCGCAGCGATGACGCAGCACATCGTCGACCGCGCCAAGACCTACGACAGCGACACGATTCCCGGCGACTTCGGCGAGTTGTCGACACCGTGCCCGAAATGCGGTGGCCTGATCAAGGAAACCTACAAGAAATTCCAGTGCCAGGGCTGCGAGTTCTCGCTCTGGAAAATCGTCGCCAGCCGCCAGTTCGAAGCCAGCGAGATCGAGGAACTGCTCACCGAACGCAAGATCGGACCGCTGACCGGTTTTCGTAACAAGATGGGCCGGCCGTTCAACGCCATCATCAAGCTGAACGCCGAAAATACGCCAGAATTCGACTTCGGACAGGGCGCCAACGGCGAGGACGGCAACGCCGAACCCGTCGATTTCACCGGCCGCGAAGTTCTCGGCGCCTGCCCCAAGTGCGCCGGGCGCGTCTTCGAGCACGGCATGGCCTACGTCTGCGAGAAGTCGGTCGGCCCCGAGAAGAGTTGCGACTTCCGTTCGGGCAAGGTCATCCTGCAGCAGGCGGTCGACGAAGAACAGATGAAGAAGCTGCTCACGACCGGCCGCACCGACCTGCTCAAGGACTTCGTATCGTCGCGCACGCGACGCAAGTTCTCGGCGTTCCTCGTGCGCGGTCCGGACGGAAAAGTCGGATTCGAGTTCGAAAAGCGTGAACCCAAGGCCAAAGCCCCGGCAAAACCGGCCAAGGCAGCGGCAGAAAAAACTGAAGTGAAACCAGCCGCCAAGAAGGCAAAAGCGGCCAGCAGCAAAAAAACAGCGGCGTAGTAGTCTGCGACGCAGGAAAGCGAGAAGGGC
>JBAQRB010000193.1:0-4474 GCA_049295655.1 Rhodocyclaceae bacterium
ATGGCTGATGGATCAGGGAATCGGCAGCATCTCGCTGAACCCGGATACGGTGGTCGACACCTGGACGCAGCTGGCGGCGCACAAGGCTTGAGTTCGCGCTGATCCTGCAACAAGCAAAACGCCCCGAAGTCCGGGGCGTTTTTTTTGGGCCGATGTATCCAGATCATCAGCCCGATTGTCGACTTCAGTTTTGAGCACTGGAAAAAAATGCTCGCCATTCATCTGGACGGTGCTTTCCTGACGACCCGCGCCTGCATGCGCGAGATGGTCAAGGCGCAAAAAGGCGGCACCGTCATTTACATGGGGTCGGTGCACTCGCATGAAGGCTCGCCGCTGAAGAGCGCCTATGTCGCAGCCAAGCACGGTTTGCTGGGCTTGGCCAAGGTCGTGGCGAAAGAAGGTGCGGCAGACCGTATCCGCGCCAACGTGATCTGTCCCGGCTTCGTGCGCACGCCGCTTGTCGACCAGCAGATTCCGGAACAGGCGGCGCAACTACAGATCAGTGAAGCCGAGGTGATCAAGAACGTGATGCTGAAGGAAACCATTGACGGTGAATTCACGACGACGCAGGACGTCGCACAAACGGCGCTCTGGCTGGCGACCTTTCCATCGACGGCGCTCAGCGGCCAGTCCATCGTCGTCAGCCACGGCTGGCATATGCAATAAACAACGTGCAATAGCCGTGCAATCGGGCCGCAGCGCCTGTTGCCGCTCAGTGATCTGCGGCGCGGCGCTCCTTGGCGGCGAGGGGCGGCAATTCGTGCACGACGAGGCCGCTGTCTTCCGCGACCGCGACCAGCCAGCCGGCGTGTTCGATGGCGCGCTGTGCGTCCTGATAGCCCTGATCCCAGCGCCAAGCGATCGATCCCTTCGAGAAATTGATGTCTTTCGCAGCCATGTGCCAATCGCGCCCGGCGTACGGCAGGCGGATGATGTGCATCGTGCTGTCGCAGCCGAGCGCCGCCAGTTCGGCCCGACCGGTCTCGCTCTGGGCATGGTCGGGCAGCAAGGCATAGAACTCGCGCAACTTGTGCTGCAGTTGGCGGGTATGCAGATAGTCTTCGATGTGCCGCTTCGAGCGCGAAGCGAAGGTCACGTCCTTTTTCCGCGTCTCCACTTGATCGAGCGTCGTCGGCTCCGGCCCGCCGGCACTCCACAGATCGACCATGAAACACAGGGTATCGGCACCCAGTGCGCCGCCGCCCTGTAAAACCAGGACGATACGCCAGCCTTCGGGGTTGAGTCGATTGAGCTGCTTCATCGGAAGAGTCGCACCAGCATGACGCGGAAAATGAGCGAGTCGCGTCGAAGTCGCTCGACGCAATGCGAGAAGTTTCGCTCAATATTTTTTTCCGGTCGGTGCGCTGTCGCACGGAGGGGGCGAAGCGCTCAGGCAGCTTGCGCCGGGCCATCGCGACGGATGGCCGTGTTGCGAGGAAATGGGCCTGACCAACGAGCTGATGGTGCATTTCGTGCGCACGCTCATCTTGCCCATTGACAAAAATAATCGGCCCCCGGAAAATGATTTGTGCAGTGCAGCATCGGGTCTGATTGGATCCTCGGCAAGGATACTTCCTGCCGAGCTTTGTCTCTTGGCACGCAGTCTAGGCGAGGAAAATCATGGCAGAACAATACTTTGTTGCCGTCGTTGACGACGACCCTACGGTTTGCCAGGCCTTTTGCCTGATGCTCAGCCCGCTTTCCATCGGCGTTCGCTCGTACGCCAATGCGCGGGAGTTCATCGATGACCCGCAGAGCCGGGAGTGCGATTGTCTGCTGCTCGACGTGCGCATGCCGGAAGTCAGCGGTCTCGATTTGCAGCGTCGGCTGATCGAGACCGGCTGGCAGATTCCCGTGATCTTCATTACCGGCCACGGCGAGGTCGCGATGGCGGTGGAGGCGATGCGCCTCGGTGCGGTAGATTTTCTGCAAAAGCCGGTCAATTTGCAGCAACTCCTCGACAGCGTTCAACGGACGCTGGAGCACTCGAAGGAAAGGCGGCGCCGGCGCCGCGCGACGGATGTCGTCGCAGCGCGGGTGGCGTGTCTGACGCCGCGCGAGCGTGAGGTGTTCGAGCTGTTGATCAAAGGGCAACGCAGCAAGGACATCGCGGCGGCGTTACGTATCGGCATCAAGACCATCGACGAACACCGCAGCAACATTCTGCGCAAGATGCACGTTGCGTCAACGGCCGAGCTGCTCGGGGAATTGTCCCGTAGTTTGCCCGAGCCTGGCGGCGGAATGAACATGCGCCGCTCTGCTGACCTCGATTTGACGTCGGACGGCAAGTTGCAGTGGAGTTTTGCCTAGAATACCTCGCTCACCCGGTGGCCGCGCAGGCGTAGAGCCATCCTTGTCCGACATCGCGCGGACCGTCTGCCAACCGAACCGCTGCTGCCCGCGACCTGTGCGTGACCGCGGCACAGTCATCGCCTCTCTTCACGACCTCGCTCTGCCGCATTTGCGCCGCAACCGGCGGAACGACCTCTTTTTTCCCCTGCCGATTCTTCCACGCCCCCTTCGCGTTCCACGCTGAGCGGGCGTTTCCGCAAGCAATTGGCTCTCCCGTAGGGCTAACGTCATACCGGGTTTCCTCGGGAAATTGCCCGTGCCACTGCGGGTAGCGGAAAGGCATCGCAGCCATGACAATTTGCTGCAACGGCGCCGGGTATGCATTCCCGACAGCCATCGTGCCAAACGAACGGAAGGACGGGAAGATCGCTATGACGAACACCTTACTGCCCCGTTGTCGCATTGCGGCGGCCGCACCGGCGATCATCGCCGGGATTGGCGGAGTATTGCTGGCCGGCTTCGGCCAGCTGTCACCAATAGCGTTGGCGACGGCTGTCTTGCTCTTCGGGAGCGGTGCGCTGGTCAGTCGCGGCTTGTGGCGCGAGGCGCAGGCCTGCCTTCTGGCGATGCATCAGGCGGTGCAGGAGAAGTGCGAAGCGATGGCCGGCGCCGAACAGCGCCTTTACCTGGAGGGCGTGCGCGCTACGTGCCGGCAGGTTCTCACGCGTTGGGCACGGCAGGTGAATCTTGGCCGGCAGCAAACGGAGTCCGCCGCCGGGGATCTGGTGCAGGAATTCGCTGCCATTCTCGACCGCCTCAAGCGTGCGCTCGGCGCATTCCAGGACGAGGGGAACGGCGGCGACCTGGTGATGGTGATCGATCTGGCGCGCAGCGAACTTGAAACCGTGCTGGTCGAACTCAAGCACGCCCTGTCGGCGAAGCAGCAACTGCTCGACGAAATATCCGGACTGACGCAAGTAACCGCGGATTTGCGCCGCATGGCCGAGAACGTTGCGGAAATTGCCAGCCAGACCAATCTCCTGGCGCTCAACGCCACCATCGAGGCGGCGCGAGCCGGCGAAACCGGGCGCGGTTTCGCGGTGGTCGCCGACGAAGTGCGCAGGCTCTCCAGCCTCTCGGCCGCGACGGGCAAGGAAATGCGGCAACGGGTCGACGCCGCCACGCAGACGATGGCCGGCGCCATGGCGGCGGCCGAGCAGATGTCGCAGCAGGACCAGAAACTGTTGGCCGATTCCGAGTCGGCCATTGGTGAAGTGCTCGAGCGCATCAATGGCGCGGCGCGCTGCCTTGCCGCCTCATCGCGGCAACTGAAGGTCGAAAGCCACGGCGCGCAGGAGCAGGTGGAACACGTGCTCGTCGGTCTGCAATTCCAGGACCGGGTGGACCAGATCCTCCAATCGGTCATCGGCGACATCGGGCGTCTGGCCAGTCGCCTCGAGCAGGATGAAAACTGCCTGGCGAACGGCGAGTTGCCGCAAGCGATCGATGTCGCCGAATGGGTGCGCGACATGGAACGCCGCTATACCACCCTGGAACAGCACGATCGCGCCTTGCCGCACGCGGGCGGCAGCACCGGCGGCGCGCCAGTCACCTTCTTTTAACGGGAGCCAGCCATGCCAAAAACCGTAATGATCGTCGATGACTCTGCCTCGTTGCGCCAGGTGGTGAACATGGCCTTGCGCAGTGCCGGCTATGAGGTGCTGGAAGCCTGCGACGGCCGCGACGCCCTGAACAAACTGAGCGGGCAGCGCGTTCATCTCGTCATCTCCGACGTGAACATGCCGAACATGGACGGCATCACCTTCGTGCGCGAGATGAAGAAGCTCGAACCCTACAAATTCACGCCCGTCATCATGCTGACCACCGAAGCGCAGGAAGGCAAGAAGCAGGAAGGGCAGGCGGCAGGCGCCAAAGCCTGGGTCGTGAAGCCGTTCCAGCCGCAGCAGATGCTGAGCGCTGTTGCCAAACTGATCATGTAGGAGTGCCCAAATGACGCTACAGACTGTTTCCACCAACGGCGAGCGCTGCTGCCTCGCCATCGACGGCGAGTTGACGATCTATTCGGCGGCCGAGCTGAAGGCCGGGTTCGCCGCACTGGCGCCGGCGTGTACCGAAATCGAAATCGACCTTTCCGGCGTGAGCGAGATCGACACGGCAGGCC
>JBAQRB010000194.1:0-17051 GCA_049295655.1 Rhodocyclaceae bacterium
CGTCGGGATTTTTCGCGATCCTCGGGCAGGGCATAGGCGGTGACGGCGATGATCGGCAGGTCGACGAACCCCATTTCGTCGCGGATCACACGCGTTGCGGTGTAGCCGTCCATCACCGGCATCTGGATATCCATCAGCAGCGCGTCGAAACGCGCAGCGGGGCGGCGCACGGCTTTCACCGCGGCCAGGCCATTGACCACCATCTCCACCTCGGCGCCGGCCCGCTTGAGGATCTGCTCGATCACCAGGCGATTCAGGTCATTGTCCTCGGCAACCAGCAGGCGCATGCCGGCGAGGCGCTGATCGCTCTTCGTCACCGCCGGACCGATTTCGCTGAACTCGCCGGAATGCGCCCGCACGACCGCCTCGAGCAGGCTGCCCGGGGTCAGGGGCTTGGCCGCGAGGCCATCGAGGAAGAGATCGTCGCTCGCCGCAACGGCCTCCTCGAGCTCGAAGGCCGAGGCCATCAGGACGACCAGCGGCAGGCGGATTCCCGGCTCGTCAAACGCCTGCCTGAGCGTTTCGAGACCGTCCATGCCGGGCATCCGCCAGTCGAGCAGCAACAGGTCGTAATCCTCGCCGTCGGCGGCGCTGCGCTGCAGTTCGGCGAGGCACGCCTTGCCGGAATCAAGCGCGGTGGCCTGCCAGCCGAAGGCGGTACAGGCCTTTTTCAGCAGCTCGCGCGCCAGCGGATGGTCATCGACGATCAGGATCTGCAAGCCGGCCATCATCTCTTCCGGCATCGCCTGCGCACCCCCGGCCGCCACGGCCAGCGGCACGATGAAGCGGAAATCGCTGCCTTGCCCCGGCACGCTCTCGACGGTGATTTTGCCGCCCATCAGGCCGGCGAGCCGGGCGCTGATCGCCAATCCCAGTCCGGAACCGCCGTAGAGGCGGCTCGTCGAGCTCTCGGCCTGGGCGAAGACATCGAAGATGTGCTCCAGCTGCTCGGGCGGGATACCGATGCCCGTATCGCGAATACTGAATTGCAGCGTCACCTGCCCGGCATCCCGGCCCAGGCAGGCCACCGAGAGGACGATTTCGCCGACATCGGTGAATTTGACGGCATTGCTGCTCAGATTGAGCAGGATCTGCTGCAGGCGGAAGACGTCGCCGATCAGTGCGTCGGGCAGGTCGCTGGCAACATCGAACAGGACCTCGACCGGCTTGCCGCGCGTGCCGACTGCGCCGACGGCCGCCAGCGTACGCAGGATGGCGTTCAGCGAAAAGGGCGCCTGTTCGAGTTGCAAGGCGCCGGCTTCGATCTTGGAGAAATCGAGGATGTCGTCGATCAGCGTGCGCAAGGCCTGCGCCGACCACTGGATCTTGTCTGCATAATCGCGCTGGCGGCGGTCGAGCGGCGTCTCGGCGAGCAGCCCGGTGAGGCCGACAACGGCATTGAGCGGCGTGCGTATCTCATGGCTCATGGTCGCCAGGAACGAGCTCTTGGCATGGCTTGCCGACTCGGCGGCCTCCTTGGCCTGCGCCAGTTCGGCGGTGCGTTGCAGCACGAGTTGCTCGAGCCGGTCGCGGTGCCGGTCGAGCTCCTCGTCGCCGAGCTTGCGGGCGGTAATGTCCTGCAAGGTGCCGTGCAGTTCCAGCACCTCGCCATCGGCCGCGCGCTTGCATTCGCCGCGTGCGGCGACCCAGCGGCGGCGGCCATCGGCGCGCACGATTTCGGCAACGCAGTCGTAGCTGGTGTCCTGCGCCATGCACGAATCCACCGCAGCGGCGAGGCGCACCCAGCTCTCCAGGGTGAAGAAGCGGCGCACCTCCGGGTAGGGGACCACCGGCTGGTTCGGATCGCAAGCGTAGATGCGATAGACCTCGTCCGACCAGGCGTGCTGATCGGTGCGCAGGTTCCAGGTCCAGCTGCCGATGCCGGCCAGGCGCTGGGCGACGTTGAGAGCCGCCTCCTTGGCCTGCAGTGCGTCGGCCATCTCTTCCAGCGCGCGGGCCAGTTCGCCGATTTCGCCGCTCCGCTGCTGCAGGCCGCTGCGCGCGTCGAGGTCGCCCGCCCCGAAGCGGCGCGCGGTTTGCGCGAGGATGCGCAGCGGCTGCACGACGTGGCGCTGGCCGCCGCGGAACACCAGACCGAGGGTGATCGCCAGGAGCGTCAGGGTGATCAGGAGACTGGCGAGCAACTGCTTTTGTGCCGGCGCTTCGGCCAGTGTCGTCGGCAGGCTCAACCACAGGTAATACGCCTGGCCCGACGTCGCCCGGAGAAACGGTGTGAAGGCGAGCAACGAGGAAACCCCATCCATGCGGGACGTGCTGGCGACCCCCTCGCCGCTGCCGGCCAGCAGCTGCTGGACCAGGGGATCGTCGGCGACGTTGCGGCCAACCCAGCCTTCCCGGTCGGGATAACGCAGGATCTGCGTGCCCTGCCCATCGAGCATGACAACGCGCGCGCCTTCGGGCAGGCCGGCGCTGATCAGAGCCTCCTGCAAATGATTGAGTCCGATCGAGACATAGAAGACCGCCAGCGGCTTGCCGGACGGATCGCGCTGTGCTTTTCCCAGGTTGATCACGCGCTTGCCGAGGACACGGCTGACGATGACCTCGGAAATGACCATATCCTCCGCCTGCATCGCCTGCCTGAACCAGGTCCGGTCGCCGGCATTGACACCGGATTTTCCGGCAATCGCCGAGCACAGGACATCGCCGTTGGGCGCCACCTTGCCGATCTGGAAAAAGGGCGGCTCAAGTTCGATGTGCTGGGCCAGCAGGCCGGCACACGGCGTACCGATCGCGCCGCGCAGTTCCGGCGCGATCATCAGCCCGTTGAGGATCGCATCGGCACGCTCGACCAGCGCCTGCTGCTGCGCGGCAAGCAACCTGACTTGGCAGAGCAGGCGGTCCGAGGCGGCCTGGACAAGCTGGTCGCGCTGCGTCAGCGATTGCCAGACGAGCAGGCTCGACAGCACGGCAAACGCCAGCAGCAGGAGCAGGACAAGACGGCCGTGCAAGCCAAGCTTCGGATTGAATTTCATGATTTATTGAAGAATACCCCACTTTCCAACTATCCGTCCGGCATTTTCCGGGCCAGAATCGGCGGGAACCAGTCCGCCCGATTGCGCTCTATATGAACTTCCAACGGCGAGCAGACAATCGATGACTTCCCTGAATTTCGACAACCGTTTCATCCGCGAACTGCCGGGCGACCCGCTGTCGGACAACCGGTCGCGCCAGGTACGAGGCGCCTGCTGGTCGTCCGTTGCGCCGACCGCCGTCGCCGCACCGAGCCTGCTCGCCTGGTCGCCCGAGATGGCGGCCAGCCTCGATCTGGACGAAGCCGCGCTGCGTTCGCCGGCGCTGCTCGCCGCGCTGGCCGGCAATGCCCTGCTGCCGGGCATGCAGTCCTATGCCACCTGCTACGGCGGCCACCAGTTCGGCAACTGGGCCGGACAACTGGGTGACGGCCGGGCGATCGCGCTGGGCGAAGTGGTCAGTCGCACCGGCCAGCGCTGGGAACTGCAGCTCAAGGGCGCCGGCCCGACGCCCTATTCGCGCCGCGCCGACGGGCGTGCCGTGTTGCGCTCGTCGATCCGCGAGTTCCTGTGCAGCGAGGCGATGCACCACTTGGGCGTGCCGACGACCCGGGCGCTGAGCCTCGTCGGCAGCGGCGAGGCGGTACGCCGCGACATGTTCTACGACGGCAACGCGGCCGACGAGCCGGGCGCCATCGTCTGCCGCGTCGCGCCTTCATTCACGCGCTTCGGCCACTTCGAGATCCTCGCGGCGCGCGGCGAGACAGCGCTGCTGCGCCGGCTCGTCGACTTCACGATCAGCCGCGATTTCCCCGAGTTCAGCGAAGCCACCGGAGTTGCCGCAGCGCCCGGCGGCACGCCGGACGCCCTGATTGCGGCGTGGTTTGCCGAAGTCTGCGCGCGCACGGCAACGCTGCTCGTGCACTGGATGCGCGTCGGCTTCGTGCATGGCGTGATGAATACCGACAACATGTCGATCCTCGGCCTGACCATCGACTACGGCCCCTACGGCTGGGTCGATAACTTCGATCCGGGGTGGACGCCGAACACCACCGACGCCGCCGGCAAGCGCTACTGTTTCGGCCGGCAGCCCGAAATCGCGCGCTGGAATCTCGAGCGGCTGGCCGACGCGCTCTCGCCGCTGCTTGCCGACCCGGCGCAGCTCGCTGCCGGCCTCGAACGCTACGACACGAATTACGCGAACCAGGCGACGCAGATGTTCGCGCAAAAATTCGGCATCGACGGCTGGCAGGACAGCGACGCCGAGCTGATCAACGACGTTTTCGACCTCATGCAGCAGGCCGAAGTCGATATGACGATCTTTTTCCGCCAGCTGGCGCTGCTCGACATCGACGCCGTGACGCCTGATCTGCTCGCCGCCGCCTTTTACCGCGATGAGCTGCGCGTGCAGTTCACGCCGGCCTTTGCGTTGTGGCTGCAGCGCTATGCGGCGCGCCTGCGGCGCAGCGCGCGCCCGGCAGGCGAGCGGCAGGCCATGATGAACCGCGTCAACCCGCGCTTCGTCCTGCGCAACTACCTGGCGCAGCAGGCCATCGAACGCGCCGAACAGGGCGATCCGGGCCTGATCCACACGCTGCTCGAGGTATTGCGCCGGCCCTACGACGAGCAGCCGGCACATGCCGATCTGGCCGGAAAACGCCCGGAATGGGCGCGCCACAAGGCCGGTTGCTCGATGCTGTCGTGCAGTTCGTAAACTCGTGATGTTCAGGATCGCCGCGGCGACGCCCGGAGATGCGCCATGAACAGCCCGGCTGCGACCTTGCGCCTGATTGGTGTCGCCAGTGCGCTCGGCGCGCCGGCCGCGGCACACGGCGCCGAGGCTGCCGTGCAAAGCCTGCGCGAGCAGGGACTGCTGGCGGCGCTCCGGCGCAGCGGACTCGATACCGCCTGGCGAACCATCATCGAGCCGCCGGACGGCCCCCGCCTGCCGGCGCTTGGCGCGCTGCTGCGCGAACTGGCCGACGAAGTGGCGGCCTGCATCGGCGCCGGCACGGTGCCGCTGGTGATCGGCGGCGACCATTCGATTGCCGCCGGGACATGGCGTGGCGTCGGCCGGGCGCTCGGCCGGGCCCCGGGCCTGATCTGGGTCGACGCGCACCTCGACGCGCATACGCTGGCCAGCAGCCTTTCCGGCAACCCGCACGGCATGCCGCTGGCCGCACTGCTCGGCTCCGGCGCCGCCGAGCTGACCGAGATCGAAGGCCCGGTGCTCGACGCGCAGCGTCTGGCGCTGGTCGGCGCGCGCTGCTGCGAAGCGGCGGAAAGGCAGCTGCTGGCAAGGTTTGGCGCCAGGGTTTTCGCGATGACTGAAATCGAACGGCGTGGTTTTCCCGCCGTGTGGGCCGATGCGATGCGGATTGCCGGCCACGACGACGCGCCATTCGGGATCAGCATCGACCTCGATGCGATCGACCCCGGGCAGGCGCCTGGCGTCGCGACACCGGTGGCCGGCGGCATCGACGGCGGCGCGTTGCGGCAGGCGATTGCCGGCGTGCTGCGCGAGCGCCGCTGCGTCGCCCTCGAGATCAGCGAATACAGCCCCGACCGCGACCCGCTCGGCATCACCGGACGCCTGGCCATCGACCTGCTGGCCAGCGCTTGCGCGCCGGCCGCCGGGTGAGCGCTGCCGGGCCTTACGCTGCCGGTGCCGTGCGCTCGAGCTCGAGCGATGCGGCGAGCTGCGCCAGACGGGCGACGACGCCATACGCATAAAACCTGTTCGGCGGGGCATCGGGGTTCTGGCACTGGTCGGGCAGCGAACAGCTGGTCTCGAAGGCCAGCGGCTCGAAGTGCATTCCCGGCGCGTTGAGGTTCTCGTCCTTGCCGCGCCCCGAATGCACGCGGTAGAAGCCGCCGACCACGTAGCGGTCGATCATGTAGACGACCGGCTCGGCGACGCCGTCGCCGACCTGCTCGTGCGTATGCACGCCCTCCTGGATGATCACCTGCGAGACGGCGAGCCCCTCCTTGATCACCGACATCTTGTTGCGCTGCTTGCGGTTGAGGCCGGTCACTTCGGAAGCGTCCTTGACCGTCATGACGCCCATGCCGTAGGTGCCGGCGTCGGCCTTGACCACCACGTAGGGTGTCTCGTCGATGCCGTATTCCCTGTACTTCTCGCGGATCAGGCCGAGCACCGCGTCGACGTTGGACGCGAGGCACTCCTCGCCCTGCCGCTCGTGGAAGTTGATGCTGTCGCAGACCGAGAAATACGGGTTGATCTGCCACGGGTCGATGCCGACCAGCCTGGCGAAGTCGCCGGCCACCTCGTCGTAGGCGGCGAAGTGGTTGGACTTGCGGCGTACCGCCCAGCCGGCGTGCAGCGGCGGCAGAACGAACTGCTCGTCGAGGTTCTGCAGGATCTCCGGGATACCGGCCGACAGGTCGTTGTTGAGCAGAATCGCGCAGGGATCGAAGCCGTCGAGACCGAGGCGGCGCTTGCCGCGCACCAGCGGTTCGAGCAATAGCGTCGTGCCGTTCGGCAGATCGACCGGCGTCGGCTTGTCGATTTCCGGCAGCAGCGAGCCGAGACGGACGTTGAGCCCGGTCTGGCGCAGGATCGCCGCGATCTGTGCGACGTTCTGCAGATAGAAGAGGTTGCGCGTGTGGTTTTCGGGAATCAGCAGCAGGTCGCAGGCATTCGGGCAGATCTTGTCGATCGCCGACATCGCGGCCTGCACGCAGAGCGGCAGGAAAGCGGCGTTCAGGTTGTTGAAGCCGCCCGGAAAGAGGTTCATGTCGACCGGCGCCAGCTTGAATCCCGAGTTGCGCAGGTCGACCGAGCCGTAGAACGGCGGCGTGTGCTCCTGCCACTGGCCGCGCAGCCAGCGCTCGATGTCGGGCGTCGCGTCGAGAAAGCGGCGTTCGAGCTCGAGCAGCGGGCCGTTGAGGGCGGTGGTGAGGTGGGGAACCATGGACTATCTCCGGTGAAGCTGGCGGCTTAGTGCTCGTTAATGAACGCCGCCAGGGTCTGGCCCGCCATGTTACACCGCGGCGGCGGGCGGCAGGAATACGCGGAATGACGTCGGCAGCGGCGCCTGCTCAAGACTGTGTCGCTCAACTGCGAAGGTCGTACCCCGGCAAGAAACAATACGGCGCATCAAGCAGCTTCAGGAAGAGAACGAGCAGTCAAGGCCAAGAACCGTGAGCTGTGCAGGTAGTTAGAGAAACTAAAGTGGGGCAGGGATTGAGGCTTAGGCCGCTACCTTTTTCCGCTTGTTCACGGTCTTCGCCGGCGCCTTGTTTTTCGCCTTCGCGACTTGGCGGGGTAACCGCAGTTCATTGAAGACAGGCGGCAACATCAACGTCTGGAGCGTGCGTTGCGAGAATACAAAGCGCCCATCAACGATAAATCCTAGGTCGGCCCACGGCACCGCGTTGTTGAGCAGCTCGATCGCCCGCTGGATATCCATGCCCTCTACCTTCGGGAAGAGCGCAAGAATCGAACCATCGTAGGTTTCGCATGGATGCGTGAAGAACGGATTTGGCCTACGTGTCCGCCCGTTGACGTAGATTCTGTGTACGCCCGGGGCGTCATGGTAGGCGCGCCCCCATGTCCACCAGTTCGATGTGTCGAATCGCCGCACGCGGCGTGCGAGAAGCCTTTCGCGATGTGGGACTAGGGATGGGTGCTGAACGTTGTAGAGCATCCGGCGCGTTTTGCCGGAGTCGATCGTTTTCGAGCAGACGAATTCCGTCCCTGTTTCGTGGGCAAACACATCATCCGCGCCGGACACGGCGCCGACCTTTACGTCGAACAGCGCGCTCATGGGAACGCTCATGATCTCCCGTGGGAACGTGATCTGCCCGTATCGCTCGACGAAGGCTCGCTCTCCCCACTCGCTGTCCAACGTTCGGTACAACGTGCGCCCCGAAAAGTCGCCGAGTTCAAACCTGAATATCGCGCAGTTCGGAACGGCGCCGGCAAAAATCCGGGTGTCGCCCGTCTCGATCCAGTGTGTAATGGTTCCCTGCTCACTCAGCCACGCGTTCAGCTTGCGCGCCGCCGTGAGTTTGATGAACTCCCGAGGCACGATAAAGATGAGTTCGCCGCCCTGATCGAGGTGTTGCACTGCCTTGTGGATGAAGAACAGCGCAAGATTGCTGCGTCCGTCAAACATCGAGCCGTCGAGGAGCGCACGCGTACTGGGCGGAATGTCCTGGTGTCTTACATAGGGAGGGTTGCCGATGCAGGTCATATACTTCTCGTCCAAACTCAGGTCGAAGAAATCCATGACGCGGGCGCCTGGCGGTGCGACGCGCGAGTCGAGTTCAATCGCGTCGCATCCTTCAATGCGACGTGAGAATGCGCCGTCGCCGCACGACGGCTCAAGCACGCGGCCGTGCCGCTGGCGCAGCCCAATCATCAGGCTGACGATGTCCTCGGGCGTGAATACCTGACCGAGGTTCTGGACGTCGAGCTTGTTGCGGCTCACGCGGCTTCGCCTTCCACTTCAGGTGTCGCGCCGATCCATTTATCATGGAGCGCTCCGGAGAAGCCGGGTACGGCGTGCTGTTTAAATGACTCCAGCGCCCTTGCGCGCAGGACGAACGTCTCGCCTACGACATCGAGCAGCTTATCCACCGCCTCGCTTCTAGTACGGTTCGCTCGCTCCGTATTTTCCTGCCATTTGCACTGAAATGGCGGGTTGCTCCCGTTCGGGTAGACCATCTGCAACTGCAAAAGGCTCGTCCAGAAAACCTGGCCGACCGTTTCCCCTGTCGGTGGTTTTTGGACGACTAAATAATAGTAGTCGGCGTCGCAGTTATCGCGGCGGAGGTTCGCGGCGATGTTCTGACAGAAGAGATCCCAGTTGCGGATCACCCCGCCTTGGGGACGTATGCCGGTTAGTGCGAAGTAGAGCCCTTCCTTAGAAGAGAGATTGTCGCGGCCGCGCAGCGACGAGACTTTAAGGTTGATCGGAATGAAGATTGTGTTGTCCGCGTTGCGGACGAGAAAATCATACCAAGCACCGTTAATCGTCACCTCAAAAATCATTCCGTCCCGGGTGAACATCGGATGCCCAAGGGCGAATGCCCGAAGCGAATTGCCAATCCGTACTTCGTTTTCGCGGGAGTCGGCTCTTTGGTTCCCCCGACCGGTCGACTCCAAGCGAATGACGTTCTGGTGTAGAGCGGTCTGGAGGTAACCCTGTAAGAGGCTTAGAACCGCCGCCGGCGTGATGGGGGAGACAGGCATTCGGTTGTTCCTATTTGAGGGGGCTCAGGCGTCAAAACAATGCAATTCTATCAATTATCAAGGGTAACCGCCCTGCTCAGGGTAGGTTGCCGCCGGTCAACGGAGTACGATTCGATGGCCCTTTGGGCGTGATGGGGAAGCGCCGGCGCGGCACGATTGCCGCCGCGCGACCGGGACCGACAGCGCCGCAAAACGGATTGGCGCGCGAACCCGGCCTTTTGTGTAGACTGCAGCTTCCGCCCAATCTTTCCAACGTCATTACCATGCCGCTCGCCATCGTCCACAGTCGCGGTCTCGACGGACTCTCCGCCCCGGAAGTCGCGGTCGAGGTGCATCTGGCCGGCGGGCTGCCGAGCGTCACGCTGGTCGGCCTGCCCGATACCGAGGTCAAGGAAGCGCGCGACCGGGTGCGCGCGGCGCTGCAGAATTCGGGATTCGATTTTCCCAGCAAGCGGATCACGGTCAACCTCGCACCGGCCGACCTGCCGAAGGAATCGGGGCGTTTCGACCTGCCGATCGCACTCGGCATCCTCGCCGCATCGGGACAGATCCCGAAAAATGCGCTCGACGGCTACGAATTTGCCGGCGAGCTGTCGCTCTCGGGCGACCTGCGGCCGATCCGCGGCGCGCTGGCCATGGTCCTCGCCGCCGGCGACCGCGGACGCAGCTTCGTCCTGCCGCAAAGCAGCGCCCGCGAAGCCGCGCTGGCCAGCAGCGTGCGCGTACTGACCGCCTCGACCTTGCTCGAAGTGTGCGCTCACCTCTCAGGGCAAGGCGAGCTGGCCGAATGCGTTGCCGGGGAGTCCGCTGGCGAAGCGGGGCACGACGCCCCCGACCTCGCCGATGTGCGCGGCCAGGCGCAGGCCAAGCGGGCGCTCGAAATCGCCGCGGCCGGCGGGCATTCGCTGCTGCTGGCCGGCCCGCCCGGCACCGGCAAGTCGATGCTCGCCTGCCGCCTGCCCGGCCTGCTGCCGCCGATGACGCAGGCCGCGGCGCTCGAATCGGCCGCCGTGCTGTCGCTGGCCGGTCAGTTCCGCCCCGAGCATTTCCGTCGCCATCCCTACCGGGCACCGCACCACACGGCGTCTTCGGCGGCGCTGGTCGGCGGCGGCAGCGTGCCGCGTCCCGGCGAAATTTCACTGGCCCACCAGGGTGTTTTATTTCTCGACGAACTGCCCGAGTTCGACCGCCGCGTGCTCGAAGCGCTGCGCGAGCCGCTCGAAAGCGGACGCATCCATATCTCGCGCGCCGCCCGCCAGGCCGAGTTCCCGGCGCAATTCCAGCTCGTCGCGGCGATGAATCCGTGCCCCTGCGGCTACCACGGCGACGCTGGCGGACGCTGCCGGTGCACGCCGGACCAGGTGCAGCGCTACCGCGGCAAGCTGTCCGGCCCGCTGCTCGACCGCATCGACCTGCAGATCGAGGTCCCGGCACTGCCGGCCGAAGCGCTGCAGCAGGCCGCCGACGGCGAAAACTCGGCCAGCGTGCGACTACGCGTCACGCTGGCGCGCGAACGGCAGCTGGCGCGCCAGGGCAAACCAAACGCTCGCCTGAACAGCAAGGAAATTGACCTTCATTGCCTGCCCGAAGCCGCAGCCACCGCACTGCTCAAGACCGCCGTTGCGCGCCTCAACCTGTCGGCGCGCGCCTATCACCGCGTGCTCAAGGTCGCCCGCAGCATCGCCGACCTGGCCGGCAGCACGGACATCCAGGCGCCACACGTCGCCGAAGCCGTGCAGTACCGCCGCTTCGCCCGGGACTGAATGCGCGTCGCCCAACCGCCGCCGCGCGGCATCGCCCTGCTGCTCGCCGCGCTGGCGGCGCTCGGCCCGTTCTCGATCGACGCCTACCTGCCTTCGTTCCACGACATCGGCGAGAAACTGAACGCGACGCCGCTCGAAGTGCAGCAGACGCTGACCGCGTATCTGCTGCCTTTCGCGATCATGACGCTGTGGCACGGCGCGATCTCGGATGCGCTCGGTCGGCGCCGGGTGATTCTCGCCACGCTCGGACTTTTCGCGCTGGCCTCGGCCGGCTGCGTCTTCGCCACGCGCATCGAGCATCTGTGGCTGCTGCGCGCCTTGCAGGGAATCACCGCCGGTGCCGGCATCGTGATCGGCCGCGCGATCGTACGCGACCTGTTCGACGGCCCCCCGGCGCAGCGCCTGATGGCGCGGATCACGATGATGTTCGCCCTCGCGCCGGCCGTCGCGCCGGTGATCGGCGGCTGGCTGCAGTCGTGGTTCGGCTGGCGTTCGGTGTTCGTTTTTCTCGCCCTGATGACGCTCGTGCTGTGGCTCGCCTGCTGGCGCCTGCTGCCCGAGACGCTGGCGCCGGAGCAGCGGCAGAGCATGCGCGCCGGCTATCTGGGGCGTACCTACTGGAAGGTGCTCGGTTCGCCGCCCTTCCTCTTCGCCTGCGGCGCGCTGTCGCTCAACTTCGCCGGATTTTTCATTTACGTGCTGTCGGCACCGGTTTTCCTGATGCGCCACCTGGGCGTCTCGGAGACGGGCTTCCTCTGGCTGTTCGGGCCGTCGATGCTCGGCTTGATGAGCGGTTCCTGGCTGTCCGGGCGGCTGGCCGGCAAGCTCTCGCTGCCGCGCACGATCGCCCGGGCCTATCTGCTGATGGGCGCCGGCGTCGCGGCGAACCTCGCGGTCAATCTGGCCCTGCCCCCCGGCCTGCCGTGGAGCGTCCTGCCGCTCTTCATCTACACGTTCGGCATGGCGCTGGCGATGCCCTGCCTGACGCTGATCGCGCTCGACCCGTTTCCCGCGCAGCGCGGCCTAGCCGCCTCGTGCCAGACCTTTCTGCAGGCCGGTTTCAACGCCTTCGCCGCCGGCGTGATGGCGCCGGCGCTATGGAATTCGCCGCTCACGCTGGCGCTCGGCATGGGGGGAATGATGCTGCTCGGCGGCGGTTTTGCGTGGCTGCTGCAGCGGCCGAAGACCGCCTGACCCACTGACCGTCAGGCTTCGCCGGTGCCCGCCGGCTCGCCGGCAACGGCGACCAGGACCTTGTCGACCCGGTTGCCGTCCATGTCCATCACCTCGAAACGCCAGCCCAGCGCCACGAAATGGTCGGTCGGCACCGGAATGCGCCCGAACTGGTGCATGATGAAGCCGCCCAGCGTGTGGAAGCTGCGCTCGTCCTCGCCGGGCAGGTCGTCGGAAATATCGAGAACCGACTTCAGGCGCTCGATACCGACGTCGCCATCGACCAGCCACGAGCCATCCTCGCGCTGCAGCATGTCGCGGTCGGCCAAGGCCTCGGGTACCGACAGCTCGCCGACGATGGCGGCCAGCACGTCGGTCAGCGTCACCAGGCCCTGCACGTCGCCGTATTCATCGACGATCAGGGCGAACTGGAGGCGCGCGTTGCGGAAGCTTTCCAGCAGGCGCGTCGTGGTCACCGATTCGGGAACGTAGAGCGGCGGATGGAGCACCGACTCGATGTCTTCCGCCGTGATGCAATGTCCGGGCAGGGCCTTCTTGAGCAGGTCGCCGGTCTGCAGGATGCCCAGGATGTGCTCCAGCCCGTCGCGGCAAACGACCACCCGCGAGTATTCGGTATCGACGATGCGCCGGCGGACGCTCTCCTCGTCCTCGTCGAGGTCGACGACGAACATCTCGCGGCGCGGTGTCATGATCGCTGCGATGCGCTGCTCGTCGAGTCGAAGCACGTTGGAGACGAGCTCCTGTTCGCTTTCGTGGAAGACGCCGGCTTCGGCGCCCTGTTCCATCAGCACGTTGATCTCGTCGTTGGTGACCGGCGGCTCTTCCTTGCTGCGCGCGCCGAGCACACGCAGGATGGTGGTGCACGAGGTCGACAGGATGACGACCAGCGGATGGGTGATCCGTGCCAGGAAATGCATCGGCCGGGCGATCAGCGATGCGATCTGCTCCGGCGCCAGCAGCGCCAGCCGCTTGGGGACCAGTTCGCCAATCACCACCGAAAAATAGGTCAGGCCAAGCACGGTAATGGTCAGCGCGATGGCTCGGGCATGCTCGGCGAGAACCGGAATGGCGGACAGCCAGGCGGCGATGGGATCGGCGACCGCCGCCTCGCCGATCGCACCGCTCAGGATGCCGATCGAGGTGATGCCGACCTGGATCGTGGAAAAGAAATTCGAGGGATTCTGGTGCAGGGAGAGCGCGGCTTCGGCTCCGGGGTTGCCGTCATCGGCCAGATTCTGGAGTCTGGCCTTGCGCGATGAAACGACAGCAATCTCGGACATGGCGAAAACGCCATTGACGAGAATGAGCAGGAAGATGAGCACTAAATCCATATGAGAAGCCGCCCATCGCAAACAATGCGCGCGGCCTCGGTGTTGATATGAGACCGATTGTAGCAGGGCGGCATTAACCGGCCCAATTTGTCGGACATTTCGGCAGAAAGCCCGCCGCGCAGCCAAGGCAAACGCAGCGGACGAACCGGCGCAGGGCCGTTCGGGGGAGTCGCACGCATGTCTTATACTCCGTGCCTGCGGTACCGACGCTGCCGGTACGCGGGAACAACGGAGATGCACATGAGCAAGAAACTGTTTGCCGGGCTGTTTTCAGGCCTGATCGCCACCCTTTTTTCGGCCTGCGACGGGATGGCGCTGCAGGAACTCAAGCCCGGCGTGTCGACGGGTGCCGATGTGCGCAATCGCATGGGACGGCCGACCATGGAGTGGAAGGACGCCGACGGCACGCTGACCTGGGAGTATCCGAGCACCCCGGAAGGGATCGTCAATTACATGATCGTGATCGGCCCCGACAGCGTCCTGCGCGAAGTCCGGCAGGTGCTGAACGACGAGAACTTCGCCCGGATCAAGGCCGGCATGAGCAAGGAAGAAGTGCGCCGCCTGCTCGGCAGGCCGGCGCACGAGGTCTATTTCTCGCTGAAGAAAGAGCACGTCTGGGACTGGAAAACGAAATCCGAACCCAGCATGGACACCTTCTTCAACGTGCATTTCGACGAGGACGGCGTGGTGCTCCGAACCAGCAGCAACCTTGCGCCGAAAGGCTGAGCCCGCCTGGGCGGGATCGGGCAAGCCGCAGTTGCTGCTATATCCTGAAGCGGCGGACCGCGGACTGCATGCTCTGGGCCAGTTCCTGCAAGCGGTTGGCGGCATTGGCGGTTTCGGCCGCGGCGGCGCTGTTTTCTTCGGTCATTTTCGCCACCATCTCGACCTGGTTGGCGATCTCGTTGCTGGCCGTGCTCTGCTCGACCAGCGCCAGGGAGATGTCGTCGACGACGCCAACGACCTGCTCGGCACCGTTCTTGATCTGCACAATGGCCGATCCCGCCTGATTGGCCAGCGCGACGCCGCTGCCGACCTGCTCGACGGCGGAGCCCATGGTGCTCACTGCGGCTTGCGCGCTCTGCTGGATGGCGCCGATCATCTGGGTGATTTCTCCGGTCGCCTTGGTCGTGCGCTCCGCCAGTTTGCGCACCTCGTCGGCCACCACGGCAAAACCGCGCCCCTGTTCGCCGGCACGGGCAGCTTCGATCGCTGCGTTGAGGGCCAGCAGATTGGTCTGGTCGGCGACATCCTTGATGACCTGGACGATCGACGAAATCTGATCCGACTGCTGTCCGAGCGCCTCGATCGACTGGGCGGTGTGGCTGACGATTTCGGCCAGCTGGGACATTTCCGAAGCTGCCTTGCCGATGATGTTGCCGCCCTCGGCGGACAAGCGCCCCGAATTGCGTGAAATCTCGACGGCTTCGCGTGTGCTGTCGGAAACATGGTTGATGCTGACGGTCATTTCCTCGACCGCAGCCGCCATCGAGGAGGCCGCTTCGCTTTGCGACGAAGAACTGCTGGCGACCTGGTTCGAGGACGACGAGACGCTGGAAGCCGCATCCGAGACCTTGCCGACGCTGTCGAGCAACTGGCCGAAAGTCTGCTGCAGCGTGCCCATCAGCTGGTTGAAGGATTTGGCCGTTTGCCCGACCTCATCGCCACTGCTGACTTCGATGCGCTGGGTAAAGTCGCCATTTTTCTCGACTTCCGCGATCGTGGCGCGCATCCGGCCAAGCGGTTGCGTGATCGAACGGGTGATCCACAGCGCAATCAGAAAGCCCAGACCGACACCGCCGATAATCGAGCCGATCGACAGCATGTGGACGGTGTTGTAGTTCGCCTGGGCACGCTCGTATTCCTCGCGGGCGACGCGCAGTTGCAGCTCCATCAGCGCATCGAGACTTTTTGCCGTCGCCTGGCCGTGCGTACGATTGCCTTTCAGGAACTTGCTGACGTTCTCCGTCGAGTAATCGCCGCTTTTGAGCGCCAGCATGATCGGCGAGAGGATCTGGTTGACCCAGAGATCCCTGCTTTTCTCGAATTCGGCGACCAGTTGCCGCTCTTCCGTCGTCAGGCTCGTCTTTGTGTATTTGGACCACAGCTCATTGATGGCCTTGATGTTGGCATCGATGCGGTCGGTGTGTTCGGAGACCGGATGGTCGTGCAGTTTCGCCAGTTCGGCGCCGGGGTTGTGCTGGATGGCGCGCAGTGCCTCGGAAAAATTGGCGGTGAACAGATGCTGGATCTTGCCCAGATCGGCCAGCGGAATCGTGCGATCGGCATAGACGGTTTGCAGGCCGCCGACCACGCCGGACATGCCCTGCAAGCCAACAATCCCGATCACGATCATGAATACCGCCATAATGGCGTTTAATGCGATCAGCCTTGCGCTGACGCCCAGATTGTTGAACATGCTAGCCTCTTTTTCTTCTGTTTAGAAATGCTGCACGCAAAGGTGCAAGCGCCCGCCTTGGCGACCCCCAGACCGGTTTGTCATTATATCGACACACTCCTGTAAAACAACCGTCTTCGGCACCGACAGTATTTGACAATCAAGGGCTTGGTGCGTAAATTTGCGCGCTTGCCCAAGGTTTGATTCGGGTTCGCGCCGATTTGATCTCGACAGATTGCGGGCGCGTTAGAAATGCCGCTAAAGCGAAGCCGCACGAAAACCCGCCGCGCTTTGCGCCGACGGGTTTTTTGCTTTACACGCCAGCACGACCAACCAGGTAGACACCATGCAGCCCGACCGCACAGCCGAACTCAAAGCCCTGCTCGAACAACGCATCCTGATCCTCGACGGTGCGATGGGAACGATGATCCAGCGCCACGGGCTGCAGGAGGCCGACTATCGCGGCACGCGCTTTGCCGATCACGCGCACGACCTGAAAGGCAACAACGACCTGCTGCTGCTGACGCGCCCCGAGGTGATCCGCGGCATCCACACCGAGTACCTGGCGGCCGGCGCCGACCTCGTCGAGACCAACACCTTCAACGCGACCGCCGTCTCACAGGCCGACTACAAGCTCGAAGCGATCGTCTATGAGCTGAACGTCGCCGGCGCGCGGCTGGCGCGTGAGGCGTGCGACGAATTCACCGCAAAAGATCCGGCCAAGCCGCGTTTCGTCGCCGGCGTGCTCGGCCCGACGTCGCGAACGGCGTCGATCTCGCCCGACGTGAACGACCCGGGCTACCGCAACACGAGCTTCGACGAGCTGGTCGGCACTTACAGCGAAGCGATCCGCGGCCTGGTTGATGGCGGCGCCGACATCCTGCTCGTCGAGACGGTGTTCGACACGCTCAACGCCAAGGCCGCGCTCTTTTCAATCGAGCAGTTTTTCGAGAAAGTCGGCCGGCGCTGGCCGGTGATGATCTCGGGGACGATCACCGACGCTTCGGGCCGCACGCTGTCCGGGCAGACCGCCGAGGCCTTCTGGAACTCGCTGAGCCACATCCGGCCGCTCTCGTTCGGACTCAACTGCGCGCTCGGCGCCGCCGAACTGCGCCAGTACGTCGAGGAACTGTCGCGCATCTGCGACTGCTTCGT
>JBAQRB010000195.1:0-1794 GCA_049295655.1 Rhodocyclaceae bacterium
AGCAACAGCCGCTTTGCCGCGCTCGGCGGCACGGCCAAATTGCAGACGCTCTCGGAAATCGAGGCGCGCGAGGAGGACCGGCTGCCGACCGGCATCGCCGAGTTCGACCGCGCGCTCGGCGGCGGGCTGGTCGCCGGTGGCGTCGTGCTGATCGGCGGCGATCCGGGAATCGGCAAGAGCACCTTGCTGCTGCAGGCGCTCGCCGAGCTGTCGGTGGCGAGCCAGGTGCTCTACGTGAGCGGCGAGGAGTCCGGGCAGCAGATCGCCATGCGCGCGCGGCGCCTGTCGCTCGATACGAAAAAGCTCAAGCTGCTCGCCGAAATCAACCTCGAGAAAATCCTCGCCACGCTGCAGTCCGAGCGGCCGCAGGTCGCCGTGATCGACTCGATCCAGACGCTGTGGTCGGATCAGCTGAGTTCGGCGCCGGGGTCGGTGGCGCAGGTGCGCGAATGCGCGGCGCAGCTCACGCGGCTGGCCAAGCAGACCGGAATCACGGTGATCCTCGTCGGCCACGTGACCAAGGAGGGCGCGCTGGCCGGTCCGCGCGTTCTCGAACACATCGTCGATAGCGTGCTCTATTTCGAGGGCGACACGCATTCGAGCTTCCGTCTGATCCGTGCGGTGAAGAACCGCTACGGCGCAGTCAATGAAATCGGCGTTTTCGCGATGACCGACAAGGGGCTGAAGGGCGTGAACAACCCGTCGGCGCTTTTCCTCTCGCAGCACGGGCAGGACGTTCCCGGCTCGTGCGTGCTGGTCACGCAGGAAGGGACGCGACCGCTGCTCGTCGAGATCCAGGCGCTGGTCGATCAGGCGCACGGCAATCCGCGCCGGCTGACCGTCGGCCTCGATGCGCAGCGCCTGGCGATGCTGCTCGCCGTGCTGCACCGGCACGCCGGCGTCGTCTGCTTCGACCAGGACGTCTTCGTGAACGCCGTCGGCGGCGTCAAGATCACCGAGCCGGCGGCCGATCTGGCGGTGTTGCTGGCGATTGTATCTTCACTTAAAAACAGGCCGTTACCGTCGAAACTTATTGTGTTTGGTGAAGTTGGCCTGGCCGGCGAAATCCGCCCGGCGCCGCGTGGCCAGGAACGGCTCAAGGAGGCGGCCAAGCTCGGCTTTACGCGTGCGCTGATTCCCGAGGCGAACAAGCCGAAACAGGCGATTGCCGGTATCGAAGTGATCGCCGTTCGCCGCGTCGAGGAAGCGGTCGAGCGGCTGCGCGAGCTGGAGTGAGATTTTTTGAACCACAACGGGCACAACGAGCACAACGAACCCCTTTTTGTTTTGGATGATTTTTCGTTGTGCCCGTTGTGATCGTTGTGGTTAAACTTTTCCAATGAAACTGCTCCCCTTCGCCCTCCGCATGCTGCGTCGCGACGCCCGCGCCGGGGAACTGCGCCTGCTCGTCGCGGCGCTGGTCGTCGCGGTCGCGGCGTTGACCGCCGTCGGCTTCTTTGCCGATCGCGTGCGCCAGGCGCTCGAGCGCGAAGCGAACCAGATGCTCGGCGCCGACCTGCTGCTGACCGCCGATCACCCGTGGTCCGCCGCCGTCGCCGGCGAAGCGCGCCAGCGGGGCCTGCAGGTGGCCGAAACGCGGACCTTCCCGAGCATGGTGACACTCGGCGAGGGCGCCGACGTCCGGGCGCAGCTCGCCGAAATCAAGGCGGTCGGCGCCGGCTATCCGCTGCGCGGCGCGATCGTGCTGGTCGACCCCAACGATCCTGCGGGCAGGATCGCGCACGGCGTGCCGCCGCCGGGCGAAGCGTGGATCGACAGCCGGCTCGCGGCGCG
>JBAQRB010000196.1:0-1920 GCA_049295655.1 Rhodocyclaceae bacterium
CTATCAGGTCGGGCAGACCGGCAAGATCGTCGCGCCGCAGCTCTACATCGCGATCGGCATTTCGGGCGCCATCCAGCATCTGGCCGGCATGAAGGACAGCAAGGTCATCGTCGCGATCAACAAGGACCCCGAGGCACCGATCTTCCAGGTCGCCGATTACGGTCTGGTCGGCGACCTGTTCGAAGTCGTCCCGCAACTCGCCGCAGCGCTCGGCTAAATAAAGGAGATTCAAATGGGTGAATACATCGCTCCGATCCGCGACATGCAGTTCGCACTGAAGGAACTGGCCGGACTCGACCAGGTGGCGCGGCTGCCGGGCTGCGAGGATGCCACGCCGGACCTTGTCGACGCCGTGCTCGAAGAAGCCGCCAAGTTCGCCGAGGGCGTGCTGTCGCCGCTCAACTTCCCGGGCGACCAGGAAGGCGCCAAGTGGCACAACAAGGCGGTGACCATGCCGAAGGGCTTCAAGGAAGCCTACAAGCTGTTTGCCGAGAGCGGCTGGCCGGCGCTGCAGTGCGAACCGGAGTGGGGCGGCCAGGGCCTGCCCAAGGTGGTCGGCGCCGCCGTTACTGAAATGTGGAAATCGGCCAATCATTCCTTCTCGCTGTGTCCGCTGCTCACCACCGGCGCCATCGAAGCGCTGGCGCTGGCCGGTTCCGATACGCTCAAGAAAACCTTCCTCGAGAAGATGGTCAGCGGCGAGTGGACCGGCACGATGAACCTGACCGAGCCGAACGCCGGTTCCGACCTCGCCGCCGTGCGCACCCGCGCCGAGCCGCAGGCCGACGGCAGCTTCAAGGTTTTCGGGCAGAAAATCTTCATTACCTACGGCGATCACGACATGGCGGACAACATCGTCCACCTCGTCCTCGCCCGTACGCCGACGGCGCCCGAAGGCGTCAAGGGCATCTCGCTGTTCGTCGTGCCGAAGTTCATGGTCAATGATGACGGCAGCCTCGGTGCGCGTAACGACGCCTTCTGCGTTTCGATCGAACACAAGCTCGGCATCCACGCCAGCCCGACGGCGATCATGGCCTTCGGCGACCAGGGGGGCGCCGTCGGTTATCTCGTCGGTCAGGAAAACCGTGGTCTCGAATACATGTTCGTGATGATGAACGCCGCGCGTTTCGGCGTCGGCCTCGAAGGTGTTGCCGTTTCCGAGCGCGCTTACCAGCGGGCTCGCGACTATGCGCGCGACCGCATCCAGTGCACCGATGTCGGCGTGCGTGGTGGCCCGAAAGTGGCGATCATTGCCCACCCGGACGTGCGCCGCATGCTGATGCGCATGAAGTCGCAAGCCGAAGCGACCCGCGCACTGGCCTACGTCGTTGCCGCCGCGCACGATACGGCGATCCATCACGCCGATGCCGAGACGCGAAAAAGCAGCCAGGCCTTCGTCGACCTGATGATCCCGGTGGTCAAGGGCTGGAGCACCGAAGTCGGTGTCGACGTCGCCTCGACCGGCGTCCAGGTGCACGGTGGCATGGGTTTCATCGAGGAAACCGGTGCCGCGCAGCATCTGCGCGATTCGCGCATCTCGACGATCTACGAAGGAACGACCGGCATCCAGGCCAACGACCTGATCGGGCGCAAGATGGCACGCGAAGGCGGTGCCACGCTGAAGGTGGTGATTGGCACGATGCGCGGGCTCGATGCCGATCTTGCGCAGCAGGGTGGTGAGCACTTCGTTGCCATTCGCAGCCGTTTTTCCGCCGGCATCGACGCGCTCGAAAAGGCCGGCAACTGGATCGTCGCCACCTACGGCAACGACGTGCGTGCCGCTTCGGCCGGCGCCGTGCCCTTCCTGCACCTGTTCGGCATCGTCGCCGGCGGCTGGCAGATGGCGCGTGCGGCGCTGATCGCGCAGGCGAGGATCGACGGCGGCGACAGCGATCCGTTTTATTCCGCCAAGATCGTCAC
>JBAQRB010000197.1:0-13309 GCA_049295655.1 Rhodocyclaceae bacterium
CCGCGAACAGTGTGGTAACGCACACCCGGCAAGTCCTTTACACGACCGCCACGAATCAGAACCACCGAGTGCTCCTGGAGGTTGTGACCTTCGCCGCCGATGTACGAAATGACCTCGAAGCCATTCGTCAAGCGAACCTTGCACACCTTACGCAGTGCGGAGTTCGGCTTCTTCGGAGTAGTCGTATAAACACGGGTACAAACGCCACGCTTCTGCGGGCAGTTTTCCAGTGCCGGAACTTTGCTTTTGCTACGCACAGCCTCGCGGGGCTTGCGCACAAGTTGGTTAATGGTTGGCATATTGCTATCCCTAAATTCACTTCGGCGGCGGCCGCACATGCGGCACGATACCTGCAAAAACCAAGACATACCACTGGCAGTCCTGGCAATTTTTTATAACAGACAGGGGCAATGGTTAGCCCCTGCCGACAACGACCCAATATTCTAGGGCCGATCAAACGCCAAGTCAACCGACCTGGCTATCCTCTGCGCTGGCTTCATGCGACATCTCCAGTTCACCCGGCAGATCCTGCGTCGATGCACCAGACTCTCCTGCCGCACGCAGCTTGCGCGCCGTGTGGTAGGCAAGGCCGGTACCGGCCGGAATGAGGCGACCAACAATAACGTTTTCCTTGAGACCGCGCAGTTCGTCGCGTTTGCCCATGATTGCGGCTTCGGTCAGCACGCGGGTGGTTTCCTGGAAAGATGCGGCCGAGATGAACGAATCGGTCGACAAGGACGCCTTGGTAATACCGAGCAATACGTGCTCATAGCTTGCCGGCAACTTGCCTTCCGCAGCCATCCGGTCGTTCTCGTCGAGCAGATGCGCGCGCTCGACCTGCTCACCCTTGATGAACTTGGTATCGCCGGTGTCAACCACATTGACCCGACGCAGCATCTGGCGAACGATCACTTCGATGTGCTTGTCGTTGATCTTCACACCCTGCAGGCGGTAGACGTCCTGAACTTCGTCGGTAATGTAGATCGCCAGCGCCTCGACACCCTGCAAACGCAGGATATCGTGCGGGTCCGGCGCGCCGTCGACGATCGACTCGCCCTTGTTCACGACCTGGCCATCATGCACCAGGACATGCTTGTCCTTCGGAATCAAATACTCGTGCGTGACGCCCTCAAGATCGGTAATCACCAGACGCTGCTTGCCCTTGGTGTCCTTGCCGAACGACATCGTGCCGGTAAATTCCGCCAGCATGCCGGCATCCTTCGGCGTACGTGCTTCAAAGAGCTCGGCAACGCGCGGCAGACCGCCGGTAATATCGCGGGTCTTGGCCGATTCCTGCGGCAGGCGTGCGAGCACGTCGCCGACGGAAATCTGCTGACCGTCGAGCACCGTGATGATCGCGCCGACCTGGAAGGTGATGGTGACCGCATGGTCGCTGCCATGCATCTTCACTTCTTCGCCGTTAGCATCGAACAGCCGCACCTGCGGACGCAGGCCCTTGGTCTGCGCCTTGCCGCCGCGCTTCGGATCGATCACGACGAGCGTCGACAAACCGGTGACTTCGTCGATCTGCTTGGCAACGGTGACACCCTCTTCGACGTTCTCGAACTTCACGAGGCCGGAGTATTCAGCGATGATCGGACGCGTGTGCGGATCCCACGTCGCCAGCTTGGTACCGGCCTTGGCCTGCTGGCCATCCGAGACCTGCAGCGTCGAACCGTACGGCACCTTGTGCTTTTCGCGCTCGCGGCCGTTGTCGTCGGTAATCAGCACCTCGCCGGAACGCGTAATGACAATCTTCTCGCCCTTGGCGCTGGTGACATAGCGCATGGTCGAGGTAAAGCGAACCACGCCGGCACTCTTCGTATCAACCTGGCTGGCCACCGCCGCCCGCGATGCCGCACCACCAACGTGGAAGGTGCGCATGGTGAGCTGGGTGCCCGGTTCGCCGATCGACTGGGCAGCAATCACACCGACAGCTTCGCCGATATTGACCGGCGTACCGCGGCCCAGATCGCGTCCATAGCACTTGGCGCACAGGCCATAGCGCGTATCGCAGGTCAGCGGCGTACGTACCTTGACTTCGTCGACCCCCAGCTGATCGATCAGATCGCAAAGATCCTCGTCAACCAGCGTCCCCGTCTCGATCACGGTCTCGTCGGTTTCCGGATTCACGACATCGGCGATGGTCACGCGACCGAGGATTCGCTCGCGCAGCGGCTCGATCACTTCACCGCCTTCAATCAGCGCCTTCATTGTGACACCATTTTCGGTACCACAATCTTCCTGGATGACGACCAGATCCTGCGTCACATCGACCAGGCGGCGGGTCAGGTAACCCGAGTTGGCGGTCTTCAGCGCCGTATCGGCCAGACCCTTACGCGCGCCGTGCGTCGAGATGAAGTACTGGAGAACGTTCAGACCTTCGCGGAAGTTGGTGGTAATCGGCGTTTCGATAATCGAACCGTCCGGCTTCGCCATCAGGCCGCGCATACCCGCCAGCTGGCGAATCTGAGCCGCAGAACCGCGCGCACCGGAATCGGCCATCATGTAGATCGAGTTGAACGATTCCTGCTTGACCTTCTTGCCGGTACGATCGATCACCTCTTCGCTGCCGAGCTGCTCCATCATGACCTTGGCCACCTGGTCACCGGTCCGGCCCCAGATATCGACGACCTTGTTGTAGCGCTCGCCAAAGGTCACGAGACCGTTGGTGTACTGGCTCTGGATTTCCTTCACTTCCTCTTCGGCAGCGGCGATGATTTCGCGCTTCTGCGTCGGCACCAGCATATCGTCGGAACAGATCGAGATACCGGCCCGCGTGGCCAGACGATAACCATTCTGCATCAACTGGTCGGCAAAAACGACGGTTTCCTTCAATCCGCAACGACGGAAGGAGGTGTTAATCAGTTTCGAAATTTCCTTCTTTTTCAGCGGCTTGTCGAGAACACTGAAGGGCAGGCCCTTGGGCAGGATCTCCGACAGCAGCGCACGGCCGGCCGTCGTGTGGTAACGGGTGATTTTTTCCTTCCAGCCGTTATCGTCATCACGCTCGTATTCCTTGATCCGTGCCGATATCTTGGCGTGGACGTCAAGCTCGCCGGCCTGCATGGCGCGCGTGATTTCGGCCAGATTCGGGAAGAACATGCCCTCGCCCTTGGCGTTGATCCGCTCACGGGTCGCGTAGTACAGACCGAGCACGATATCCTGCGACGGAACGATGATCGGTTCGCCGTTCGCCGGGGAAAGGACGTTGTTCGAAGCAAGCATCAGGGTCCGGCATTCCATCTGCGCTTCAAGCGACAGCGGAACGTGGACGGCCATCTGGTCACCGTCGAAGTCGGCGTTGAACGCCGCGCAAACGAGCGGATGCAGCTGGATCGCCTTGCCTTCGATCAGCGTCGGCTCGAAGGCCTGGATACCGAGGCGGTGCAGCGTCGGTGCGCGGTTGAGCATGATCGGATGTTCGCGGATCACCTCTTCGAGGATGTCCCAAACAACCGGCTCGCGGGTTTCGACCATCTTCTTGGCCTGCTTGATGGTCGTTGCCAGACCCATCGTTTCGAGGCGATTGAAGATGAAAGGCTTGAACAGCTCAAGCGCCATCAGCTTTGGCAGACCGCACTGATGCAATTTCAGCTGCGGGCCGACCACGATGACCGAACGGCCCGAGTAGTCCACGCGCTTGCCGAGCAGGTTCTGACGGAAACGACCGCCCTTGCCCTTGATCATGTCGGCCAGCGACTTGAGCGGACGCTTGTTGGCACCGGTCATCGCCTTGCCGCGACGGCCGTTGTCGAGCAGCGAGTCGACGGCTTCCTGCAGCATGCGCTTTTCGTTGCGCACGATGATTTCAGGCGCTTTCAGCTCGAGCAGGCGCTTCAGGCGGTTGTTGCGGTTGATCACGCGACGATAGAGATCGTTCAGATCCGAGGTCGCGAAACGGCCACCATCGAGCGGAACGAGCGGACGCAGATCCGGCGGCAGGACCGGCAGCACCTCGAGCACCATCCACTCGGGCTTGATGCCGGACTTCTGGAAACCTTCGAGGATCTTCAGACGCTTGGAGAATTTCTTGCTCTTGGTTTCCGAACTGGTGGTTTCAAGCTCGGCACGCAGGCGCTCGACTTCGCTGACCAGATCGATCGAGCGCAACAGCTCGCGGACGCCTTCGGCGCCCATGGCGGCATAGAAGTCGTCGCCGTATTCCTCGACCTTGGCGAGGTAATCGTCCTCGGTCAGCAACTGACCGCGGTTCAGCGGCGTCATGCCCGGGTCGCAAACGACAAAGGCTTCAAAGTAGAGGACGCGCTCGATGTCGCGCAGCGTCATGTCGAGCACCATACCGAGGCGGCTCGGCAGGCTCTTCAGGAACCAGATATGTGCGACCGGCGACGCCAGGTCGATGTGCGCCATGCGCTCGCGGCGCACCTTGGCCAGCGTCACTTCGACGCCGCACTTCTCGCAGATCACGCCGCGATGCTTCAGTCGCTTGTACTTGCCGCACAGGCACTCGTAGTCCTTGATCGGCCCGAAGATCTTGGCGCAGAACAGGCCGTCGCGCTCGGGCTTGAAGGTACGATAGTTGATCGTTTCCGGCTTCTTCACTTCGCCGTAGGACCAGGAGCGGATCTTGTCCGGCGACGCGAGGCCGATGGTGATCGCGTCGAATTGCTCTTCCTGGGTTACCTGTTTGAACAAATCAAGCAGTGCTTTCATCTTTCACTCCGTTCGGGGTGAGAATCAAAAATTCTCTGAACTGCGGCTCTCGCCGCAGTTGCCGTCATTCAACAGTACGGAACTACGCTCAACAACTTTCCAGCCAGACCGCGCTAGAAACGCTCAAGATCGATATCGATCCCCAGCGAGCGGATTTCCTTGACTAGCACGTTGAAGGACTCCGGCATGCCGGCGTCAATCTTGTGGTCGCCCTTGACGATGTTTTCATAGACCTTGGTCCGCCCATTCACGTCGTCGGACTTGACCGTCAGCATTTCCTGCAGCACGTAGGAAGCGCCATAGGCTTCGAGCGCCCACACTTCCCTTTCACCGAAGCGCTGGCCGCCGAACTGTGCCTTGCCGCCCAGCGGCTGCTGGGTAACGAGCGAATACGGGCCGGTCGAGCGGGCGTGCATCTTGTCATCGACCAGGTGATGCAGCTTCAGGACGTGCATGTAGCCGACGGTGACCTGCCGCTCGAACTGCTCGCCGGTACGTCCGTCGAACAGCGTCATCTGGCCCGACTCGGGCATCCCGGCCAGCGCCAGCATGGCCTTGATTTCCTCTTCCTTGGCACCGTCGAACACCGGCGTCGCGAACGGCACGCCGTTCTCGAGGTTACCGGCCATCTCCATGATTTCCTTGTCGTTGAGCTGATCGAGGTCTTCCGGCTTGCCGTTGCTGTTATAGACCTGCTCGAGGAAACCGCGCACTTCCTTGGCGCTGGCCTGACGGCGCAGCATGTCGCCAATCTTGAAGCCAAGGCCCTTGGCCGCGAGGCCAAGGTGAACCTCAAGAACCTGACCGACGTTCATCCGCGACGGCACGCCAAGCGGGTTCAGAACGATGTCGACCGGGCGGCCATCGGCCATGTACGGCATGTCTTCGACCGGAACGATGCGCGACACGACACCCTTGTTGCCGTGCCGGCCGGCCATCTTGTCGCCCGACTGCAGGCGGCGCTTGACGGCAACGTAAACCTTGACCATCTTCTGCACGCCCGGCGGCAATTCGTCGCCCTGCGTGAGTTTTTTGCGCTTCTCTTCGAAAGCGATGTCGAAGTCCTTACGTGTCTGCTCAAGACCTTCGCGCAGCGACTCGAGTTGCTGGGCAACTTCTTCGTCGGCCATGCGGATGTCGAACCAGTGGTGCGGATCGATCCCGTCAATGTATTCCTTGCTGATCGCCGTACCCTTGGTCAGCTTCTTCGGTCCGCCATTGGCAGGCTTGCCGACGATCAGACGTTCGACACGGGCGAAGGCGTCGCGTTCGACGATGCGCATCTGGTCAGCGAGGTCGAGCTTGTAGCCGCGCAGGTGGTCGTCGATGATCGACTGTGCACGCTTGTCGCGTTCGATGCCTTCACGGGTGAAGACCTGGACGTCGATGACGGTGCCGGCGATGCCCGACTGGACGCGCAACGACGTATCCTTCACATCGGAAGCCTTCTCGCCGAAGATCGCGCGCAGCAGCTTTTCTTCCGGCGTCAGCTGGGTTTCGCCCTTCGGCGTGACCTTGCCGACCAGCACGTCACCGGCCTCGACTTCGGCACCGATGTAAACGATGCCCGACTCGTCAAGACGCGACAGTTGCGACTCGCCGAGTGAGGCAATGTCGCGGGTGATTTCTTCCGGCCCGAGCTTGGTGTCGCGCGCAACGACCGTCAGTTCCTCGATATGGATCGAGGTAAAGCGGTCTTCGGCAACGACGCGCTCGGAGATCAGGATCGAGTCCTCGAAGTTGTAGCCGTTCCACGGCATGAACGCGATCAGCATGTTCTGGCCAAGCGCCAGCTCACCCTTGTCGGTTGATGCGCCGTCAGCGACCACGTCGCCCTTGGCGATAATGTCGCCGACGCGAACCAGCGGTCGCTGATTGATGTTGGTGTTCTGGTTTGAGCGCGTGTACTTGACGAGGTTGTAGATATCGACACCGACTTCGCCCGGTACGGTTTCATCGTCATTGACCCGAACCACGACACGAGAGGCATCGACATAGTCGACGACGCCGCCGCGCAGCGCCTGTACCGCCGTACCCGAGTCGACCGCAACTGTACGCTCGATGCCGGTACCGACGACCGGCTTTTCCGGACGCAGACAAGGCACCGCCTGACGCTGCATGTTGGCGCCCATCAATGCGCGGTTCGCATCGTCGTGCTCGAGGAACGGAATCAGTGATGCCGCAACCGAAACGATCTGCCCCGGCGCAACGTCCATGTACTGGACACGCGACGGTTCGGCGAGAATCGTTTCGCCTTTTTCGCGGCAGGTAACGAGACTGTCGGAAAGCTCACCTGCAGCGCCAAGAGCCGAGTTGGCCTGGGCGATGATGTAGCCGCCCTCTTCGATTGCCGAGAGGTATTCGATATCGGCAGTCACCTTGCTGTCAACGACCTTGCGATAAGGCGTTTCAAGGAAACCGTAACTGTTGGTCCGTGCATACAGGGCCAGCGAGTTGATCAGACCGATGTTCGGACCTTCCGGCGTTTCGATCGGGCAGACACGACCGTAATGGGTCGGATGCACGTCGCGCACCTCGAAGCCGGCACGTTCACGCGTCAAGCCGCCCGGACCAAGGGCCGAAACACGACGCTTGTGCGTGATTTCGGAGAGCGGGTTGGTCTGGTCCATGAACTGCGAAAGCTGACTGGAACCGAAAAATTCCTTGATCGCCGCGCTGATCGGCTTGGCATTGATCAGGTCGTGCGGCATCAGGTTGTCGGACTCGGCTTGCGACAGGCGCTCGCGGACCGCACGTTCGACGCGCACCAGACCGGCACGGAACTGGTTCTCGGCAAGCTCGCCGACCGAACGCACACGGCGATTGCCGAGGTGATCGATGTCGTCGATTTCGCCGCGACCGTTACGCAGTTCGACCAGGATCTTGATCACTTCGACGATGTCGCGCGGGCTGAGCGTCAGCTGCGGGCGAACCTCGCACTGGGCGCCGAGCGCCTTCAGTTGAGCGGCCAGCGTCGACGCTTCGGCCTCGTTCAGGTTTTCGGCGACAGCACGCCAGCCATAGGAAAGCTCGGACAACAGCTGCTCGACTGCGGCGGCCGATCCGCCGGCGGCGTCGTTGATCGCCTTGACGATCGCTTCACGCTTCGACGGCACCTGTTTGACCATCACCTTGTGCTCGACGACATCCTTGCGCACAACACGGCGGTTGAACTTCATCCGGCCGACAGCGGACAGGTCGTAACGCTCGTCGGAATAGAACAGGCCGCTGAACAGGATCTCAACCGCTTCTTCGGTTGGCGGCTCGCCAGGACGCATCATGCGATAGATGGCAACACGCGCCGCCTGCTTCGACACCGTATCGTCGGCGCGCAGCGTCTGCGAAATGAAGCCACCACGGTCGAGATCGTTGATATACAGGGTCTGCAGCGATTCGATGCCGGCTTCGACGAGCTTGGCGAGCAGCGCTTCGGTAATTTCGTCGTTGGCGTTGGCCAGCACTTCGCCGCTGTCGGTGTCGATCACGTTCTGGGCAACCACGCGCCCGACGATGAAATCTTCCGGCACGGCAATCTGCTTGATCCCCGCCGCATCGAGTTCGCGAATGTGCTTGGCGGTGATGCGCTTGTCCTTGGCGACGATGACCTTGCCCGATTTGTCGTTGAAATCGAAGCGTGCCACTTCGCCGCGCAGCCGCTCGGGAACCAGTGCAAACTCGATTCCCTTCTTGCTCAGTTCGAAGGTGTCGAATTCAAAGAACTCGCGCAGGATCTGTTCGGGCGTCAGGCCGATCGCCTTGAGCAGGGTCGTGACCGGCATTTTCCGGCGACGATCGACGCGGAAGAAGAGGGTGTCCTTCGGATCGAACTCGAAGTCCAGCCAGGAACCGCGATAGGGAATCACCCGCGCCGAGAAAAGCAGCTTGCCCGAGCTGTGCGTCTTGCCGCGGTCGTGCTCGAAGAAGACGCCCGGGGAGCGGTGTAGCTGGGAAACGATGACGCGCTCGGTGCCGTTGATGACGAACGAGCCGGTCGTTGTCATGAGCGGAATTTCGCCCATGTACACTTCCTGCTCCTTGACTTCCTTGATCGTGTCCGGGGCTTCGCGATCGAGAATGACCAGGCGAACCTTGGAGCGCAGTGCCGATGCGAAAGTCAGCCCGCGCTGCTGACATTCCTTGACATCGAAGCTCGGCTCGGCAAGCGCGTAGCTGACGAACTCCAGCCGTGCATTGCCGCTGTGGCTGACGATCGGAAAGATCGACGAGAACGCGGCTTGCAAACCTTGTCCATTGCGCTTCGCAGGCGGAACCGCTGCCTGCAGGAAAGCGGTGAATGATTCGAGCTGCGTAGCCAGCAGGAACGGTACGTCAAGCACGCTAGCACGCTTGGCGAAGCTCTTGCGGATACGTTTTTTCTCGGTGTAGGAGTAGGTCATGGTCGCTCCGAACTCAGAAGGCAAAATCCTCTAGTGCGCACCGCCCCGAGTCGTCAAACCCCGGCCGATCCACAACGGACAAACGCAAATCGATTGGCAATAGACCAAGTAATGACTCACTCGTTCTACGGATGCCATTCTTACTTGCGTTTGTGCGCTGAACTGCTGCTCATGCCAATCAGCAACCAATGGTTACTGAAAACATTTTTCCGGAAAGCACAAAAGGGCTGACGGAAAAATACCGTCAGCCCGACTGGCAATGCCTGTATTACTTGATCTCGACCTTGGCGCCTGCGTCGTCGAGCAGCTTCTTGAGCGCATCGGCGTCGGCCTTGCTGACGCCTTCCTTGACAGCCTTCGGAGCGCCATCAACGAGGTCCTTGGCTTCCTTGAGGCCCAGGCCAGTTGCTGCACGAACGACCTTGATGACTTCAACCTTCTTGTCGCCGGCACCCAGCAGCATGACGGTGAATTCGGTCTGTTCTTCGACGGCGGCAGCAGCTGCAGCCGGGCCAGCAACGGCCATGGAAGCGGCGGAAACGCCAAACTTCTCTTCGAACGCCTTGACCAGGTCGTTCAGATCCATAACGGTCATCGCGCCAACGGCTTCGAGGATGTCTTCTTTGGTGATAGCCATAATCAATAAACTCCTAAATCTGGATATTTGTAAATGCGGTCTGTAAAGCGGCGGTCAGGCAGCAGCAGCTTCGCGCTGCTTGGCCAGTGCAGCCATCGCACAAGCGAAACCGGTAACCGGCGCCTGCATGATGCCGAGCAGCTTGCTGAGCAGTTCTTCGCGGCTCGGGATCGAGGCGAGTGCTTGCACACCGGCCTTGTCCAGCACCTTGCCGGCATAGCTGCCAGCCTTCAGAACCAGCTTGTCGTTGGTCTTTGCAAAATCGGCAAGCACCTTCGCGGCGGCAACGGGATCAGCAGAAATGCTGTAAATCAGCGGACCGGTCATCTGCTCGGCAAGACCGGCAAATTCAGTGCCAGCAACCGCGCGACGCACCAGGGTATTTTTCAGCACACGCAGATAGACACCCGATTTGCGAGCCTGCGCACGCAATTTGGTGAGATGCGCCACTTCAATACCGCTGTACTCGGCAACGACGATGGTCTGGGCGTTGGCTACCTGAGCCGACACCGCCGCCACGACGGCCTTTTTTTCATCAAGATTGAGACCCACGGGTCCTTCCTCCTATCAAGTCAACACACGACGCATCCGGCTGGACGCATCGCACCTACGGCGACCTGGATCAGGAGCAACAGCGCAGGAAAGAACCTGTCGCCGAAAAATCCTGTTCGGGGGCACCGTCTACGCAGGCCGCTTGCACGCTTAAGCTATCGGGCGAAACCCTGCCCGTGGCACCTGCGGTCTTTGACGATCTGCCGGCAACGCAATAAAGCGTTACCGACAGCCCAAAGTTCGGAGGAGTCACAAAAAAGCGACTCCACAATTTCCTAGAGCGAGGAAGAATCCACGCGCACGCCGGGGCCCATGGTGCTGGACACGGCAATTTTCTTGAGATACTGGCCCTTGGAACTGGCAGGCTTGGCCTTGACCAGCGCCTCAACCAGCGCCTTGAGATTGAGTGCCAGCTTGTCGGCGTCGAACGAAGCACGGCCGATCGTGCTGTGCACGATGCCGCCCTTGTCGGTGCGATACTGAACCTGACCGGCCTTGGCGTTCTTGACGCCGGTGGCGACGTCCATGGTCACCGTACCGACCTTCGGATTCGGCATCAGACCGCGCGGGCCGAGGATCTGGCCAAGCTGGCCGACGACACGCATGGCGTCCGGCGTGGCGATCACGATGTCGAAGTTCAGATTGCCGGCCTTGATTTCCGCGGCGAGATCGTCGAAGCCGACGATATCGGCGCCGGCGGCCTTGGCGGCCTCGGCCTTTTCGCCCTGCGCGAACACGGCAACACGAACGGTCTTGCCGGTACCTGCCGGCAGAACGACGGAACCACGGACCAGTTGGTCCGATTTGCGTGCGTCGATCCCGAGGCTGACGGCGACGTCGATCGACTCGTCAAACTTGGCGTTCGCGAATTCCTTCGACAGCTTCAGCGCTTCGCCAATGGCGTAGCTCTTGTTGCGGTCGACCTTGCCCTGCATCGCTTTTTGACGCTTGCTCAAAGTTGCCATGTTAGAGGCCCTCCACCGTGATGCCCATCGAGCGGGCGCTGCCGGCGATCGTACGCACCGCAGCGTCCATGTCGGCGGCGGTCAGATCGGGCATTTTTTGCGTGGCGATTGCTTCGCACTGGGCGCGCGTCAGCTTGCCAACCTTGTCGGTATGGGGCTTCGGGCTACCCTTCTGAATGCCTGCAGCCTTCTTGATCAGGATGGTCGCCGGCGGCGTCTTCATGATGAAGGTGAAGCTCTTGTCCGCGAAGGCGGTAATCACCACCGGAATCGGCAGACCCGGCTCCAGACCCTGGGTCTGAGCGTTGAAGGCCTTGCAGAATTCCATGATGTTCAGGCCGCGCTGACCCAGCGCGGGACCGATCGGGGGCGAAGGATTGGCCTTGCCCGCCGGCACTTGCAGCTTGATAAAGCCGACAATTTTTTTTGCCACGGTACGACTCCTTTAAACGGGTACGAACGCGCCTTTCAAGGCGCTCCCCAAACGACAAACGCGGCCCGAGAGCCGCACTACAGCGACGCACCTGCGCGCCGCAAGAAAATCGGACGATCAGGCCTTTTCAACCTGCCCGAACTCCAGTTCAACCGGTGTTGCGCGGCCGAAGATGGTGACCGAGACGCGCAAGCGATTCTTTTCGTAATTGACTTGTTCGACGGAACCGTGAAAATCGGTGAATGGGCCATCTTTGACGCGAACCACTTCGCCCGGCTCGAAGAGAACCTTGGGCCGCGGCTTCTCAACGCCATCCTGCATCTGCTGCATGATCTTCTCGACTTCCTTTTCGGAAATCGGCGTTGGCTTGTTGGCGGTACCCCCGACAAAACCGGTCACTTTCGGCGTACTCTTGACCAGGTGCCAGGAGTCGTCGTTCATCTCCATCTCGACCAGCACGTAGCCGGGAAAGAATTTGCGTTCGGTAATGCTCTTCTGGCCCAGCTTGAGCTCGACGACCTCCTCAACCGGAACGAGGATGCGCCCGAAAACGTCCTGCATACCCTGACGCTGAATGCGCTCGACAAGGGCCCGCTGAACACTCTTCTCAAAGCCCGAATAGGCGTGAACCACGTACCAGCGCATGCTCATGATTTCTTCCATCCAAGAACCAGGTCGTACAACACCCACTCGAGGCTCTTGTCGGTCAGCCAGAGAAAAAGCGCCATGACCACAACAAAGGCGAATACGGCGCCGGTCGTCTGCAAGGTTTCCTTGCGCGACGGCCAGACGACTTTCTTGGCCTCGGCCGACGCCTCTTTTGCAAACCCGAAAAACCGCTGACCCGACTGCGTCTGCCAGGCAACGGCAGCCGCCGCACCCATACCCGCGAGCACCGCGAGAATTCGCAGGATCATTGCCTGCTCGGCAAGCAGGTAAAAGCCAGCCACACCAGCAGCGAGCAACACCAGCGCCAGCGCAAACTTGATTTTATCGGCCATGTCTTCAGCTTTAGTTATTGATGGCAGGGGCGGAGGGAATCGAACCCCCGACCTACGGTTTTGGAAACCGTTGCTCTACCAATTGAGCTACACCCCTACTGCAGAAACATTAAGGCGCCTCAGTTTCCCGAAGCGCCTCAATCACACTAGCGTTACCGACTACTCGATGATCTTGGCAACCACGCCGGCGCCGACGGTACGGCCGCCTTCGCGAATCGCGAAACGCAGACCTTCTTCCATGGCGATCGGAGCGATCAGCTTGACCGTCATCTGGATGTTGTCACCCGGCATGACCATCTCGACACCTTCCGGCAGCGAGATCGCACCGGTCACGTCCGTCGTACGGAAATAGAACTGCGGGCGGTAGTTGTTGAAGAACGGCGTGTGGCGGCCGCCTTCGTCCTTCGACAGGACATAGATCTCGCCCGTGAAGTGGTTATGTGGCTTGATCGAGTTTGGCTTGGCCAACACTTGACCACGCTCCACGTCTTCACGCTTGGTGCCGCGCAGAAGCAGACCGACGTTGTCGCCAGCCATACCTTGGTCGAGCAGCTTGCGGAACATTTCCACGCCGGTGCAAATGGTCTTGACGGTGTCTTTGATGCCGACGATTTCGATTTCTTCGCCGACCTTGATGATGCCGCGCT
>JBAQRB010000198.1:0-13871 GCA_049295655.1 Rhodocyclaceae bacterium
TTGCAGCGCCTGCCGTTTTTTCTGCCGTTTTCCTGTTAGCGCGGAACGTTCAGCGCACGCAATCGACGTAGTAGAACGACTTGCCGTCGACCAGCTCCTTGACCAGACCGTGAATGTCGGTCTCGAAGCCGGGAAACTTTTCGTTGAAATCCCGTGCAAACTTGAGGTAGCGCACGATGGTGCCGTTGAAGCGCTCGCCCGGGATCAGCAGCGGGATTCCTGGCGGATAAGGCGTGAGCAGGATGCTGGTGATGCGCCCCTCGAGATCGTCGATCGGCACGCGGTCGATCTCGCGGTGCGCCATCTTGGCGAAGGCGTCGGTCGGCTTCATCGCCGGTTCCATGTTCGACAGGTACATCTCGGTGGTCAGGCGCGCGATGTCGTTGGCCGCGTAGATGCCGTGAATCTCGCCGCACAGGTCCTTCAGGCCGATCCGCTCGTAGCGCGGGTGCTTGGCGACAAACTCGGGCAGCACCTTCCAGAGCGGCTGGTTCTTGTCGTAGTCGTCCTTGAACTGCTGTAGCTCGGTGACCATCGTGTTCCAGCGGCCCTTGGTGATGCCGATCGTAAACATGATGAAAAACGAGTAGAGGCCGCACTTCTCGACGATCACGCCGTGCTCGGCCAGGTACTTGGTGACGATCGCCGCCGGAATCCCCGTCTCGGCAAAGTCGCCATCGACGTCGAGTCCCGGCGTGATCACGGTCGCCTTGATCGGATCGAGCATGTTGAAGCCTTCGGCCACCATGCCGAAACCGTGCCAGCGCTCGCCCGGCTTGAGCATCCACGCCTCGCGCTCCTCGATTCCCTCTTCGGAGAGGTCGTCCGGCCCCCAGACCTTGAACCACCAGTCGGCGCCCCACTCCTCGTCGACCTTGCGCATCGCGCGGCGGAAATCGAGCGCTTCGGCGATCGACTCCTCGACCAGCGCGGTGCCGGCCGGCGCCTCCATCATCGCCGCCGCGACGTCGCACGAGGCGATGATCGCGTACTGCGGCGAGGTCGAGGTGTGCATCAGGTAGGCCTCGTTGAAGATGTCGCGGTCGAGCTGCCGGCCTTCCGAGTTCTGCACGAGGAT
The DNA here is from genome assembly GCA_049295655.1 of Rhodocyclaceae bacterium. Lineage (GTDB taxonomy): Bacteria > Pseudomonadota > Gammaproteobacteria > Burkholderiales > Rhodocyclaceae > CAJBIL01. Next base: position 1,079 of record JBAQRB010000198.1, read on the forward strand.
CTGCGACGCCTGCGACAGGCCGGCCAGCAGCTTGTGCGTCGATTGCGTCGAGAAGATCATCGACTCCTTGCAGCGCGGTCGGTCGGCGCCGATCGCGTGGTAGTCGCCGTAGAAATCGTGGAAAGCGGCGTGCGGCAGCCAGGCTTCGTCGAAGTGCAGGGTGTCGATCCTGCCATCGAGCAGCTCCTTGATTTCCTCGACGTTGTACAGGATGCCGTCGTAGGTGCTTTGCGTGATGGTCAGCACGCGCGGCTTGGCCTTCACGTCGCGGGCGAAGGGATGCGCGGCGATCTTCTTCTGGATGTTTTCCCAGAGGAATTCCTCTTTCGGGATCGGACCGATGATGCCGTAATGGTTGCGCGTCGGCATCAGGAACACCGGCACGGCGCCGGTCATGATGATCGAATGGAGAATCGACTTGTGGCAGTTGCGGTCGACGACGACGATGTCGCCCGGCGCGACGGTCGAGTGCCAGACGATCTTGTTCGACGTCGAGGTGCCGTTGGTGACGAAGTACAGGTGGTCGGAATTGAAGATGCGCGCCGCGTTGCGCTCGGAGGCGGCGACCGGGCCGGTGTGGTCGAGCAGCTGGCCGAGTTCCTCAACCGCGTTGCACACGTCGGCGCGCAGCATGTTCTCGCCGAAGAACTGGTGGAACATCTGGCCGACCGGGCTCTTCAGGAAGGCGACGCCGCCCGAGTGGCCGGGACAGTGCCACGAGTACGAGCCGTCCGACGCGTAATGGGTCAGCGCGCGGAAGAACGGCGGCGGCACGCTCTTCAGGTAGGTCTTGGCCTCGCGTACGACGTAGCGGCCGATGAACTCGGGCGTGTCCTCGAACATGTGGATGAAGCCGTGCAACTCGCGCAGCACGTCGTTCGGAATGTGTCGCGAGGTGCGCGTCTCGCCGTACAGGAAGATCGGAATATCCTCGTTGCGGCAGCGGATTTCCTTGACGAAGGCGCGCAGGTCGGCAATCGTCTTGTCGGCCTCGTCGACGCCGAATTCCTCGTCGTCGATCGACAGGATGAACGCCGAAGCGCGGCTCTGCTGCTGGGCAAACGAGGTCAGGTCGCCATAGCTGGTGACGCCGAGCACCTCCATCCCCTCCTTCTCGATCGCTTCGGTCAGCGCGCGGATGCCGAGGCCGCTGGCGTTCTCCGAGCGGAAGTCTTCGTCGATGATGATGACGGGAAAATGGAAGCGCATGGTTGAGTCCGTTAGGAGTTAGGAGTGAAGAGCAAGGAGCGGGAGGGGAGAGGTGGAGGCAGGGTTTTCCGCCTCACTCCTCACTAGATTTTGGGCAATGTGACGCCGACCTGCCCCTGGTACTTGCCGCCCCGGTCCTTGTACGAGGTTTCGCATTCCTCGTCGGACTCGAAGAAGAGCACCTGCGCGATGCCCTCGTTGGCGTAGATCTTGGCCGGCAGCGGCGTCGTGTTCGAGAACTCGAGCGTCACGTAGCCTTCCCACTCGGGTTCGAACGGCGTCACATTGACGATGATGCCGCAGCGCGCGTAGGTGCTCTTGCCGAGACAGACGGTCAGCACGCTACGCGGAATGCGGAAGTACTCGACGGTGCGCGCCAGCGCGAAGGAATTCGGCGGGATGATGCAGAAATCGCTGGTCACTTCGACGAAGGAATTCGGATCGAAGTTCTTCGGATCGACGATCGTCGAATTGATGTTGGTAAACAGCTTGAACTCGTTCGAGCAGCGGATATCGTAGCCATAGCTCGACGTCCCGTACGAGACAATCTTGCGGCCGTCGATCTCGCGCACCTGGTTCGGCTCGAAGGGATCGATCATGCCGTGCTGCTCCGCCATGCGGCGGATCCACTTGTCGGATTTGATGGACATCGCTGGGTACCCGGACACCGTTAAATAAAGACGGGCATTTTAACGTGAAAGTCGTGTCAACGACGTTTCAAAACCGGGGCCAGCGCGGCAATGGCGCAATGAAGCCGCGCGCCGGAGGGTGCGCTCCCCGGCTAGGGAAAACGCGCCACGAGGTCGTGCGCCGATTCTTCGACGATGCTTCTCAGGGAAACGTATTCTTCAGCCATCGATTCATGCGAGACGGTCGATTCCTGCGATCCTTCCCAGGCGACCGAGCCGTCGTTGCCGTCCCAGATTTGCAGGAAGAGCCGAATGGTGCTGGTTTTGGTTTCCAGGACGCGAAATCCGAACATTCCGAAGCGCGATTTGGATTCCTGCCGGAACGCGCCGAGCTTGAGTTGCGCGAGATAACGCACCCCGTTCGCGCCGGCCACTTTTTGCAGGGTTTCCCGATCGAATATACCGGTCAGGCGGTAGTCTTCGAGCATTTTCCGGTATTCACCGGTCAGTCCGCTGCGGTTGATCGCGCTCAGCGTTGCGGCGAGGGGAACGACCCGCAGATCCGGGCGGATGTTCTGCAGCATTCCGGTAAAGGCGAGTGCCAGGGCTTGCTTATCCTCTTCCTGGCCGGTGACCGACGATGGCGTCATGAAGGCGATGCCTGCGGTCTGCAGATCCTGGGTCCGCACATTGACCGCCAGGACCTGACTGGTCGGCAGGCTGCCGCTTTGCTTGGGTTCGGCCCGGGGTTTCGGGCCGGTACAGCCGGTGGTGAGCAGCACAGCGACTCCGATCGCCAGCAGCGCCGGCCCCCGTCGGGAAAGAAGGTGGAACCCCGTTGCCCGGGGCCACAGGAAAGCGGACTGCCCGTCGGTCTCTTTCATTTTCCTATCCTTCCGCCTGATCGATCCGTTAGCCGTACATCATTTTCGTGCGCAACGCATCATTCGACACCCGTGGCCGGATTCGGTTCGAAATACGATTCGGGATAAGAAAGAGGAAGTCTCAGCTCGCTGACATCGACGCCAAACGAGCCAGGCGGCAGGCCGTAAATTTCACGGAACCCTTGATTTACCGAGCAGTAGATCGGGGGTTTATGATCCGGATGGACTAAAAAGAAGAAAAACAGGCCGAGCCAAAATTAAATTTTTCTGCCCCGCAAGTCGCATCGCCTGAGAGCTTCTGGCCCGGGCGCCAGCGCTTCGCCCCCCTCGGCAAGGCGCGCCAATCGGCGATCTGCGCCATGCCTGCACGGAGAGCCGCGCAAACGCTGGCCCTCCGCGCAGGCATGGTGAAGATGCCCGTATTCATTGGCCTGCAGGGCAGGAGGCAGGAAGCAGGACTCAGGTGTTCTGCACGACGATGTTCGGAAACTTCGCGCTCATGTCCTTGGCGCGGTCGGCCACCTTGACGGCAACGCGGCGGGCGATCGTCCGGTAGATTTCCGCGGCGCGCGAATCCGGCGCACCGACAACGGTCGGGCGGCCGGCGTCGGCCAGTTCGCGGATCGACAGCTCGAGCGGCAGCGAGCCGAGAAACTCGGTGTCGTAGTCCTTGCACATCTGCTCGCCGCCGCCGTGGCCGAAGATGTGCTCCTCGTTGCCGCACTTCGAGCAGATGTGGATGCTCATGTTTTCAACCAGGCCGAGGATCGGGATGCCGACCTTCTCGAACATCTTCAGCCCCTTGCGCGCATCGATCAGCGCGATGTCCTGCGGCGTCGTGACGATCACGGCGCCGGTCACCGGCACCTTCTGCGCCAGCGTCAACTGCGTGTCGCCGGTGCCCGGCGGCATGTCGACGACGAGATAGTCGAGGTCGCGCCAAGCCGTCTGGTTGAGCAGTTGTTCCAATGCCTGCGTCACCATCGGGCCGCGCCAGACCATCGGCGAATCGACGTCGATCATGAAACCGATCGACATCGCCTGCAGGCCGTAGGCTTCGAGCGGCTCCATCGACTTGCCGTCCTTCGATTCCGGCTGCTGGCCGGTCAGGCCGAGCATCTGCGGCTGCGACGGGCCGTAGATGTCGGCATCGAGCAGGCCGACCGTCGCGCCTTCCTGGACCAGCGCCAGCGCGAGGTTCACGGCCGTCGTGCTCTTGCCGACGCCGCCCTTGCCGGAGGCCACGGCGATGATGTTCTTGACGCCGGGCATCGGCTTCAGGCCGCGCTGCACGCTATGCGAAACGATCTTCACCGTCACGTTGACACTGACGTTGCCGACGCCGGGAATCGTCTTGAGCTGGCCGATTACCGCGCGGCGGATGCCGTCGATCTGCGTTTTTGCCGGATAGCCGAGCTCGATGTCGAGCGAGACGTCGCTGCCTTCGATCTGGATGTTCCTTGCCGAACGGCCAGAAACGTAGTCCTTCTGCGTATTGGGGTCGATCAGATCCTTCAGCGCCGCCTGTACGGCCTCTACGGTTATCGTCATTGCCTGCTCCTTGAAATATACCCGAGTAATTCACTCCAGTTTAACCGAAAACCCGAGCGACCGCACTTTGCTAGAATGCACGCTTTGCTGCAAGCCACTACCGATCGCCCGCCATGACCCGCAAGATTCTCGTCACCTCCGCCCTGCCCTACGCCAACGGCGCCATTCACCTCGGTCACCTGGTCGAATACATCCAGACCGACATCTGGGTGCGCTTCCAGAAGATGCGCAACAACGAATGCTGGTACGTCTGCGCCGACGACACGCACGGCACGCCGATCATGCTGCGCGCCGAAAAAGAGGGGATCACGCCCGAGGCGCTGATCGAACGCGTACACGGCGAGCATTCACGCGATTTCGCCGGCTTTCACGTGGCCTTCGACAACTTCTACACGACGCATTCGCCGGAAACCCGCGACTGCGCCAACACGATCTATTCGCGCCTGCAAGCCGCCGGGCTGATCGAAAAACGCACCATCGAGCAGTATTACGACCCGGTCAAGCAGATGTTCCTGCCCGACCGCTTCATCAAGGGCGAATGCCCGAAATGCGGTGCTAAAGACCAGTACGGCGACAACTGCGAGAGCTGCGGCGCCGCCTACACGCCGAACGACCTGAAGGACCCGTACTCGGCCGTCTCCGGCGCCAAGCCCGAGCTGCGCCAGTCCGAACACTACTTCTTCAAGCTGTCCGCGCCAAGCTGCCAGGACTTCCTGCGCCGCTGGACGCGCGAGAGCGGCCGCCTGCAGTCGGAAGCGGCGAACAAGATGCAGGAGTGGCTCGGATTTGACGAAAATTCGGAAGGCGAAAACAAGCTGACCGATTGGGACATCTCGCGCGACGCGCCGTATTTCGGCTTCGAAATCCCCGGCGAAAACGGCCAGAGCACGGGCAAGTACTTCTACGTCTGGCTCGACGCGCCGATCGGCTACCTGGGGTCGTTCAAGACCCTGTGCGACAACCTTGCCGCCCTCGCCCCCGACGGGGGAGAGGGCCGGGGTGAGGGGGTTCCTACTTTCGACGAATTCTGGCAGCCCGGTTCGCAGACCGAGCTCTACCATTTCATCGGCAAGGACATCCTCTACTTCCACGCGCTGTTCTGGCCGGCCGAGCTCGAGCACGCCGGCTACCGCACGCCGAGCAAGATCTTCGCGCACGGCTTCCTGACCGTCGACGGCGCCAAGATGTCCAAGTCGCGCGGCACCTTCATCACCGCCGAGTCGTACCTGCAGCAGGGACTCAACCCGGAATGGCTGCGCTACTACTACGCCGCCAAGCTCTCGAACACGATGGAAGACATCGACCTCAACCTCGACGATTTCATCGCCCGCGTGAACTCCGACCTGGTCGGCAAGTTCGTGAACATCGCCAGCCGCTCGGCCGGCTTCATCGCCAAACGCTTCGCCGGCCAACTCTCGACCTGCGACGAGGCGCTGCCCGCCTTTGTCGCGATCCGCGAACGCAGCGCCGGTATCGCCGAACTGTTCGAAGGGCGCGAATTCGGCAAGGCGATCCGCGAGATCATGGCATTGACCGATACCGCCAACCAGTACGTCGACAGCGTCAAGCCGTGGGAACTGGCCAAGCAGGAAGGCCGCGCAGCCGATCTGCACGCCGCGTGTACCAACGCGCTCAACCTCTTCCGCCAGCTCGCGATCCTGCTCAAACCCGTCCTGCCGGCACTGACGGCGCGGGTCGAATCCTTCCTCAACGTCGCCCCCTTCGCCTGGAGCGACGTCGCCACGACGCTGGCCGCCGGCCATGTGATCAACACCTACGAGCACCTGATGACGCGCGTCGACAAGAAACAGATGGACGCGCTGGTCGAAGCCAACCGCGACTCGCTCGCGCCGGCACCGCAGCCCGCCCCGCAAAAGCATGCCGAAAAGCAGGAAAAAGCGGCCGCAGTCGCAACGGCGCAGGCGGCGGTTCCGGCCGAAGCCGGCGCGCACATCGCGATCGACGACTTCATGAAAGTCGACCTGCGCATCGCGCGCATTGCCGAAGCGTCGCACGTCGAAGGCGCCGACAAGCTGGTCCGCCTCGTTCTCGACATCGGCCCGCTCGGCTCGCGCCAGGTCTTCGCCGGCATCAAGGCGGCCTACGACCCGGCGCAACTGGTCGGCCGGCTGACGATGATGGTCGCCAACCTCGCGCCGCGCAAGATGAAATTCGGCATGTCGGAAGGCATGGTGCTCGCCGCCTCGGACCCCGAGAGCCAGACGCCGGGAATCTTCCTGCTCTCGCCCGACGCCGGGGCGCAGCCCGGCATGCGCGTCAAGTAGCGCGATGAAACGATCGATGCGGCCGAAACTCACGCCCAGGGTGATGTTTTACGCATTGTTCGACGTTCTCGGGATGTCCATCTTCGCGACCGGCGGCGCCTGGTTCAAAACGGGAACCGCCCTCTTCATCCCGAACTTTCCGACCAACGCCGCCGAGGCCGTCCTCGCCATCGTCGTCGGCATCGCGCTGATGATCTGGGCAGCGGCGCAGCTCCTGCGCGAAATGCTCAGGCAGCCGCCCGACAGCGCCAACCCGCCCTGAGCGGAATCCCGAGTTGGCTTTTTAAAAGCGATTAACCACGGCGGTCACGGCGGGCACAGCGAAAAAACCTTTTTTGCTTCTCGCTGTGACCGCCGTGCCCGCCGTGGTTAATGCCGGGCTTCAGCCGAAGTGCCGCGCATCGTCCTTGCCGAGCTGCTGCACCATCTCGGCAACCGACGCAAACCAGCGGCTCGTCGCCAGCTCGGGCGCCACGCGGCGGCGCAGCTGCGCCAAGTCGTTCCCGCACAGCAGCAACTCCGTGGCATGACTGCGGCACTCCGCAACGACCGCCTGACAAACTTCAGCCTGCTCGTTGCTTAGCACACCGGAATCGAGCGCCAGCGCAATGGTCGCCATGGCCGGATTGTCCGAACTGGTGCCGGGCACGCCGGACAATTCGCTCCTGGCGCCAATCATTTTGAGCGCCAGCCGCGGCGACTGGCCCAGCACCCGGAAAACGGCAACGCGCTTCGGCAGTTTGCCGGCCGCCCCCGCCTCCCGGACGTGTTCGATGAGATGGCGGCGAACCGAAACGTGCGCAATCAGTTTCATGAAAACCCTTTCTCTGGCGAACGAAACTTGCCGCCGTCAGGGTTTGACGGATTCATTCTTGCCCGCAGGGGCCAGCATCCAGTCGGGAAGATCGCGCCCGCCGGCGTGCTCGAGCACGTACTGGCGGACCAGCTTGCGCACCACCTGCGACGGCGTCAGGTCCTGTGCCGCACATATCTCCTCAAAAAGCTGCTTCTTCTGCGGATCGATCAAGATCGTCAGCCGGGCTGTCCGATTTTCCATCAAAGGCACCTCTGCTACTTGAATGTTAATCTGATTACAATTGCAAACAAATAAAAAACGAATACAATTCTAACCCAAGAAAAATTTATAAAACATCGGCAAAATCGACGCCGCAGCCAAAACAGTAAGCTGCACGTCAGTTTCGCTATTTAGCTTGTCATCTTTTGCGCGCGCCGACCCATGTCCGAGATGCTGCCGCTCGACCAGATCATGATTGCCATCCTGGGCTGGCTGGCAATCGCTGTGCTCGGCATCGTTTTCCCGCGCAATTTCACGTTGATCAGCCGCGTCCTGTTCCCGCTCGGCGCGCTCTGCGGCCTCGCGATCGCGCTCTTCGCGCTGACCGGCATCGTCGCCAGCCCGCAGGTCGTCATCCTGCCCTTCGGCCTGCCCGACCTGCCTTTCCATCTGCGCCTCGACGCGCTCTCGAGCTTTTTCCTCTTCCTGCTCGGCGCCACCGCTGCCGGCATCTCGATCTACGCCGCCGGCTACTTCCGCAAGGGCGAGGGCACGGCGCCCGGCCTGCAATGCCTGCTCTACCACGCCTTTCTCGCCAGCATGGCTGGCGTGCTGCTCGCCGACGACGCCTACGCCTTCATGGTGGCCTGGGAAACGATGGCGCTGACCTCGTTCTTTCTGGTCACCTCCGACCACCGCAACCCCGAGATCCGCCGCGCCGGCTACCTCTATCTGCTGATCGCCCATGTCGGCGCGGTCGGCATCCTGCTCTCCTTCGGCGTCATGGCGAGCAGCAGCGGCGACTACACCTTCGATGCGATGCGCGGCTTCTCCGACGCCGGCATCTGGCCGACCGCCGCCTTCCTGCTCGCGCTGTTCGGCTTCGGCGCCAAGGCCGGCATCCTGCCGCTGCACGTCTGGCTGCCCGAAGCACATCCAGCGGCCCCCTCGCCGGTCTCGGCGATGATGAGCGGCGTCATGCTGAAGACGGCCATCTACGGCCTGCTGCGCGTCAGCTTCGACCTGCTGCAGACGCAGCTCTGGTGGTGGGGCGTGCTGCTGCTGGTGCTCGGCCTCGCCACCGCCCTGTTCGGCGTCGTTTTCTCGGCCGTGCAAAGCGACATGAAGCGCCTGCTCGCCTACTCGTCGATCGAAAACATCGGGCTGATCTTCGCCGGTTTCGGACTGACGCTGATCTTCAAGGCCTTCGACATGCCGCTGCTCGCCGCGCTGGCGCTCACCGCAACGCTCTACCACTGCCTGAACCACGCCTTCTTCAAGAGCCTGCTCTTCCTGGCCACCGGCTCGGTGCTGCACGCCACGCGCGAACGCAGCCTAGGGAAACTCGGCGGCCTGATCCACCGCATGCCCTGGGTCACCTGGCTGGCGCTGATCGGCGTCATCGCCTCGACCGGCCTGCCGCCGCTCAACGGCTTCGTCTCGGAGTGGCTGCTGCTGCAAAGCTTCCTGTTCACCGCCGGACTGCCGCAGGGCTACCTGAACATGCTGCTGCCGGTCGCCGCCGCGGCGCTGGCGCTGATCGCCGCGCTGGCCGGTTTCACGATGGTCAAGTTCTTCGGCGTCGTCTTCCTCGGCCAGCCGCGCGAGGAAAAACTCGCGCAGGCGCACGACGCGAGCTTCCTCGAACGCCTGGGCCTGCTCTGGCTGGCCGTCGGCTGCATCCTGCTCGGCATCTTCCCCAATGTCGTGATCGCACTGCTCGACCCGGTCACCAGCCTGCTGGTCGGCGCCGGACTGCGTGATGCGGCGAGCAGTTCCGGCTGGTGGCTGCTCGCGCCGATCAGCGAAGCGCGGGCCAGCTACAGCCCGGCCATCTTCCTCGGCGGCATCGTCGTCTTCACCCTCATCGTCTACTTCACTGTGCGTCACCTCTACCACGGCCGCATGCAGCGCACGGCGGCCTGGGACTGCGGTTTCCCGCTGCAGACGGGGCGCATGCAGGACACCGCCGAAGGCTTCGGGCAGCCGATCCGGCAGATTTTCTCGCCTTTCTTCCGCCTGACGCGCGAACATCCGTCGCCCTTCGACAGCGAGCCCCGCTACCGCGTCGTCATCGAGGACCCCTTCTGGCACTGGCTCTACCTGCCGATCACGCGGATCGTCGACTATTGCACGCGGATCGTCGCATTTTTTCAGCAGGGCCGAATCGCCATCTATCTGCTTTACAGCTTCGTCACCTTGCTCACCCTTCTGGTCCTGACCCGCGGATGAATTTCTACGCCCTCTTCGCACAACTGCTGGAGCTGGTCGTCGCGCTGCTGATGGCGCCGCTGCTCACGGGCTGGGTCAACCAGTGCCGTGCCCGGCTGCAGAACCGTTCGGCACCGCCGCTGCTGCTGCCCTACTACACGCTAGTCAAGCTGTTCAACAAGGACGTGCTGCTCGCGCACAACGCGTCGTCGCTGTTCCGCAGCGCGCCCTATATCATTTTCGCCTGCGTCGCGCTGGCTGCGGCGATCGTCCCGACGCTGTCCACCGACCTGATTTTCTCCTCGGCCGCCGACGCCATCGCGCTGGTCGGGCTGTTCGCCCTGGCCCGCGTTTTCATCGCACTGGCCGGCATGGATGTCGGCACCTCGTTCGGCTCGCTCGGCGCACGCCGCGAGATGCTGATCGGCTTTCTCGCCGAACCGGCGCTGCTGATGGTTTTCTTCACGACCTCGCTGATCGCCCAGTCGACCTCGCTATCGACCATCGTCGAAACGCTGGCGCACCGGGAGTTCGTCATCTACCCGAGCCTGGCCTTCGCCGGCGTCGCCTTCACGATGATCTCGCTGGCCGAAAACGCCCGCATCCCGGTCGACAACCCGACGACGCACCTCGAACTGACGATGATCCACGAAGCGATGATCCTCGAATACTCTGGCCGCCACCTCGCCCTCATCGAGTGGGCGGCGAGCCTCAAGCTGTTCGCCTACTCATGCCTGGGGATCGCCATCTTCTTCCCGTTCGGCATTCCCGAATCGGCGACCCCGCCCGCACTGGCGATCGCCGGCGCCATCCTCACCTTCAAGCTGGCGATCGGCGGCTTCCTGCTCGCGCTGATCGAGACGATCAGCGCCAAGATGCGCATTTTCCGCGCCCCGGAATTCCTCGGCACGGCCTTCCTGCTCGCCGTGCTGGCCATGCTCGTGCACCTGCTGCTGGAGACCGGCCGATGAACCAGGTCCTCGGCCAAGGCATCCCGCTCAGCAGCCAGCTGATCAACCTGTTCGCCGCGATCATGCTGCTGCTCGGCTTTGCCATGCTGGCGCAGCGCCGCATCATCACGCTGATCAACCTGTTCACGCTGCAGGGCGTCGTGCTCTGCCTGTCGACGCTGGTCGTCGCGCTGACCACCAACCAGTCGCACCTGCTCTGGTCGGCGGCACTGACCTTCGTCCTCAAGGTGGTCGCCCTGCCGTATATCCTGCACCGGCTGATCCGCAAGCTGTCGGTCAAGTGGGACGTCGAGACGCTGATCAACATCCCGACCACGATGCTCGCCGGCATCGCGCTGGTGATCATCGCCTTCAACGTCGCGCAGCCGATCTCGCAGCTCTCGGGAACGATCACGCGCGCGACGCTCGGCATCGCGCTGGCCTGCGTCCTGCTCGCCTTCCTGATGATGATCACGCGCAGCAAGGCCGTGCCGCAGGTGATCGCCTTCCTGGCGATGGAAAACGGCCTCTTCTTCGCCGCGACCAGCGCGACCTACGGCATGCCGATGGTCGTCGAGCTCGGCATCGCGCTCGACGTGCTGGTCGGCATGGTCATTCTCGGCGTCTTTTTCTTCCAGATCCGCGAACAGTTCGACAGCCTCGACATCCGCCACATGGAAAAGGTGCGCGAGGAATGATTTTAAAAACTGCAATCAGCCACAACGGGCACAACGGACACAACGAAAAGCAGAAGCTTGAAATTTCTGCTTGGGGCGTTAGCAAAGCCAGTCTGGAAATGGATCTCGTTGTGCCCGTTGTGCTCGTTGTGGTTAAACGGTTTCTTCCAGGACGCTGCCGATGCTAGAACTCGCCTTCGTTCTCGCCACCCCCTTCGCCACCGGCTTGCTGCTGGCGCTGATCGGCCACTGGCGCGGCGCCGCCGAAGTCAATGCGGCCGGCAGCCTGGTCACGCTGATCGCCGCTGGCCTGCTGACCGCGCGGGTCGTTGACGGCGGGCCGCTGACGCTGTTCGACGAGCAGTTTTTTGTCGACCCGCTCAACGTCTTCCTGATCACGCTGACCGCGCTGGTCGGTTTCAGCACCGCGCTCTTCTCGCGCCCCTACATGCGTATCGAGCACGACCACGGCCGCCTGACCACCGGCCGCCTGCGCCTCTACCACAGCATGTACCAGCTGTTCATGGGCACCATGCTGACCGCGCTGTCGACCAACAATCTCGGCATCCTGTGGGTCTCGATGGAAGCGGCGACGCTGACCACCGTGCTGCTCGTCGCACTCTACCGCACGCCGGCCAGTCTCGAGGCGGCGTGGAAGTACTTCATCCTGTGCGGCGTCGGCATCGCGCAGGCGCTGTTCGGCACGATCCTGCTCTACTTCGCCGCCGAACGCGTTCTTGGACACGAGGGCGGCGCCTTGCTGTGGACCCATCTTAATGGCGTCAAGGGTCAGCTCGAACCGACCGTCCTCTCGCTCGCTTTCGTTTTCCTGCTCGTCGGCTACGGTACCAAGACCGGCCTTGTGCCGCTACACAACTGGCTACCCGATGCCCACGCCGAAGGCCCGACGCCGGTTTCCGCCGTGCTCTCCGGCCTGCTGCTCAACGTCGCGCTGTACGCCATCATCCGCTGCAAGGTGCTGGTCGACGGTGCGCTGCCGACACATTTCGCCGGCAACCTGATGATGGGCTTCGGCCTGCTCTCGGTCGTCGTCGCCGCCTTCTACCTGAGCCGGCAGAAGGACATCAAGCGCCTGTTCGGCTACTCGTCGATCGAGCACATGGGGCTCATTACCTTCGCCTTCGGCATGGGCGGCCCGGTCGCCAACTTCGCCGCCCTGCTGCACATGACCGTCCATTCGCTGACCAAGTCGGCAATCTTCTTCGCCGTCGGCCACGCCGCGCAGAAGGCCGGAACGCAGCTGATCGACGACATCAAGGGCCTGATCAAGCTCTCGCCGACCGTCGGCTGGGGCCTGATGCTCGGTTCGCTGGCGATTCTCGGCATGCCGCCGTTCGGCGTGTTCACCAGCGAATTCATGA
>JBAQRB010000199.1:0-21632 GCA_049295655.1 Rhodocyclaceae bacterium
GGTTACGGGAGTCTTGACGGCAGCAACAACGGTCGCTGTTTCAGGCCTTGGCGCATCGGTAACACAAGCCGAAAGCATGCTGGTTATACATAGGCCGGCGACAGTACGCCGGGACTTTTCAAATACGCAGACCATTGCGGCACCCTCAAAAAATAATGCAAACACACTGTCAGGATAGCGACTTATTTCAGGGAAAAATGACTGGAGTTTCCCAGTCTCGCCTATCTTTTTGGGCATCTTGACACAGGTCAACCAAACAACGCAACATGCGTTATGGAAGTCATTCGGGCTTGTAGGAAATGCTGCCAGTACCTATACTGAAGCGTAGCAAAATGGGTAGTGCTGAAGAATTTTCAGGAGATTGCGCAAGATGAAAAAGCATTTGTTATCCTGTTTTCTATTCGTGATCAGCCTAACGGCACTTATCCCTTTTGCGCAGGCGCAAACGCAGGGCGGCGCTGTTCGAGGCAACACAAATATCAATGTCAATGCCGAAAACATAAACACCATTGCCAGCGGCAGCGGGAACGTGGCGCGGACGAACATCGGGAGTGTAAAAAGCGGTACGCGGGACGGCAGCAACGTGACCGTTGACGTTAAGAATGTTTCCAATGTCGTGACGGGTAGGGGCAAAAAAGGCTGCATCAACATCGGTGTCAAGGGCGCCGATCCGGACTGCAAATAATCCAGAGGGGGCATCAATGCTAAATCAGTTTATTCCCAGGACCGCAGGCATCCTGACAATGGTGCTGTCAATCCTCCTCGCCACGCCGGCAATGGCGGAAATCAACAAAGGGACGCACCTCAACACATCAGGCCAGACGAAGGTCAACAGAGCGCTGGCCCGCGGTTACCAGCAGAGCGGCGACACCGATGGTTACACACGGCAGCAGCAACAGAGCCAGGTAAACATTGGCAGCAAAAAAGCGGGTACATGCAACATGAACATTGGTTCAACGCAGCCCGGTCAAAAAAATGCCAAAGAGGTGATCGTCACCTCAAAGGAGATTATCAATGTTTGCAAGTAGGAAATCGGTTCATGGATTTGGTTTTATGGCCGGATTGTTGTTTTTTGCTTCTGGCTTGGCAACTGCCGGCGATGTAACCGTCTACGACAAGGCCCCCAGCGTCGAGGAATTGCAACGCCAGTTGACCGGTAGCGATGCGATGGACGGCAAGAAGAAGCTGAGGACGCGTTCCATCGTCTTCGGTGACTCGGCGCCCGCACAGCAGGAAGCGGCTCCCGCCCCTCCCTCTCCGCCCCCCCAAACAGATTACCAACCGGCGCAGGCCTCGCAAAAGCCTCAGCAGCCTGCACCAGCCAGGCAACAGGCAATGCAGGTTGGCGAAAAAGCCATTGCTTTCCCGATCAATTTTCGGGTCAATAGCTCGGAAATTCTCCCGGAATCGGTTCCCTTCCTGGAATCGATTGCCGGCCTGATGCAGAAGGATGCGGGGGTTCGCTTGCTGGTTGAAGGGCATACGGATGCTTCAGGCAGCCCTGCCCGCAATAATGCGCTATCTCGCGAACGGGCCTACTCTGTCGTCAACTATCTGATCGATCAATATCGTATCGAAGCAGCCCGGCTCATGCCGGTTGGCAAGGGCTTCAGCGAACCGCTGGAAGGCATGATCGCAACGAATCCAAAGAACCGGAGAGTGCAGTTCCGCATCATCGGTTAAGCGGTGTTTTGAGCAGCACCCCCGACGCGAGGGGTTCGCAAGGGGTCTTTTATCACCAACAAGAGAGGTCTACACTATGCGTAAATCACTGTTCGTTATCGCCGTCATGGCTACTTCCACCCTTGCTTTTGCTCAAGCTTCCGGCGGCGCAAAGTCGATGAGTTCGAGCAATCCTAACGCTACCCAGATTCAGGGCAATACCAACATCAAGGCAACCGCCGAGAACGTTAACGCCGTTGCGGTTGGCGAAGGCAACACCGCCAAGAACGCGGTTGGCGCCATCAAGGGTGGTACGCAAATTCAAGGCAATACCAACATCAAGGCTAGCGCCAAGAATGTCAATGCAGTCGCGGTTGGCAAGAACAACACCGCAACCAATGACATCGGCACTGTCGGCGGCAAGTAAGCTCCAGCCGCAAAAGCCCCAGGGGAAGGATATTGCCCTCTGGGGTTTTTTTATGTTCCCCACACATCATATTGAGGCACCCCCGCCATGCACAAAATTGTTTTGGCATCCGCCCTCGTTATCTCAACGAGCGCCGTGCTTGCACAACAAGGCGCAGAAAATGTGCAGCGTTCGAGCAACCCGCAGGGTGTTCACATTCAGGGCAGCGCACAAACAAGCAGTGCGCAGAACATCAACAGCAGCACGCCCGCTGAAAGCAATACGCCCAAAAACTCTGCCGCAGCAGCGAATACAGACACTCAGATTCAAGGCAATACAAAAATCAATGCGCAAGCCAAAAACCTCAACGCAGTCTCGGTTGGCCAAGGCAATACTTCCCGCAACAAGGTTGGAACGATCGGCGGCGACTAGCCGGCGCTTGCCAGGCACAGCACAGCGTACTGCTCGAACTTTATTCACGGACGGCAGGTAGAGGCAGGTGCCGCCAATCGAAGATTCGGCTCAATCGACCGCGTCACAAAAACCGGTTCAGGAACACCACACCGACATCAGGACGAAACCGATCGCGCCAAGCAGCAGCGTACCTGCAACATGCAGGATAGGCCGCCAGTAGCTGAGCTTTGCCGCGCGCCGACCGGGTGCACGCGACCGCCGTTTTTCCTCAACCCATTGCACGACTTCACCGAGCGTAAATACGCAGGCAATACCGAAAGCGAACAAGCCGACGATGATTGTGGCGATTTGCCCCTCGCCAGTTCGGCATGAGGCGGCCATTTTGAGTTGGTCGCGGGTCAGCGGATCAAAACCGGCGGCCAGATAAAGACCGGCCAGCGCGACGGTGAGCAGCACGAAAATCACGGCAACATAGATCCAGAACTCGCGGGTCTTCGCCGCGTTGGCCAGCTCTCCCGCTTGCTTCCCCAGTTCCTTGAACACAGCTGAAAACACGGCACAAAACTCCTGGGAATATTAAGAAGGTCCAGCACGAAAGCGTAGCTGGCGCGCACTTAGCGCCGAAGAGACGAATCGAAGGTCAAGCAGAGCATTCTGGCACAAAGCAAGCGACAACTGCGGCAGGAGAACGCCCTTTTCTGCGATTAATCATGGACAGGCAGGTACTGCCTCTTTATGCTGCGCGCAGCCATACGGCAGCAGCGCTGCCGGATCTCCATTTTCTGCCCCAGCGCAACGTCGGACATCTTCCATGCAAACAGAACACTTCATCGTGGGCAAAGACGCTTCGCTCGAATCCACTATCGGCAGCATGCAGGAAAAACTGGAGCGCATCGGCTTTCACGTCGAGGAGCGCTCGTGGCTCAACCCGGTCGATGGCATCTGGTCAGCATCCATCCGCCTGAGCATGAGAGGAACACTGCAATGACCTACGAAGAACACCTTGACGAAGTCGTCACCCTGATCACCGAGATCTACACGCTGGAAGACGAAGCCGCCATCGCACTGGTCATGCGTGCGCAGGCCGACGATTTCTTCAGCGGGCACGACGACGACCCGACCCTCTGCACGCAGGAGCGCGCCGAACTCGACGCACGGACGGTTTTCAAGAAATACCGGCCGACGCGCAAAGCGGCGCGCCGCTGATCGGAAACCGTTCTTTTGGCCTAGCTTGCCGTGGCGAGGCATTGAACGGACTTAACCTGCCGGCCTGAAAATCCGCTCAAGCGATAACGATTCCCTCAACCTTTTTCCATGTGTATCCGTTAAGGAGCATGAGCATCTCGCTCCGTGGAGAAACATCATGATGCATACCTGTACCGACCGGACCGATCTTGACGAACTGATCGGCAACGAACACTGGGAAGGGCAACGCCTGATGTTCCACTACGGGCCGCTGACCCAGGCGATGAAAGGCGGCGAGGAACTGGTTCTGGAGAACAGCGAGATCCTCTCGGTATTCATGGTCGCCAAGGTGCGCCTGATGCTGGACCACCTGTTCATCGAGGACACCGCCGAACTGATCGAGCCGCACGACGGCTTCCGGCTGACGCTCAGGTAAGCCTACGCGGCAAACCGCCCGCGCAGATAAGCGATGATCTCACCCGACTCATACATCCACTGGCTGTTCCCCGCCTGATCGGTAATTTTCAGGCAAGGCACCTTGGCCTGCCCACCGCCACACACCAGCGCCTCGCGATGAACGCCCGCCGGCTGCGCGTCCCGCCGTTCGATGCCCAGCGACAGACGGCGCATTTCCTGCCGGACCTTGATGCAGAATGGACAGGTCACGTACTGGTAGAGAACGATGTCGTCGCACTGCCGATCGACCTTTTCCTGAACCGCAGGCAGGCGCTTTACGCCTTGCGGGCGGGTTAAAAACTCCCAGAGCAGCAACAGGGGGCCAATGACGATACGCAGGGTCTTGAAGAAGGCGCGCAAAACAAATTTCATGGTCGATACCGGAAAGAAGGTTGAGAAAGGCCGCAGATCGCTCTCTGCAGCCGGACAAGGCGTTCCTCGGACCGCACAATGGCGCAAATGGTTCTTGCTTCCGGCAGAAATGCCCCGATCAGCCCTCAGGCTGGCACAGCCGGATGAACTCGCTGACCTCGGTGACCCACAACACGCCGTCGCCCGACTGACCCGTATGGGCGTTGCGCTGGATGATGCGCAGAATGTCGGGCAGCATCTCGTCTGGCGCAACGATCTCGATACGCAGTTTTTTGCTGAAGTCGGTCAACTCCTCCTTCAAGGTGTCATGCCGCTCGGTTCCTGCGTGCGCGCTGCATCCCTCGACGTGCGTCACGTTCATCCCGGGGAACCCGGGCAACTGGCGGAAGGCATCGCGAATCTTGTGCAGACGGTTCGGCCGCACGATGGCTTTGATTTCTTTCATGACTTGTCTCCTAGGCCTCGACGGGCTTTTCCTCGAACCATTTATACAGCGTCGGCAACACGACCAGGGTCAGCAGCGTCGAGGTAATCAGCCCGCCGATCACGACGATCGCCAGCGGCCGCTGCACTTCCGACCCCGGCCCGCTGGCGAAGAGCATCGGGATTAGTCCGAGCATGGCCACCGTCGCCGTCATCAGCACCGGCCGGAAGCGCTGCCGGCAACCCTGCACCACCGCTTCGGTCTGGCTCAGACCTTCGTCGCGCAGGCTCCTGATATAGGAGACCAGCACGACGCCGTTGAGCACCGCGATCCCCCACAGCGCAATGAAACCGACCGATGCCGGCACCGACAGGTACTCGCCGGTGACGAACAGCGCAATGACGCCGCCGATCGAGGCAAAGGGCAGGACTAGGATGATCAGTGCAGCGTAGCGCAGCGAGCCGAAAAGCAGGAAGAGCAGGAAAAAGATCGCCGCGATCGTCACCGGAACGATCACCGTCAGGTGGCCCATCGCCCGCTCCATGTTCTGGAACTGGCCACCCCACTCCAGATAGTAGCCCTCGGGCAGCTTGACCCGGCTATCGACCACCTGCTGCAACTCGGCGACGAAACTGCCCAGATCGCGGTCCTTCACGTTGACGCCGACGACGATGCGGCGCTTGGCCTTTTCTCGGCTGATCTGCGCCGGGCCGTCCACAACGCGGATCTGCGCGAGGCTTTCCAGCGCCAGCAAGGCACCGCCCGGCGAACTGACCAGCAAGTCGCGGATCGTCTCGACGTCGCCGCGGAACTTTTCGGGCAGGCGTACCACCGCGCCGAAGCGGCGTTCGCCCTCGAAAATCTCGGTCGCCGTGCGGCCACCAATCGCCGCCTCGATCACGTCGTGGATGTCCGACACGTTCAGGCCGTGTCGGGCGATGGCCTGCCGGTCGATCTCGATCGACAGGTACTGCTGCCCGGTGACCCGCTCGACCTTCAGATCCTGCGCGCCCTTGACCGACGTGGCGATCCTGGCGATGGCGTCGGCCTTCTGCTTGAGCACCTCGATGTCGTCGCCGAACAGCTTGATCGCGACGTCGGAACGCACACCGGTGACCATCTCGTCGACGCGGTCGGAAATCGGCTGCGCCATGACGATCTGCACGCCCGGCAGCGCCATCAGTTTCTCCCGGATCGCCGCGGCGATCTCGTCCTGCGTCCAGCCCTTGGGCCATTCGCTGCGCGGCTTGAGGCTGACGATCGGCGTCGACTCGTTCTGGCCCTGCGCGTCGGCCGGACTCTCGCCGCGCCCGACGCCGGAGATCGCCGACTTCACGCCGGGCACCTGCATGACGAGACGCATCGCCTCCATTTCCAGCTTGATCGATTCCTCGAGCGAAATGTTCGGCACGCGATTGATGCCCGGAACGATAGACCCCTCCTTCATCTCGGGGATGAAAGCCGTGCCGAGGAAAGGCAACAAGAGCAGCGTCCCAGCAAACACGGCCGCAGCGGCGACGATGGTTTTCCGGCCGTTGGCCAGCGTCCAGTCGAGCAGGCGCAGATAGGGTTTCTTGGCCAGCGCGACGAGGCGGGTATCGTGCTCGTCCTTGCCGACCAGCAGGTAGGAACAGAGCACCGGCGTCAGCGTCAGCGCGAGAACCAGCGAGACGAACAGGGCAATCGCGATGGTGAAGGCGAGCGGCGCGAACATCTTGCCCTCCATGCCCTGCAGCGTCATCAGCGGCAGGAAGACGAGGATGATGATCGAGACGCCGAAAATGACCGGTGTTCCCACCTCGCTCGCCGCGTCGAGCACGACGCGTACCCGGCTCAAGCCCCGGCCCTTGTTCTCGGCCAGGCGCTGGAAGACGTTCTCGACAACGACCACCGAGCCATCAACGATCAGGCCGGTGGCGATCGCCAGCCCGCCGAGCGACATCAGGTTGGCCGACAGCCCGTAGCGGTTCATCACCATGAAGGTGATCAGCGGCGTCAGGACCAGCGAGGCGACGACGACCAGCGACGAGCGCAGGTCGCCAAGGAACAGGAAGAGCACGATGATGACCAACAACACGCCCTCGATCAGCACCTTCACCACGGTGTCGAGCGCGGCGTCGACCAGTTCGCTGCGGTCGTAGTACGGAACGATTTTCAGGCCGTCGGGCAGCATCCCCTTGTTGTTGATTTCGCTAACCCGGTCCTTGATGCGCGAGACCACCTCCTTGGCGTTGCCGGCGCGGATCATCATCACGATGCCGCCGACCGACTCGGTCACGCCGTTCTTGAGCAAGGCGCCATAGCGCACCTCCTGCCCGATGCTGACCTCGGCCACATCGCGCAACAGCACCGGTACCCCATCCTGTGCCTTGAGCACGATGCTGCGCATGTCGTCGAGATCCTTGATCAGACCGACACCGCGGATCAGGTACTGCTCGGCATAATGCGGCAGCACGCCGCCGCCGGAGTTGGCGTTGTTGCGGGCCAGCGCCTGGTAGACATCCTGCAGCGCAATCTTGTAATGGCGCATACGGTCGGGGTTGACCAGCGCCTGGTACTGCTTGACGTAACCGCCCTGCGAGTTGATCTCGGCGACGCCGGCGATGCCGCGCAGCAAGGGACGGACGACCCAGTCCTGGGCGATCCGGCGCCGGGTGAGTTCCTCGACCGAGAGCACCTTGTCGCCGTCGTCGCTGCGTTCCAGCGTGTACTGGTAAACCTCGCCCAGACCGGTGGAGAGCGGCCCGAGCGTCGGCGTGACGCCCTGCGGCATGCGTCCGGCGACCTCGATCAGGCGCTCCATGACCAGCTGGCGCGCGAAATAGACGTCGGTCGCCTCGGTGAACACCAGCGTGATCAGCGACAGGCCCGGCTTGTTCAGCGAGCGCATCTCCTCGAGCCCCGGCAGCCCGGTCATCGCCATTTCGAGCGGTACGGTAACGAAGCGTTCGACCTCCTCGGGCGAGCGCCCGCGCGCCTCGGTGGCGATCTGCACCTGGACGTTGGTCACGTCGGGAAAAGCATCGACCGACAGCTTGCGCGTCGCATCGAGCCCGAAGGCGACCAGGCAGACGGCAATCACGGCCACCACCAGGCGCTGCTTGAGCGCCGCGCGAATCAGTGATTCCAGCATGTCAGCCTTCCAGTTCCCTGCGCTTGCGCTCGTTGTTCAGATGGAACGCTCCCTCGCTGACGATCGACTCGCCGCTCTTCAGCCCGCCCTTCACCGGCAGCATGCCGTTGCTTTCCTGCCCGAGGACGACGGTGCGCAACAGGAAGCGCTGCGCATCGACCTGGACAAAGACATGATCCTTGTTCTCCTCGCGCACCACCGCGGCGGCCGGCACCAGGAGGCGGCGCTGCGGCGCGCCCTGGATCAGCATCGAGGCGAGCATTTCGGGCTTCAACAGGCGTTCCGGATTGGCCACATCCATGCGCACGGTGACCGTGCGCCGCTCGGGATTGACCGTATCGGCGACGAAAATCAGCTGTCCCTCGATCCGTTTTCCGTTCAGGGCCGGAATCTCGGCCTGCGCCGACTCGCCCCGGCGAACCAGCGCCGCCTGCTGCTCGGGCACCTCGGCGACCAGCCAGACGTGCGACAGATCGGCCACGGTAAAGAGCGCATCGGCCGGCTGCACGACCTGTCCTACCGTCACCTTGCGCTCGATCACGACACCATCGAGCGTTGCGCTGATCGATGACAGCGAATGCACGCTGCGCGTCGTCGCCAGCGTGACAATCGCGCGCTCGGTCATCCCGAGCACGCTGAGCTGGCCATGCGCCGCCTGCCGTTCGGCCTCGGCCTGCGCCAGTTCGCTTTCGCGCTTCTGCAGCTCGGCCGCGCCGATCACGTCGGAGGCGAACAGCAGCCGTGCGCGCGCCACCGCACTGTGCTGCAATTTCGCCTGCGACAGCGCCTTGAGATAGGCCAGCTGGGCGCTCGACAGCTCGGCGCTGTGCAAGGTTGCCAGTTGCTCGCCACGCTGCACACGCTGGCCTAGGGTGGCGTTGATCTTCGTCAGGCGACCGGTCACGGCGGCGCCGATGCGCGCGACGCGCTGCTCGTCGACCTCGATCCGGGCCGGGACGCGCAAGGTCTCACTGGCCTCACCCTCACCAGCGGGAGCAATCGTCAGGCGCGGCAGAAAGTCGGCCTGCACCTCGACCAGCAAAGGGTCGGCCGGGGCCGCTGCGGCCGTGGGCGATGTCTTGTCGCCACAGCCGCCCAGTGCAGCGGCGAGAGCGATCAGCAGGACAAGGGACAAGAACGGGCGCTTCATGGGGTTTCTCCGGTAACAGGTGTGGCACGCAGACGCTCGATGTCGATCAGCGCGGCTTGCAGTTCATAACGGGCATTGAGGAAGTCGACCCGGGTCGTGCGCAGGACACGCTGGGCGTCGAGGTAGTCGAGAATGCCGCGCTCGCCGAAGCGATAGGCGGCCTCGGCAACCTTCATCGCGCTTTCGGCCTCCTTGAGCAGGCCGGATTCGAAGGTCTGCACCTGCCCCCTGGCGATCTGGTAGCGGCCATAAGCCTGGTCGAGTTCGGCGAGCAGGCCGAGATGAACCTGCCGCGACTCCGCCTCGGCCCGATGCACGCCGGCAACGGCTTCGCCGATCGGACCGGCACGGCGATTCCACAAGGGCAGCGGCAGGACCAGCGCAACACGCCACTGACTGGTCTCCGCGTCGCGCTCGCTACTCAGGCGAACGGTCGGCTGCGGCAGGCGCGCGGCACGCTCCTGTTCGAGCCGCGCCTCGGCACGACGGGTCTCGGCTTCGGCGACCCTGAGCAGGGGCTGGCGCGCCAGCAAATCGCGACGCAGCGCATCGAGCGGCGGCAGATCGCTGGCCGGAGCCGGCTCGGCAGCGACCTCGAAAGCATCGGCAAGCGGTGCGCCGATCAGCGTACGCAGGCGGTCGCGGGACTGCGTCACGCGCAGCCCGGCGCTGCTGGCCGCGCTTTGCGCCGCCAGCGCCTCGGCCTCGGACTTGACCAGCTCGTAACGCGGCGACTCGCCGACATCGACCTTGATCTTGACGCGGTTACGGATCTGCAGCAGCAGAGCATGGTTTTCGCTGGCCAGGCGAGCCTCTTCCTGACGGCGCAGGACGTCGAAAAAAGCCTGCTTCACCGCACCGTGCTGGTTGATCTGCACCTCACGCAGCGCCGCCGCGCCAACCACGATACCGGCTTGCGCAGCCTGCCGCCGCGCCTCGCGCAGCGAAGGCAGTTCGAACTGCTGCGCAACGCCGAGCAACTCGCTGCGTCCGCTGACACCACCAAGCTGGCGCGGCCGAACTTGCCCGGAACCAATTTCAATTTCCGGGTTGGGATAGGCCTGCGCCGTCTCCAGCGCGGCCTGCGCACCGCTTTCCTGCGCCCTTGCCGCAGCAAGCTGCGGACTGTGCAGCGCGGCGAGGCGCAAGGCTTCATTGAGGGTCAGCGGTGCCGCGCCGGCCATTGGCGCGGCCAGCATGGCCAGCACCAGCAGCCATGAACGGACGGGCGATCGGGTCGGGACGGGCATCGTTCGAATGCGCTGTGGTTTCATTTTCGGGAATGCTCGAATCAAAGGTCATGCGTGCCCTGCAGCCGGGGTCGGCCGCAGGGCAATCGGGGGTTATGCGGAATCGGGGGCGGCTGGCGTTTGCGGCGCCCGGCCGTTGTCGGCCTAGCGTTGCTGCCTGAGCGTCGCGATACGCTCTTCGAGCGGCGGGTGGCTCATGAACAAGCGCGTGAAGCCAGAAGCAACGCCACCGGAGATGCCGAAGGCATCCATTTTTCCGGGCAACGGCAGTGGCATCTGCTGCGCCTTGAGGCGTTCGAGCGCCGCAATCATCGCGCCGCGCCCGGCCAGTGCGGCACCGCCGGCATCGGCAACGAACTCGCGCCGGCGCGAGAACCACATGACGATGATCGAGGCGAGGACGCCGAGCACCAGTTCGGCGACGATCATCGTCACGAAATAGGCCGGGCCGGTGCCGCGCTCGGTCTTGAAAACGATCTTGTCGACCAGATAACCGACGACGCGCGAGAGGAACATCACGAAGGTATTGACGACGCCCTGGATCAGCGCCAGCGTCACCATGTCGCCGTTCGCCACGTGCGAGACTTCATGCGCCAGCACCGCTTCGGCTTCCTCGCGCGTCATGGCCGCCAGCAAGCCGCTGGAAACCGCGACCAGCGCGCTGTTCCGGCTCATCCCGGTGGCGAAGGCATTGACGTCGGGCGAGTCGAAGATCGCCACTTCGGGCATCCCGATGCCGGCCTGCTGCGCCTGCCGGCGCACCGTTTCAACCAGCCAGAACTCGCTGGAATTCTCTGGATTCTCGATGACGCGGGCACCGACCATGCGCTTGGCGCTCCACTTCGAAATGGCCAGCGAAATGAACGAGCCGCCCATCCCCATCACGGCGGCAAAAACCAGCAGGCTGCCCAGGTTGATGCCCGACGCCGAAAGATAAGGCGCGACGCCCAGCAGGCGCAGGGTGAACGACAGCACCAGCACGATGGCCAGGTTGGTCGCAAGGAAAAGCAGGATACGTTTCATGGCGAAGGTCTCCTTGATTATCGAAAGCGCTTTCAGCGCACGACAGTTACACGGCCGGAAAAATACGCCCGAACACAGGCGCACGGCTTCAGACGGAAAATTCTAGTGAGAAACAACACATCGAACAAGTCGAATATAATTTAGAAACACATCGATATTTTCGATGTATTAAAGCGGCGGACGAGCCCCCACCAAGGAAGATGGTATGAGCACACTGAATTTCAAGCACCTGCGCTACTTCTGGATGGTGGCCAAGACCGGCAGCATTGCGCGCGCCGGCGAGCAACTGAACCTGACGCCGCAGTCGATCAGCGGGCAGCTGCGCGAATTCGAGGAAACCCTGGGGCTGAAATTGCTGCGCCGCGCCGGGCGCGGCCTGGAACTGACCGACGACGGGCGGCACATCCTCGGCTACGCAGAGGAAATCTTCGCGATTGGCGACGAACTGGCCAACGTACTGCATGATCGGACAACGAAAAAGACCTTGCCGTTCAAAATCGGGATTGCCGATTCGGTATCGAAATCAATCGCCTGCCAGATGCTCGAACCAGCGCTGCATCTGGCCGAACCGGTGCGCCTGATCTGTCGCGAGGGGCGCCTCGCGCCACTGCTCGCCGACCTCGCGGTGCATCGCCTCGACATGGTGATGGCCGACCGCTCGATGCCGACCAACCTCAACGTGCGCGGCTACAGTCACCTGCTCGGCGAAAGCGGACTGACGGTATTCTCGACGCGGCAACTCGCCGGGAAACTGCCGGGAAAATTCCCGGCGCTGCTCAACAACGCGCCCTTTCTGCTGCCCGGCGAAGACATCGCGATCCGCCCGCGGCTGATCCACTGGCTCGACGCCAACAGCCTGCGCCCGCACATCGTCGGCGAATTCGACGACAGCGCGATGATCAAGGCCTTCGGACAGGCCGGTGCGGGGCTGTTCGTCGCACCGACGGCCATTGCCGAACACGTCTGCCGGCAACACGACGTAATCGAGATCGGCCACATCGACGCGGTGATCGAACAACTCTACGCCATCACCACCGAACGGCGGCTCACCCATCCGGCCATCGTCGCCGTCAGCGAAGCGGCGCGCCGCGACGTCTTCCGCAAGCCGGCGGCCGGTTGAGAGGCCGTGAAAACAAGGAGGTAAAGCACTTTTCACAGCCTACGTGTCGTTGGTGGGTACGAGATATCGCCGATGTCCGGTTATGTCCGGTTCGGCACTTTCAATCAGAATGCCCTTCGGCCAAAAAATATAGTTTTTCTTTTCCTGGCAGTGAGTTAGTCACTTTCTCCACGCGTAGGCCGAGAGGCGATTGATGGCCGGATCATGTCCGGTTGCCGTCCGGCCATGTCCGGTCTGTTCGCTGGAAAAGCGTCCCGGCACCTTTGCCAATACGCAATAGCAAGCCCGCTTCCTCCAAATCGACCAAGTCACGGCGTGCCTGCCGATCTGAGACATCCGTTGCAAACCGCTGGTGGTATTCGCCAGGACGAATTTGTTCCCCACGTCCCAATTGTGCCAGCAAGGCTTGCTGTCGGAAATTGGGTGATAGGAGTTCTGCCTCATGCCCTGCCCGCCCAAAAATCGTGAGCGTGACACCGGTTGGCCGATCGACCCACTTGGGCGCTGGCAGGCCGTGATCCTGGCAGGCATTGATGATCAACTGACCACCGCGCCCGATGCGTTCCATCAAACCACGCAGGTAGAACACGTGAGCGATGTCCGGATTGGTTGGTAGCGAGGGATGGTTTTTCTTTAGGTCAGAAGGTAGCAGCCCCTCGGGGAAGTGCCCGGAATTCCAGATCTCGATTCGATTCGGATAGATGCCCACCGTCACGCCTCCGGAAAACCCGGAATAGTCACGGTGCGCAAACGCATTGACCAAACCCTCGCGCAAGGCCTCGAAAGGGTACTCCGGACGATCAGCGCGGCGCACATCGCCAGACTGGAAACGAGCCTCCCAGCGAACGTGCTGCGACAGAATTTCAAAGGCCTGCTCAAACACATTGACCAGCGGCCCCTGCAGCAGCCGATCATCCAGATAGGCATCGCCGCTTTTGTCCGATGCAAAGCGGGTGACTCGAACCCGGGTTTGCGGGTGACGGAGCGCCGGTTTTTTTGCAAACAGCACGTCGGCTGCCTGGGTAAAACCTTTTGCTGAATAAACGGCCAGCGCCTGCAAAACCGCAATATCGTCAGCATCGTTAGCAAAAGCGAAGCGGCCAGATTCCCTGGCCTGCTGTGCCGTGCGGCGAATCTCGTCCCGATCCAGATCCTCTTCTTCCATGGCCATCGACGGCCGTCGCTCCCAACGCTCGGCCGCTACAGATTTCGACTGAACCATGTCGCGCAGTTTTTCAGCGTCAGCCATCCGCGTGCTACTACCCTCACGCACATAGACGCTGCCAGCAAAAACATACGGGCGGTCTTTTCCCTCTGGTACCTCAATCGAAACAATGAATTTTCCGTCTTCATCGTCGACATTGACCGTGAACAACGCTTTGGGGGTGATGCTCTCCAGCAGATAGGCATGAATAATCTGGAGGTGGTCTTTGGCACCCTCCACACCAACGAGTCGGCCCTTATCATCCACGCCACAAAATACCGTGCCGCCCAGCGTGTTCAAAAACGCGCAGACCGTTCTGGCTATGGTTTCCAGGTTGCGGATGTCGGACTTGAATTCGGTGCCATTGCCTTCACCCTGGCGGATTTGCTTCCTGATGAGGTCCGGAATCATGGCTTTTTCTCCTGCGCAACGCGCTGCGCCACCGCAGCCTGATCTTCAAAATGCTCTTCGAGGAAACGCTCCACCTCCTGATAGCGGTAGAACTGGGCGCTGGCGTACAACTGAGCGTCATCGGCGGTCACAAATTTTTGCACCCAGTTGCCTTTGCGGTCGGCGACTTGCACCTCGTGGCGGATGGCCGCCTCGTACATGTCGATCACCCGCAGATCATTGATCACGGAGTTGGGCTTCACTTTCAGCTCGGCGCGCTTCTTGGCAGAGTCGTAACCCAAGTTGCTCAGCAGCGTGCGTGCAAACACCACTTGATCGTGCGCCAGAATCCAGCGCGGCTTGTTCAGGTCGATGGCGTGCAGCAACTCTTCATGCGTAATCGACCGTGATGCAGCGTCCTCCCTGCCCGATCCGTAGTGCGTGGTTATCAAGTTCAAAAACAGATCGCACTGCTCAACGGCGTGCAGGCAGTTCTCGAATGCACTTTTGGTCGAGATCACCGGCACAGTGCCCTTGTGCGACATCCAGACCTCATAGCCGAAACGGGTCAGGATGGCATGGATGCGCTCCAGCAGTTCCTCGATGCCGTACACCGTGGAGGAAACCATGACGACGAGTTTTTTCTTCTTGACCATGTCAGCAATTCATCTCATTCAAAACAGGCTGGCGGCATGATTCATTGATGGCCAGTGCCTTGCAAAAGGATTGCTTCAACTCTACTAGCTTGGCCGTCGAGATGCCGCCTGCCTCAAGCTCTCTGAGTATCTGCACTGGCTTTTGGTCATTACGGCCCGGTAACGGTTTACATAGAAATGATTCCATGTGCGTTGCGATGAATACAGGCGGTGCCAGCCGCTGCTCCCCGACTTGATTGCACAACATCTCGTTGACTGCTTTGTGATGCCGCTTGTCTTGATCGTCATCGAGCATCAAGCCATAAGGAATGCCGAACTGCTCCAGCAGCGTTGTGTAGCGATGGAAGTTGTACTTGCCCATCACATCGACTACGGCGATTCGGTGCTTGGTCAATTCATGCCAGTCACGCGCCAGCAACCAACCGAACAAGGCTTTCTCCGTTGCGCCCTCCACAAGCAACACGCGATCCGCAAAAAACATCGACGCGCGTTCTGAATCCAGCCAGAGCTGATAACGGAATCGTTCTTCCTGAGTGGCGATTTCCTCATCCGGTTGCGCAGCCTTGAGCAGATCACGCGCCTCCCTTTTCTGGGGTTCGTCAATACCAGGGTTATTCACGAAATTTTCAAGGCATTTCCTGAACGCAAGTCCTTCTGCAAATACATCTTGAGCCGCAGATCGTCCGATCTGCCCCAATGCCGTGACACCACCTTCGCGCCGTGCACGCACGACCTGGCAAAGATCATCGGCCACCTTACCCACAAAGATTGGCGAATGGCTGGTGATGATGACCTGCTGCCCATCTCCCGCCCCCAATCGACGCAGGTGATAAGCCATGTTCTCCTGCTGGGCCGGGTGCAAAAATGCCTCCGGCTCCTCGAACAATATCAGCGTGAAATCCGGATCGAACTCTTTCTTGTCGCTTTTCTTGACCTCGGCAAACGACGGAGCCAGCTTGATCAACTCATACAAAAATGAGCGCTGGAAACCGTGGCCGTAACGATCCAGTGCAAATGCCGCCTCGCCCAGCATGGCATCGGCAAAAGCGTGTTTGACCAAATTTTTGGTTATATCGTCCGGGGACACGGCGTTTACCGACATATCGAAACGCACACCCCAATGTTCGATAGCGTCATTGATCGGTTTGGCGATCTTGGCCAAAAAACCGTCCTCCCCGCGTGCCTCAACATTGAGTTGGCCGAATGCACTTTCGACAGCCTTGTAAGCAGGACTTTCCGCCACCACACGTTTGAGCATGAAATTCAGCATGTCACGCAATGGCGATGGCCCGGATGTCTTCATTTGATCGGCAGCAGTGGTTAGCGCCGGGATATAAATTACACGCCCGACCTTGGCGGTGCCAACATTCTTTGCTCCGTAAAACAGGCCATCTTCCGGCTCACCATTGACCAGCGCGTAGATATTGCTCTGATTGGCTTTAACCCGGTCTTTGGAGGCGAAATATCTGCGCACTGTCAGAATTTGATCGGCAGCTACCTCCTTGTATTTGTCTGCGAGTCCTGTCCACTCACCGTCAGTCAGCAAAAAAGCCAGCTCTACCCATGATTCCTCGGAACTCTTACCAACCTTGGGGGCATCATCATTGGCCCATTTGATGTCTTCGTAGAACGCCCGTAGCGCCGCCAAGACATTGCTCTTTCCAGCATTGTTGGCGCCGACGATCATTGTGTAGTCATGTACCTCAATGTCGGCGTCAATAACTGAGCGGAAATTATGGACGTGCAGGTGGCGTAGTTTCATGCTGCAACCTTGTCTTCAGTTTGCGGGGCTTTCATGGGTTCCTCTTTTTGTTCAGTGGCGATGCCGGTGAGGCTAGAGACGGCTGGCGTTGCGACCACCTCCACCTTGTTTTTTTCCGGCGTGTAGCCCACGGCATCGACATCGGTGGCAATGCGAATGACTTTATACGGTGCAAGGAAACCATCTTCGATGCCCTGCTTGAGCGAATAGGTGTAAATCGGCTCGCCGAAGTAGATGGCGTTGCTGACCTCCTTGGTTTCTTTCGGCGTGGCGGTCAGGCCGATGTGCGTGGCGCTGCTGAAGTAATCGAGCACTTCTCGCCAGGCGGAATCGTCGGCCGCGCTGCCCCGGTGGCATTCGTCGATGACGATCAGATCGAAGAAGTCGGCCGGGAACTGGCGATAAATCTGCTTCCATTCTTCCTTGCCGGTCACGGCTTGGTAGAGCGCAAGGTAGATCTCGTAGTTTTTCTTGATCTCGCGGTTGGTAACCTTGTGCATAACTTCGCCAAATGGGGCAAAATCCTGCTGCATGGTTTGGTCAACGAGGATGTTGCGGTCGGCCAAAAAGAGGATGCGTTTTTTTGCCTTGGCCTTCCAAAGCCGCCAGATGATCTGGAACGCGGTGTAGGTCTTGCCAGTACCGGTGGCCATGACCAACAGCACGCGCTGCTGGCCCTTGGCGATAGCCTCAATCGCACGATTGATGGCTACGCGCTGGTAGTAGCGTGCTTCGTGACCACTGCCGTCGGTGTAAAAAGGTTGCTCGATAAGTTTGACGGCCGCCGGCTCAGCGAGTCCTTTCCATTGCAGGTACACCGGCCAGAGTTCTTCAAGGGGTGGAAAGGCACCCAGGGCAAGTTCACGTTCAATGGGCTGAGTCAGGCCAGTCCGGTCATGGAGAAGGAAACCTTCGCCGTTGCTACTGATGGCAAACGGGGCATCCAGCATTTCGGCATAGGTCAGCGCCTGCTGCATGCCGTGGCCGACCGAGAATCTGGCCTGTTTGGCTTCAACAACAGCGATTGGCACACTGGGCCGGGCGTAGAGAACGAAGTCGGCACGCTTCGGGCCGCCTTTGGCTTCGGGGTTGCGGATGCGGGCGGCGAGCTTGCCGCGCACCATGACACGACCATCAGTAAGACTCACCTCTTCACGGAATTGGTGCTGCTGCCAGCCCGCCTGCTGAATAGCTGGCGTGATGAACTTGGTGCAGATATCGCGCTCACTGAGTTGATATTTGTCCATTCCCAATTCCCTCCCTATTCAGCAGCTCGTTGGCAGCTTTTTGTTTGACGTTCATCGTTGCAGCCTTGCTCAATCCAGTACCACGAGAAACTCGGTGGCCAATGCGGTAGGCTGGGTTTCTCGAGCGTTCTTGGTCAGCACCATCAGGCCATAGCCTTCCATCATCCGCAGCGTGCGCGACAAGTTGGGCACCTGCCGACCGGACAACTCAGCCAATTCGGTGAGCGACTTGGGTTGCCGGTCACGGACGATACGCAGCAAAGCACGATTGTCTTCCGACAGCACGGCAGCCATGGTCGCCATCGATGGAAACCAGACCGTCGGCGTGTACTGCTCTCGGCCTGGCGCATCAGGCGCATCGGGGCGATGAATACCAACAATACAGCGCTTCATTGTGAGTCAACTGATGGTGTGAGCATAACGGCAGAAGTGTATCAATGTGGCACAACTATAGACAGCATTTGATAATCAAAGGCACCGCCCCCAATTGATTTCTACGGCTTTGTTGGCAATAACCACAAACCCATTCGGCCTGAGCTTGTCGAAGGCAGGCCTCGACTAGCGCCCCTGCCACACCGCCTTGCGCTTGCCGATGAAGGCATCGATGCCTTCGGCGGCATCCTCCGACATCATGTTGCAGGCCATCACCTCGGAAGCGTACTGATAGGCGGCATCGAGCCCCATTTCGAGCTGCTTGTAGAACATCTGCTTGCCCATGCCGACGGCCACCGAGGATTTGGCGAGAATCGACTGGGTGAGCTTGTCGACTTCGCCATCGAGCGCCTCGCCCGGCACGACGCGATTGACCAGTCCCTGCTGCAGCGCGCTCTGCGCGTCGATGAAGTCACCGGTGAGCAGCATTTCGAGCGCCTGCTTGCGCCCGAGATTGCGCGACAGGCCGACCGCCGGCGTCGCGCAGAAGAGGCCGACGTTGATTCCCGACGTGGCAAAGCGCGCGACATCGGCGGCGACCGCCAGATCGCACATCGAAACCAGCTGGCAGCCGGCCGCCGTCGCAATGCCGTGGATGCGGGCAATCACCGGTTGCGGCATCTGCGTGAGGGTCAGCATCAGCTTGCCGCACTGCTTGAACAGGGCCTGCATGAAGGCCTTGCTGTGGTTGGCGCGCATCTCCTTGAGATCGTGCCCGGCGCAGAAGGCCTTGCCGGCACCGGCGATCACCACGACGCGCAGCGCCGGGTCGGCGGCAATGGCGTCCAACTCGCGCTGCAGCGCGGCAATCATCGCGCTCGACAGCGAGTTGAACTGCTGCGGGCGGTTGAGCATCAGCGTAACGACACCGTCGTTGTCGCTACGCAGGACGTAGGGTTCTTCGGGCGTTGCGGTCTGCATCTTTATCTCCTTGGGGTTGTTCGGATTCAATCGCCGGCTCAGGCACCGAAATTCTCGGGCATCTGGATGGCCACCACCTCGCCGCTGGCGGTCACGACGCCATCGACCAGCACGGTTGATTCAATGACCACCTTGCGCCCCTTGATTTCCCGCACCCGGCCACGAATCTCGAGCGCATGGCCAAGCGGCGTCGGTTTAAGATAGCTGACCTGCAGCGATCCGGTAACGAAGCGGAAAGCCGGCAAACTGTCCATTTCCCGCCCGTCGGCACGATACATCGCGGCAGCGGCCGTGCCGGTACTGTGACAATCGATCAGCGAGGCCAGCAAACCGCCATAGACGAAGCCGGGAACGGCGGTATGGAAGGACTCCGGCGTGAAATGCGTGACGCTTTCCTCGCCCTCCCAGAAAGTCTTGATCCGGTGGCCGTGATCGTTGCGACTGCCGCAGCCGTAGCAGTACGAGAGGTTTTCCGGGTAATAATCCTGAAAGGCTTTCATGCGGTCTCCTGGCGGACGTGGCGCCGCTGTTGTTCGAAACCCATCTTATAAAGCCGGCCACGAGAAGGCCATTGCACGACACGCCGCAAACCGTGCAATTCCCGCCAGGCCCTCAGGGCTTCGGCGCCCCGGCCCGGCAAGCGAGCGCCTTGCGCACCGGCGCGTCCAGCCAGTCGGCAATCCGTTTCCCAAGTTCATCACTCGCGGCGACCAGCACAAGCACCCCGCCATGCGCATCGAGCGTCGGCGCAGGACGCTCGACGACAATGCGCTGCCCGGCGATACGCTGGCGCCTGGCATCGAACAGGCCGAGCTCGACCTGCAGTACGCCGCGGCTCGCCTGCGGTGAATCGAAAACCTGTGAAAATTCCTGCAGATCGAGCCGCAACAGGCAATCCACCGCCGCATTGCCGGTCGGACTGACCGTGCCGAGTTGCTGCTGCAGTCGCTGCCCGAGCAACTGCGCCGGCGCCCCGGCCCAGCGACTGCCTGCGTACTCGCGCAAACGCAAGGGATCGTCGTAGGCCAGACGATAGGCGACACGCGGCGAATCGAGCCAGTGCGGCGCCTTGATTTCGATCGCCAGCCGTGACCACGCGGCTTCGGCAGCAAGGCGCGGCGCCGGCAGGCCAAAGTCGTACACCGTTGCAGGCGCGGCGTTGCGGGGGCCGCTCGCGCAGGCGGCGAGCAGCAGCGCGGCAAGTACGATGGCGATTTTTTTCATGGCTGCCCCCCGCTCTTCGTTGTGGGTCCCGGCACGGCAAAACCGCTCTCACCCGGCCCGGGAACGGCCTGCGGCGCGCCAAAAATAAGGCTCTGCGGCGATTGTTCGAGCACTTGCAGGACACGGTTGAGCTGACGCGAGTTGGCCGACAGTTCGCCGCTCAACTCGTTCAGGCGTGGCGCCAGTGCCCCGGCCCCGCCGCTCGCCGGATCGCCGAGCGCCGCCTCGAATCGGTCGCTCGCCACCTGCAGGCGGACCACCAGCCCCCGCGCTTCGCTGAGGAAGGGCGCAAGCTCGCCGACCGCGTGCTCGCCACGACGCAAGGTCGAATTGATCAGGCGAATATTCTCCGGGGTCAGCAACTGGCGCAACTGGGTCAGCGTTTCCTGCGCATTGCCGGTTGTCGCCTCGAGATTGGCCAGTGTCTTGGCGATACGCTGCCGATTCTCGGGATTCAGCACCTGCTTGGCACTGGACAGGAAATCGCGCGCATTGCGCAGCGTCTCGCCGCCAAGATCCGATAGCTCCTCGATCAGCGACGGCTGCATGGCGATCCTTGGCAGCTCGCCATTTTTGGGCAGCAACGGGCTGGTGTCGCTGCCGGTTTCCTCCAGCAGGATATGTGCGATGCCGGTGATCCCCTGAAATCCGAGTTCGGCCGTCGTTCCGGCGGTCACCGGAAAATCCTCGCTGACACTGATGCGAATCAGGATGTTGCGCAAATCCTTCGGGTCGAGCTGGATCGACTGAACCTTGCCGACGCCGATGCCGCGATAGCGTACCTGCGCTTGCGGACTCAAGCCGGTGACGTTTTGTTTGGTGACGACCAGATAATCACGGCTGGCCTCGCGCTTGCCGCCAAACCACCAGATCGAGGCGGCGGCCGAGCAGACTAGAAGCAGCGTAAACAGCCCGGCGATCAGGGCGTGTGAGCGATTTTCCATGTTAGGGCTCGCTAATAAATAACTTGAACATACGTTGCTGCGTATTCGGGATGGATGCAAGGCGTGAGGCGCAGCGAATGGTTATTCCATTCGCAAGCTTCGCAACGCAGCAGACGCCCGAATACGCAGCAACCCTTCGGGCTGGGGTCGCTTTGGACGCACACCGGTGTTGCAAGCCGCTTGTTGTGAATGACACAACCGCGCGTCTTGCGCCTTGGTCTGCGCCCAAAGCGACCCCAGCGTATGTCCAAGTTATT